>SKYA01000033.1 GCA_007128135.1 Paracoccaceae bacterium | reverse complement strand
CCCGAGGTGGCGGCCGCCCCCGCGTCGACGCCCGACCCCGCGCCGACACCGACCCCCGCGCCGGCACCCGCGCCGGAAGCCCCGCCAACCGACGCGATCGCAGAAGCTCTGGCTGCGGCACTTTCCGAGCAGATCGGCACAGGCGCCGCCGCGACATCCTCGGCCAGTGCCGCGCTTTCTTCCTCCGAGGCCGATGCCCTGCGCCTCGCGATCCAGCAATGCTGGAATATTGGCGTGCTCTCGACCGATGCGCAGCAGGTCACGGTCACGGTGGCCCTTTCAATGACGCCAGCCGCGCGTCACGAACAGGGCTCGATCCGCATCGTCTCGGCCTCAGGCGGTACGGAAACGGCTGTCCAGCAAGCCTTCGACGCGGCCCGGCGGGCAATTATCCGCTGCGAAGGCGACGGATATGGCCTTCCGGTGGACAGGTACGAGGCCTGGCGTGATATCGAGATAACATTCAACCCCGAAGGCATGAGGCTCAGATGACCCGGTATTTCCTGCTCCTGTCCATCCTGCTGCTGGCCATGCCTGGCACGATCTTGCCAGCCCAGGCCCAGCCCCTGCGGTTACAGATCACCGAAGGCGTGATCGAGCCGATGCCCTTTGCCGTGCCTGCCTTCGTGCCCGAAAACAGCGCCGGCAGCCAGTTCGCCGACGCGCTTGCGCGCGTGGTGGCCGCGAACCTGACCAATACCGGCCTGTTCCGCGAAGTCCCGCGTGAGGCGCATATTGCGCGGGTCACGAGTTTCGATGCCGGGGTCAGCTTTGCCGACTGGCGCGCGATCAATGTTCAGGCGCTTATTACAGGCGCGGTCGAGGTCTCGGGCAACCGCATGAGCGTCAAGTTCCGCCTGTTCGACGTGCTCTCGGGCCAGCAGATGGGGCAAGGGATGCAGTTTGCAGGGTCGACCGACAACTGGCGGCGCATGGCACACAAGGTCTCGGATGCTATCTACAGCCGGATCACCGGCGAAGGCGGGTATTTCGACAGCCGCGTGGTGTTCATCAGCGAGAGCGGCCCGCGCGGCAACCGCACCAAGCGGCTGGCGATCATGGATCAGGATGGCGAGAATGTGCAGATGCTGACCGACGGGCGCGCACTGGTGATTGCGCCGCGCGTCGCTCCGGCGGGGGATCGTGCCGTCTATACCTCCTACGAGACCGGCAGTCCCCGAGTGGCGCTGATGAACCTTGCAACCGGCCAGCGCCAGCTTGTGGGCGACATTCCCGGCGCCATGACCTTTTCGCCGCGCTTCGCGCCGGATGGGCGGTCGCTCGTGTTGTCGGCGGCGCGCGGGGGCAATACCGATCTTTACCGGCTCGATCTCGGCTCGGGGCAGATGCTGCAACTGACCGCCTCGTCCTCGATCGCGACCAGCCCCAGCTTCTCGCCGGACGGACGCTTCATCACTTTCGAATCCGACCGCTCGGGCACCTCGCAGATCTACATCATGCCTGCAAGCGGGGGCGAGGCGCGGCGGATCAGCTTCGGGCAGGGCCGCTATTCGACGCCGGTCTGGTCGCCGCGCGGCGACCTGATCGCCTTCACAAAATCGCATGCCGGGCGTTTTCATATCGGCGTGATGCGCACGGACGGGTCCGAGGAGCGGCTGCTCACGGCCTCGTTCCTTGACGAGGGGCCGACCTGGGCGCCAAATGGGCGCGTGATCATGTTCACCCGCGAAACGGCGGGTGGCGACCCTGCGCTCTTTTCAGTCGACATCACCGGGCGGAACCTGCGCCGCGTGCCGACCCCCGGGGCTGCCTCCGACCCGGCCTGGGGACCACTGCAGCCCTGACCCGTTCTGCTCCACTCCTGAATCAGCTACCTAACACTTCAACTTTTCCCGAGGGATAGACAGACATGACCCTGACTTCCAAGACGCTTCTGGTGCTGGCCGCTCTGGCCCTTGCCGCCTGCAACAATCCCCGCACCGGCGGCACGTTCGGCGGTGGTGGCACCGACGGCTTCGGTGGTTTCAACGATGGTGGCATCCAGTCCGGAATGCTGGGCGACCCGAACGACCCCAATTCCGTCGCGCATTTCCAGCAACGCATTGGCGACCGGGTCTTCTTCACCACCGACAGTTCCTCGCTGAGCGAAGACGGGCGCGCGACACTGAACGCGCAGGCGCGCTGGCTGAGCGCCAATCCGCAATTCGCAATCCTGATCGAGGGCCATGCCGATGAGCGCGGCACGCGCGAATACAACGTCAGCCTCGGCGAACGGCGCGCGAATACGGTGATGCAGTATCTGATCGCCCAGGGCATCAGCGCAGGCCGGATGCGCACTGTCAGCTACGGCAAGGAACGCCCGGTCGAGGCCTGCCCCGAACAGCGCTGCTGGGATATCAACCGCCGCGCGGTGACGGTCGTCTCGGGCGGACGGACAAGCTGATGCGGCGGCTGCGCGCAATCCTGCTGGGCGCGGCTATTCTCGCCGCGCCCGCAGCCCAGGCCGAAAGCGTGGCCGAGCTGCGCTCGGAACTGTCGGCGCTCAGTGCCGTGGTGGCCGATCTGGCGCGGGAGCTCTCCTCGGGCGCGGCGGCCAGCCAGCCCGGCTTTGATGGCAATCTGATCGACCGGGTCGAGCGCATCCGCGAGGAACTCGCCCGCCTGACCGGGCGTACGGAAGAGCTGGAATTCCGTATCCGCCGTGCGATTGACGAGGCCAGCAACCGGCTGGGCGATCTGGAGTTCCGGCTGACCGAACTTGAAGGGGGCGATACGTCTGCCCTGCCCCCGCCCCGCCCGCTGGGCGGCGAGAGCACGGGCGGCGCCGAGGCCCCGCAGCTTGCCGCGGGCGAGCGCGCAGCCTTTGACGCTGCGCGCGAGATGGCGGATGCGGGCGACCATGAGGGCGCGGCGCTGACGTTGCAGCAATTCATAGAATTCTACCCCGGCAGCCCGCTGGGTGCCGAAGCCAGTTTCCTGCTCGGGGCCGCGCATCGGGCGCGCGGGGCCGAATCCGATGCCGCGCGCACCTATCTCAACCTCTATCTGGCCGACCCCGAGGGCACCGACGCACCGCGCGCGCTGCTGGCGCTGGGCGACTCGCTGGCACGGCTGGACCAGCGCGAGGAAGCCTGCGTGATGTTCGATGAACTGCGCACGCGCTTCCCCGCCAGCGGAGAGGCGGCCGAGGCCGAGGAGGCCCGCGCACGCCTTGCCTGCCCATGACCGTGGAGGCCCGCTTTGCCATGGCGATGGAGGGGCTGTTCCCTGTCGGCCCGCCGGCGAGGCTGGGTCTCGCTGTCTCGGGCGGCAGCGACTCGACCGCGCTGATGCATCTGGCCGCAGGCTGGGCGCAAGGGCGGGTGCTGAAAGTGGCGAGTGTCGATCACGGATTGCGCGAAGGCTCTGCACGCGAGGCACGCGATGTCTCGCGAGAGGCGCAGGCGCTGGGATTGCCCCACATGGTCCTGCACTGGCAGGGCTGGGACGGGCGCGGCAATCTTCAGCAGGCGGCACGCACCGCGCGTCGCCATCTGCTCGCAGACTGGGCGCGCGCCGAAGGGCTTGATACGGTCGCGCTTGGCCATACCGGCGACGATCAGGCCGAGACCGTGCTGATGCGGCTCGCGCGCGGCTCTGGTGTGGACGGGCTATCGGCAATGACGCCCTGCACGGCGACCCATGGCCTGCGCTGGCTACGCCCGCTTCTGGGCATGACCCGCAGCGAGTTACGCGACTGGCTGCGCGCACGCGGCGTGGCATGGCTCGAAGACCCGAGCAACGAGAATGCCGACTTCGACCGGGTCAGGACGCGCCAGATGCTGCAACATCTCGAGGCGCTCGGCCTTACCCGCGCGCGGCTGGTGCAGACCGCGCAGCACATGCAGGACGCGCGCGCCGTGCTGGAGGCTGCGGCGGATCAGGCCGCCGCGCGGGTCATGCGCCATGAGCACGGTGATATTGTCTTCGATGCGCCCGCCCTCGATGCCCTGCCCGACGAGACACGCCACCGGCTTGTTGCGCGCGCGCTCTGCCAGATCGCCTCCAGCCCCTATCGCCCGCGCCTGAGCGCGCTAAAAGGCGCGCTGGGCTCCCCGGTTGCCACGCTCCACGGATGCCAGATGATGCGCGACAGCCAGCATCTGCGCATCACCCGGGAGGCACAGGCCGTCGCGGGCCAGCGTGCCCCTGTGGGCGCGCTCTGGGACCGGCGCTGGCGAATCATCCCACCCGAGGGTTTCGCGACTGCGGGGTTCGAGGTTGCGGCCCTCGGGGCCGAGGGGTTGGCACAATGCCCTGACCGCACGGCATGGTGCCTGCCGCGCCGCTCGCTCCAGGCCAGCCCCGCTGTCTGGCAGGGTGCGCGGCTGATTGCCGCGCCGCTGGCCGGTCTGGCACCGGATTGGCGCGCGATCGTGCAGCTTTCCCCGCCACCTGCCGCCCGCGAAGGCGCATTCGCATTGAATACCGGCCCATAATCGCTATTTAGACTACAAGCAAATCAGGCGCATCTCTGCCCCTGATGCGACTGACAAGAGGAGAGGCCCGTGGGCAACGCACGGAATTTCGCTTTCTGGATCGTACTCTTCCTGTTGATGATCATGCTTTTCAACATGTTCAGTACGGGACAGTCGACCAGTTCGGCGCGCAGCGTCACCTATTCGGAGTTCATTGCCCGGATTGACAACAACCAGGTCAGCCGCGTGACCATTGATGGTGAGCGGGTCATCTTCGTGGGCAGTGACGGGCAGCAATATTCGACCATCCGCCCCGATGACGCCAGCCTGATGCAGCGTCTGCTGGATGCGGAAGTGCCAATCGAGGCGCGCCCGCAGCAGCAATCGGGATTCCTGTCAACGCTCATGCTCTGGCTGCCCTTCCTGCTGCTGATCGGTGTTTGGATCTATTTCATGAACCGGATGCAGGGTGGCGGACGCGGCGGCGCGATGGGCTTTGGCAAGTCCAAGGCCAAGCTGTTGACCGAAAAGCACGGCCGCGTCACCTTTGACGATGTCGCAGGCATCGACGAGGCCAAGGACGAACTGGAAGAGATCGTCGAATTCCTGCGCAACCCGCAGAAATTCTCGCGCCTGGGCGGCAAGATTCCCAAGGGCGCGCTGCTGGTCGGCCCTCCGGGCACCGGCAAGACGCTGCTGGCCCGCGCCATTGCAGGCGAGGCCGGTGTGCCCTTCTTCACCATTTCCGGCTCCGATTTTGTCGAGATGTTCGTGGGTGTCGGCGCCAGCCGCGTGCGCGACATGTTCGAGCAGGCGAAGAAGAACGCGCCCTGCATCGTCTTCATCGACGAGATCGACGCGGTTGGCCGCTCGCGCGGTGTCGGCTATGGCGGTGGCAATGACGAGCGCGAGCAGACGCTGAACCAACTGCTGGTCGAGATGGACGGGTTCGAGGCCAATGAGGGCATCATCATCATCGCCGCCACCAACCGCCCCGACGTGCTGGACCCGGCGCTGCTGCGTCCCGGTCGTTTCGACCGCCAGGTGCAGGTGCCCAATCCCGACATCAAGGGGCGCGAGAAGATCCTCGGCGTTCATGCCCGCAAGGTTCCGCTAGGGCCGAATGTGGACCTGCGCATCATTGCGCGCGGCACACCCGGCTTTTCGGGCGCGGATCTTGCCAATCTCGTGAACGAGGCCGCGCTGACAGCCGCGCGCAACAACCGGCGCTTCGTGACCATGGACGATTTCGAGAATGCCAAGGACAAGGTCATGATGGGCGCCGAGCGGCGCTCGATGGTCATGTCCGAGGATGAGAAGAAACTGACCGCCTATCACGAGGCCGGCCATGCTGTCGTCGGCATGCATGTCCCCGAACATGACCCGATCCACAAGGCCACCATCATCCCGCGCGGGCGCGCGCTGGGTCTGGTGCTGTCACTTCCCGAACGCGACCAGCTCTCGGTCAGCTATCGCAAGTACAAGTCCAAGATCGCCATGGCGATGGGCGGGCGCGTGGCCGAGGAACTGGTCTTCGGCACCGATGCCGTGACCTCTGGCGCGGCGAGCGACATCCAGCAGGTCAGCAAGATCGCCCGTGCCATGGTCACGCAATTCGGCTTTGACCAGGACCTTGGCTATGTCGACTACGCAAATGAGCAGCAGAGTTTTCTGGGTAATTACGGCGGCGGGCGCAATCACGCGGAACTGACTCAGAAGCATATCGACGACAAGGTGCGCGACCTGGTGCAGGAAGGCTATGATACTGCCAAGCGTATCCTGACCGAGCATCGCGAGGAGCTTGAGAACCTCGCGCAGGGCCTGCTGGAATACGAGACCCTGACAGGACCGGACATCAAGCGTATCATGCGCGGTGAACCGCTCAACCGTGGCGATGATGACGAGGACGGGCGCGGCGCCTCCGCCCCCTCGGTCGCTGCGATCCCGAAAACCCGCGGGCGCAAGCGTGGGTCCGAGGATGACGGCGGGCTGGAACCGGAACCCAGCACCTGAGCCGCCGCTGACACAGCGACAGGGTGCCCCGGCCGCCGGCCGGGGCATCCTGCCATTTCAAGGCACTGTTCGCGGACCATCATGCAATGACTGGCGCCAGGTGACCTGCACCCTTGCGCCGCGTCCGGGCGGCAAACCCATTCGATACGTCTTACAATGCGAAATCGCTCCTGCCCGGGGCCAGAGGGGCACGGGATAGCCGCCGGAATGGTTGCGCGGGAAGCGCGATCCGCCGCCCATTGTCGCGAAACCTGTAACCGGATGACCGGCACGCGCGTCAGTCAAGCCGGATCGCCGCACGCTCGAACTCCTCGCGCAGCACCTGCCCATCGGCAAATTCCACCTCGACACTCACACTCTCGATGCTGTGAAGCCCATGAATGACGAAGGGCAACTCGCGGATGGCATTGGGTGTCACCAACTCCAGATAGCAGGGTTCCATCGCAAGCTCCGTCTCGGGCGCGGCCCCGTTGAGCCCGTAGCGGATCTGCGCGATTCCGCAGCGCCAACTGAGCAGATGCGTGAAATAGAGCAGGTCCTGCCCGGTCTGCGTGCCGACCGCGATCCAGTTCGCGCGGGTCACTTCCAGAATCGGCTGCACCTCTTCCTGCGTGGTGAAGGCCTGTGCCGCAGCGGGTTGCCCGCCACCCTGCGACATTCCAAACAGCAGAATCACGGAAACGATCCGCCACATGCGTCTTTCCTCCCGTTGCTAGACCTGCAAATGCCGTAATCCCTGTGTCACATCCGTGCGCAGCGCCAGCCGTAGTGCGGCATCATCGCCCGCGCGCAACGCCTCGAGGATCAGCCGGTGATGCGGCGGGGCTGTGGTGCGCCTGATCCGCGTGTAGAGCATGCGCATCGTAGGTCCGAGCTGGAGCCATACAGTTTCCAGCAGACCCAGCATGGCCGGGCTCTGCGCGCGCAGATAAAGCGTGCGGTGAAACTCCAGATTGGTGCGGATGTAATCCACCGGATTCTGGTTGTGGATGGCGCGGGCATTGGCCTCGTTGATGCTCTCCATCCGGTCGATCAGCGCCAGATGCGCACGCCTCAGGGCCCGGCTGGCCAGTTCCGGCTCCAGCAGCGCCCGGATAGAGGCCAGTTCCTCGATCCGCTCATTGCTCAGTTCGGGCGTCGTCACCCGCCCCGAGGCAGAGAGCGAGAGCGCGCCTTCGGCTGTCAGCCGCCGCACGGCCTCGCGCGCGGGCGTCATGCTGACGCCGAAACTCTTGCCGATCCCGCGCAGGGTCAAGGCGGTGCCGGGATTGAGTTCGCCATGCATGACCTGCTGGCGCAACCCGCGATAGACGCGCTCATGCGCGGATTGCGCAGGCGCATCATTCAGGCCGGGGCGGATCAGTGCAGGTTGCATCGAAAAATGTGATCACAAAATTGACCTTTCGTCAACCGCCGGCCTGTCACGCTGCTCCCCAATGCGCTGATTGAAATGCCACACGCATTGGCTATGCTTGACGCGAAGAGACCGTGCCGGCACGAAGGAAGTGACCCACATGCAGATGTCCGAAGACCGTACCATCGCGGCCCCGCTACAAACCGTCTGGGCCGCCCTGTTCGACCCCGATGTGCTGAAAGCCTGCGTGCCCGGTTGCGAGTCGCTGACCGGTTCTGCCGAGGAAGGCTACGAGGCAACAGTGACCCAGAAGGTCGGACCGGTGAAGGCGACCTTCAGGGGTTCGGTGACCATGCAGGACGTGACCGAGGGTGAAAGCTGCACTCTGGTTGGCGAGGGCAAGGGAGGTGCGGCAGGCTTTGCCAAGGGCCAGGCGCGGGTCTCGCTCAGCCCGACCGAAGACGGGCACACGCTGCTGCATTACGAGGTAGATGCCAAGGTCGGCGGCAAACTGGCCCAACTCGGAAGCCGGATTGTGGACGGATTCGCGCGGCGCATGGCGGGCGAGTTCTTCACCCGCCTTCAGGAACAACTGGAGGGCCCGCCCCCCGAATCATCCCCGACGCCGCCCGACGAGACTGTCGAAGCCTCCCCGACGAAAGGGTGGATCAAGCGCATTCTGTCGTGATTGCGCGAAAGGCTTGCACGCGCCCTGCCGTGTCGGTAAAGTTTTCTTACCAATTCGGAGGGGGAGAATATGCCGGTCATCACCAATATCGAGGATCTGCGCCGAATCTATGAACGGCGCACCCCGAGAATGTTCTATGATTACGCAGAGTCGGGCAGCTGGACCGAACAGACATTCCGCGAAAATGTCAGCGATTTCCGGCATATCCGCCTGAAACAGCGCGTCGCGGTGGACATGACCGGGCGCAGCACCCGCTCGACCATGATCGGCGAGGAGGTCGCGATGCCGATGGCGCTCGCACCGGTCGGGCTGACCGGAATGCAGTCGGCCGATGGCGAGATCAAGGCAGCCCGCGCCGCCGAGAAATTCGGCATACCCTTCACGCTCTCCACCCTGTCGATCTGCTCGATCGAGGATGTCGCCCAACACACAACAAAACCCTTCTGGTTTCAGGTCTATACGCTTAAGGATGACGATTTCATGCGCCGCCTGTTCGAGCGCGCGCGGGCGGCCAACTGCTCGGCCATCGTCGTGACGGTCGATCTGCAGGTCCTGGGCCAGCGCCACAAGGACCTGAAGAACGGCCTGTCCGCGCCCCCCAAGCTGACCATGAAATCCATCCTCAACCTGATGACAAAGATCCCCTGGGGGCTGGAAATGATGGGAACCCATCGGCGCACCTTCCGCAATGTCGTGGGCCATGCCAAGGGCGTGACCGACCCGAGATCTCTGTCGGCCTGGACCGCAGAGGCATTCGATCCCGCGCTCGACTGGAAGCGGATTGCACAGTTCAAGGAATGGTGGGGCGGCAAGATGATCGTCAAGGGCATCATGGAACCCGAAGACGCCCGCCGCGCCGCCGAGATCGGCGCCGATGCGATCGTGGTTTCCAACCATGGCGGGCGGCAGCTTGATGGCGCCGTCTCCTCCATCCGGATGCTGCCCTCGATCATCGATGCCGTGGGCGACCGGGTCGAAGTGCATTTCGACTCGGGCATCCGTTCGGGGCAGGACGTGCTCAAGGCGCTGGCACTC
Source organism: Paracoccaceae bacterium (assembly GCA_007128135.1). Lineage (GTDB taxonomy): Bacteria > Pseudomonadota > Alphaproteobacteria > Rhodobacterales > Rhodobacteraceae > Roseinatronobacter. The sequence goes on along the minus strand of SKYA01000033.1, from coordinate 20,393 downwards.
GGGGCAAAGGGAACCTATGTCGGGCGATCCTTCATCTATGGGCTGGGGGCGATGGGCGAACAGGGCGTGACGAAGGCGCTGGAGATCATCCACAAGGAACTCGACACCACCATGGCCCTGTGTGGCGAGACAGATGTGAAAAATCTTGGGGCACATAACCTCTATGTCCCGCAGGGCTTTGGCGATCCGACCGTGCCATTGTGACCTGCCCTGCCATCGCGACGCGGGGCAGGACCACGAGTCGGCGGTCCGACCTGCGTCCTGCACGCACAATACTTCCATGAATGCACAAGGGCGGAGCCGCAGGCCCCGCCCTTCAACCGGAAGTTAAGGCTGCGCGGCTCAGATCTCGCCGCGAAAAAGCTGGTCCATCGTCATCGAGGGCTGCGCACAGCCCGCCTCGCCCACGATTCGTGCGGGCACGCCGGCAACGGTCTTGCGCGCAGGGACATCCTCCAGCACCACGGAACCGGCCGCTATTCGCGCGCAATCGCCCACGCGGATATTGCCCAGCACCTTGGCCCCGGCCCCGATCAGCACACCGGTGCCGATCTTAGGGTGACGGTCGCCATCTTCCTTGCCGGTGCCGCCCAGCGTCACCGAATGCAGCATCGACACATTGTCACCCACCACGGCAGTCTCGCCGATGACGATGGAATGGGCGTGGTCGATCATGATTCCCTTGCCGATCCGTGCCCCGGGATGGATATCGACACCGAAGACTTCCGACACGCGCATCTGGATCAGGCTCGCGAAATCGCTGCGTCCGGCGCGGCACAGCCAATGCGCAATGCGATACGCCTGAACCGCCTGGAAGCCCTTGAAATACAGCAGAGGTTTCATGAAGCGGTTGCACGCCGGATCGCGCTCGTATGTGGCGACGATGTCCGCTCGCGCAGCCTCGCCGAGCGAGGGGTCATCGGCATGGGCGTCATCCATGATCTCGCGCAGGATCTGCTCGGAAAGCTCTGCCGAGGCCAGTTTCTGTGACAGCCGGAAGGCAAGCGCCTGTTCCAGCGTCTGGTGATGCAGCACCGACGAGTGGAACATGCCCCCCAGCAGCGGCTCCTTTGCCACGGCTTCGGTGACTTCCTCGCGGATCCGGCTCCAGACCGGGTCCAGCCGGGCGAGCTGGCCCATTGGGGTTGAACGTGTGGGCATGGTCCGTAATCCTGTCCTGTGCCGCGATGATATTGACATGCGCTCAAGATAAGCCAAACGGCTGCGGAAACAACCGCCCACCGGCAAGCGCGCACAGCGCGCGCAGCCGTGCTGGCGGGATGCGGCCCGGCTCGACGGCAGTGAACACATGCAGCGTGTCGAGATCGGGGTCGCAGACGGCATGATCCGAGACCCAACCGCCCATGCCCAGATACATGCGCAGCAGGGGCGGCATCCCGCGCAGCCCCGCCGCACCTTCCGCTGGCTCTTCGCGCGGCAGATCGATGATCTGCGTGCCTGCCCGCCTGCGCGGACGCAGCGCCTCGGGGCCGATGCTATGGGCAGCCAGGTGGCGCAGCGCCGCGGCGTGGCGCGCGACCGTCGCCCCCGGAAAGGACGCGCAGCCCACCAGCATCTGCGCACGCAGCGCCACCGCCCGTCGCGTCAACCCCGCCAGCAGCGCGCGCAGGATGTCAGGGTCCTGTATCTGCCCTTCGACAATGCAGATGCGCCCGATCTCCATCAGGCGAAACCCTGCTTTGGCAAGTTTTCCAAGGTCATAGAACTGCGCTGTGTAGCTTTCGGCCGTAGTCTGCGGGTCGGCCAGCAGGCGCAACCTCGCTGCGGCCACAGGCGCACCATCGGGCAGGGCGCGAACCAGGAGGTGCTGGCAGGCCGTATCGAAACGGTCCAAGTCGCTGCCATGCCCGCCCCGGAAGCGGGCCGCGCGCAACCGCTGCACCGCATCCATCTCCGCCGGACCGCTTGCAATCTCGATGCGCAGCCGTCCGAAGTCGAATCCGGACGGCATCCACGGGTCGGCAAGGTCGTGTTTCGTGTGTTCTGCAGAGTGTGGCATGGCTCAGGATGCCTCCCGCCCTCTGGCAAACCGCCTCCCGGCTCTAGCGTCTGCCCAGCATCTGCGCCGGATTGAACTGGCCCAGATTGCTCAGAAGCTGGCGCAACATTGTCAGGCCGGTCGGCCCGGTCGAGGTCACACGGCGCGAGAGCGGCACCACCTCGCCATCCTGCAAACCGAAGCGCTCTATATTGGACACGCGGTCGGCCCCGTCGAAGGAGATCGCGACGACCTCGCGATTGACTTCGACAGGCGCGCGCCAGCCCTGCTCTACCCAGTCGCTCTGGACGTAATACCAGGCCGAACCTTCCATGACGCCCGACATGCCCGGCCGACCGACCTTCTCGGCGACAGTCGCGCGTGTGTCGCGCCCGACCTCGATCTCTGCAAGCTGGGTGTCATCGGGCGCATAGCCGTGAAAGCGCTGGATCGGGCTGCATCCGGCAAGGGCCAGAAACAGAAACGGAGTAACGAGCCAGAGCGCTGCTTTCGTCATGAAACTGTCCTGTCCTTATGCCTTCCGTCCGGCACGGGATTGCCCCGGGGCGCCGGTTATCGACTGCGGGCGGGGCCGAGCGGGCCAGCCGTTCTGGGCAAAGGGATACAGAAGGACGCGGCACACTTCAAGAATGGAACGAAAGCGCCTATAACTATGTGCTGCAAAGACCTCTCTCGGGAAACAGACCCCTTGACCGACACACCACAGGATATCACCCGGATCGCACTTGCGGCCCCCGTGCGTCTGGCACAACTTGACGCGCGCAAGCCCCAGGAATTCGACCTGCGGCCCGATGCACCGCTGCGCGCGCGCATCGCCGGGCTGCTGGGGCTGGAAGGGCTGCGCAAGTTCCGTTTCACCGGCAGCCTGCGCCCTCTGGGCAAACGTGACTGGGAGGTGCAGGCACGGCTGGGCGCGACAGTGGTGCAAGCCTGCGCGGTCACGCTCGCTCCTGTCGTGACACGGATCGACGAGCCGGTGCTGCGCCGATTCCTTGCCGACATAGCAGAGCCCGAAGGGCTGGAAATCGAGATGCCCGAGGATGACACGACAGAGCCGCTGGGCGCCACCATCGACCTGAGCGTGATCGCACTCGAGGCGCTGGTACTGGCGCTGCCGGCCTTTCCGCGTGCCGAGGGCGCAGAACTGCCCGCCTCCGTGCTTACCCGTGTCCTGCCTGGCGCAACCCCGGTGGAAGAGGATCGCCCGAAACCCTTTGCGGCGCTTGCCGCGCTCAGGGACAAGCTCGCCCCCGGCGGCACACCAGAGGAATAGGACTTGTGCCGCGCGCGAAAGTCATTATTTCATGCTCTCATGCATTGAGGGCTTGGAAGCGTGCCGCATTCCGTGTATTGGCCCCGAAATCGCTCATTCCGCTTTCCGCGTCCACACGGCCCGTCAAGGGAGATGCTGGGGATGCTCTGACAATCGAGGTCCGATATGGCTGTTCAACAGAACCGCGTCACCCGTTCCCGCCGCAACATGCGCCGTGCGCATGACGCGCTGGTGGCTGCCAACCCCAATGAATGCCCCAATTGCGGCGAACTCAAGCGTCCGCACCATGTCTGCCCCTCTTGCGGTCATTACAATGACCGCGAAGTGGTCGCGCAGTCGGGTGATGTCGATCTGGAAGACGACGCGGCCTGAGCGCGCGCCCGCTTCGGGGTGATCCATGGCAGACACGCCACAGGGAATGACGCCTCCGCATAGCGACAATATCACGATTTCCGTGGATGCGATGGGTGGTGACGAGGGCCCTTCGGCCGTCGTGGCCGGTTGCGCGGCCTCGGCGGCGCGTAATCCCTGTATCGCCTTCATCCTGCATGGCGACGAGAGCGTGCTGACCCCGCTTGTCGCGCGACACAAGGCGCTGTCAGGAATTACGCAGATCGCACATTCCCCCGGCGTGGTGCGGATGGATGACAAGCCCAGCCAGGTCATGCGGCATGGCCGCGAGACCTCCATGTGGTCGGCGCTGACCTCGGTACGCGAGGGCAAGGCACAGGCCGCAGTCTCCTGTGGCAATACCGGCGCGCTCATGGCCGTGGCCATGCTGCGGCTGCGCAGGCTCGAGGGGGTGCATCGACCTGCGATTGCCTGTCTTTGGCCCTCGCGCGGGGACAGTGGCTACAACACGCTGCTGGATGTCGGTGCAGATGTGCGCGCGGATGAGGAATCGCTGCTGCAATATGCGCTGATGGGGGCCGCCTATTACCGTAACGCCTTCAACGCGCCGCGCCCCCGCGTCGGACTGCTTAATGTCGGCACGGAAGAGCACAAGGGCCGCGGCGAGATCAAGGAAGCCGCACGTCTGATCGCCGAAGCCGCAGAGATCGGTCGCTATGACTTTGTGGGCTTTGTCGAGGGAACCGACCTTGCCTCGGCCCATGTCGATGTGATCGTAACGGACGGCTTTACCGGCAATGTCGCGCTCAAGACCGGCGAGGGCACGGCGCGGCTCATCTCGGACACGCTGCGCGAGGAACTCACGGCAGGGTTCTGGTCGAAACTCTCGGCGCTGATCGCCAGCAGCCCGCTACGCCGCATGAAGCGACGCATGGACCCGCGGCGCATGAATGGGGGCGTCTTCCTGGGGCTGAACGGCACGGTCGTGAAATCGCATGGCGCCGCCGATGCTACCGGCGTCTCGGCCGCCATCAAGCTCGCCTTCCGGCTTGCGCAATCGGGCTTCCAGGACCGGATCTCGCAGCGGCTTGTCTCCATCACCGATGCGATGCATGAAAAAGTGCTCGACCCGAAAAGCCCCGAGGCTGCGCGCGGGCACAGGGACGAGGACGAGGACACGCAAACAGGGACATCACCAGAATGATCCGATCTGTGATCCGGGGAACCGGCCACTACCTGCCCGCGCGCATTGTGCCCAATGCGGAATTCGCGGCCACGCTTGACACCAGTGACGAATGGATCGTCTCGCGTTCCGGTATCGAGCGGCGCCATTTTGCCGCCAAAGGCGAGTTCACCTCGGATCTGGCCACCCACGCCGCCCGCGCGGCGCTGGAGAATGCCGGTATCGCAGCCAGCGAGATCGACGCGGTGATCGTCGCGACATCGACCCCGGACTATACCTTTCCTGCTGTCGCCACGCAGGTGCAGGCGGGGCTGGGCATAACGCGGGGCTTTGCCTTCGACATCCAGGCCGTCTGTGCCGGCTTTGTGTTTGCGCTTGCCAATGCCACCGGGCTGATCGCCGCCGGGCAGGCCAACCGTGTTCTGGTCATCGGGGCCGAGACCTTCTCGCGCATCATGGACTGGACCGACCGCTCAACCTGTGTGCTCTTTGGCGATGGTGCCGGGGCCGTGGTGCTCGAGGGGCACCCGGGGACAGGTGCCAATACCGACCGGGGCGTGCTGTCATGCGACCTGAACTCGGACGGGCAATATCGGGAACTGCTCTATGTCGATGGCGGTGTGTCGCGCAACGGGCAGGCAGGCATGCTGCGCATGCAGGGCCGCGAGGTGTTTCGTCACGCGGTCGAGAAACTGGCCGCCACCGCACATGCGGCGCTGGAAAAGGCCGGACTCTCGACCGACCAGATCGATTGGGTGGTGCCGCATCAGGCCAATCTGCGCATCATCCGCGGCACGGCGCAAAAGCTGGGCCTGCCACTGGAGAAAGTGATCGTGACCGTGCAGGACCATGGCAATACCTCGGCCGCATCGATCCCGCTGGCACTGTCGGTCGCCAATGCGCAAGGGCGCTTCAAGCCCGGCGATCTGATCCTGACCGAGGCCATTGGCGGGGGGCTGAGCTGGGGCGCTGTCGTGTTGCGCTGGTAGTTATACGGAAGCCAGTTTAACGGCTGGCGCCAAACCCCTGATATTGACTCGAAAAACCCAATGGCGCATTGTGTCTGCAGGCATCGGGAGAGGGGCGCATGTCAAACGGAACCTTGACGCGAATGGATTTGACCGAGGCCGTGTTTCGCGAAGTCGGTCTGTCGCGCAACGAATCGGCCGCTCTGGTCGACACAGTGCTCAATCATATCTCCGACGCGCTGGCACGCGGAGAGCAGGTCAAGATCTCTTCTTTTGGTACGTTTTCGGTGCGCGACAAGAACGCCCGGGTCGGTCGCAACCCCAAGACCGGCGAGGAAGTGCCGATCTCGCCGCGCCGCGTGCTGACCTTCCGTCCGTCACATCTGATGAAAGCCCGGGTCGCCGAAGGCAATCGCAGGTAGGATCAGCTCATGCGCAAGGCACCCGACGCGTTTCGCACCATCAGCGAAGCGTCCGAGGCGTTGCAGACCCCGGCCCATGTCCTGCGTTTCTGGGAAAGCAAGTTTTCGCAGGTAAAGCCTGTCAAGCGCGCCGGTGGGCGGCGCTACTACCGTCCCGTCGATATCGACCTGCTCTCGGGCATCAAGCTGCTATTGCACGATCAGGGCATGACCATTCGCGGGGTGCAGAAACTCATTTCGGAAAAGGGCGTTCGCCATGTCGCGGCGCTCGCCCCTGTGTCGGGTCCGGATGACGTGGTCGAGGGGGAACTGCTACCCGAAGACCTGTCAGTCGGTGAGCCGACTCCGCCTGATCGGGGAGAGGCCTGGCTTCTGAACGAGACCGAGGGAAGCAGTGACACTCCCGTCCCCGGTCCGGATGACGGCAATGCCGTGAGCGAAGGCGAAACCGGGGCAGAGCCCGGCCTGATCGAGGAAGCAGAGGTCGCCCCCGAGCCTGCCCCGGATGTGTCGGCCCCGGAGACGACCGTAGCGACCGCTCCCACGCCTGAGCCTGAGCCTGAGCCTGAGCCTGAGCCTGAGCCTGAGCCTGAGCCTGAGCCTGAGCCTGAGCCTGAGCCTGAGCCTGAGCCTGAGAAGGCAAGCATCGCGCCTGCCCTGGCGCAAGCAATTTCAGCGCCACCGCGCAACGCCTTTGCCAATCTCGATTCGCCCGCCCCGCCCCGACCGCTGCGCGCCAGCACGCTGGCCCATGCGCTGCGCATATCCCCGCCCCCGCCCGAGGCACTGGCAAGGGCCGGACCTGCGCTTGCCCGGCTGGAAGCACTGCTCAAAAAGATGGGCAGTGACGCCTGAAGGCCATCAGAAAGCTGCGAATTCGCCCTTGTCCTCGGACGGAAATCTTGTAGACAGGCCCTCATCAAGCGTCGGGCTATGGCGCAGTCTGGTAGCGCGTCCGTCTGGGGGACGGAAGGTCGCAGGTTCAAGTCCTGCTAGCCCGACCAATTCACTTCACCCTGCACATCCGGTTGATGCGGCCTCGCCGCACACTTAGCGTTTCATTGCCGATTCGAAGGCCGAGGACATGTCCTTCCATGCCTTCTCCATCCCCTCGCGGATATCGCTCCAGGCCTTCTCGTTGCTTTCGCGCGCCTCGCGCAGTTTTGCCTCGAAAGCATCGCGCTGGGTCTTCATCTGTGCAAGCCGGGCCTCGTACTGTCCCTTCATGTCAGCCTGAGCCGCCTTCGTCTGCGCCTCGAATTTCGCAATCTCTGCATTCCATTCATCAATCTTTGCCTTCATCTTCTCGACATAGGTATCACGGTCCATGATCTTCTCCTCTGCATTCGTCAGTATCCTGTCGAGGTAGGTAGGGGGCAGCCCGGATGCAACCCCTCGGTCCACGCTGCCCTTTCGCAGCGCAAGCCGTTTCGATAAGACAGAAGCGCGCGAGTCGGGTCGAGGGGGGCGCATGTCACAGATCGGAGTCCTGCCCGCACAGATGCTGCGCGAGATGATCGCACGCGGCGAGATCACTGCCAGCCCGGCGGTGGATGAGGCGCAGATTCAGCCTGCGAGCCTCGACCTGCGACTGGGCACGCGGGCCTGGCGAGTGCGGGCCTCGTTTCTGGCGGGCAAGGGGCGGTGCGTGGCCGACCGGCTCCGGCAATTCGAGATGCACCAGATGGACCTGAGTGCGGGCGCCGTACTGGAAAAGGGCTGCGTCTATGTCGTGCCGCTGATGGAATCGCTGGCGCTGCCAGCGGGCATTCAGGCGGTCGCCAATGCCAAGAGTTCGACCGGGCGGCTGGACCTCCTGACCCGCGTCATCACCGATGAGGGCACCGAATTCGACCGCGTATCCGAAGGTTACCACGGCCCGCTCTACGCCGAAATCTGCCCGCGCTCCTTCTCGGTGCTTGTCAGGCCCGGAATGCGGCTGAACCAGATCCGCTTTCGCCGTGGCCATGCAGTGCTGGACGACGCCGAACTGAGGGCGCTCCACGAGTCGGACATCCTTGTGCCCGGAGACCCGGTCATTTCGGGAGGGCTGGGGTTCTCGGTCGATCTGCGACCCGAGACCGGCACGCTGGTCGGCTATCGCGCCAAGCCCCACACCGGCGTGATCGACCTCGAGCGGCTGGGCGCCTATCCACCGCGCGAGTTCTGGGAAGAACTGCACAGCGCGGATGGCCAGCTGATCCTCGATCCCGGTGCCTTCTATATCCTGGTCAGCCGCGAGGCAGTGCATATCCCGCCCGATTACGCCGCCGAAATGGCCCCCTTTCTGGCCATGGTGGGCGAGTTCCGCGTCCATTATGCGGGCTTCTTCGACCCCGGTTTCGGCCATGCCGCAGCGGGAGGCGCGGGCGCGCGCGGGGTGCTTGAAGTGCGCTGTCACGAGGCCCCCTTCGTGCTCGAACATGGCCAGATCGTGGGGCGGCTGGTCTATGAACACATGGCCGCGCGGCCCGAGCGTCTGTATGGCGCCGAGATCGCCTCGAACTATCAGGGGCAAGGCCTGAAACTTTCAAAGCATTTCAAGGCGTTCTGAGTCATGCTTGAACTGGTCGACACCGCCTTTCTGATCACCGCCTTTGTCACGCTGTTCGTGGTGATAGACCCGATCGGCACGGCCCCGCTCTTCGTGGCGCTGACACAGGGCATGACTGCGCAGCGGCGGCGCAGCATCGGATTGCGCGCCTGCCTCATAGCGGCGCTTCTGCTGGCGTTCTTCGGAGTCGCGGGCGAGGATTTCCTGCGCTTCATCGGCATTTCAATGCCGGCGTTCCAGATCGCAGGCGGGATATTGCTGTTCCTGACCGCGCTCGACATGCTGTTCGACCGTCGTAGCCAGCGCCGGGCAGGACATGCCGATGAAGGCAAGGGGGCGCTGGCCGATGATCCGTCGGTCTTTCCGCTTGCCATGCCGCTGATCGCCGGGCCTGGCGCAATGGCCAGCATGGTGCTGCTGATCGGCGAGACCGGGCGCAGCGCGCATGGCATGGCGCTTATCACCGGCGTGATGCTGGTCGTGATCGTGCTGGTGCTGCTGGCGTTCCTGCTGGCCGTCCCCATCGAGCGTGTGCTGCGGCGCACCGGCACGATGGTCATGACACGGCTCTTCGGGTTGCTGCTGGCCGCGCTCTCGGTGCAATTCGTGCTCAATGGCGCGACCGCCATCGGCATCCTGCCCGAGGTGGCCGGCGGGCTGTAGCGCCCGCGCCGCCGTTACCCTGCCGCCGAAGGGTTCACCTCTGCCGGGGGCGCGCTCTTGCGAGGCTTGCGCGCTGTGCGGCGCGGCTTGGGCGCGGCTTCGGAGGCGTCGCCTGCGTCATCCCGTGGTGCACGCGGCTTGCGGCGGTTTGCGGGTTTCGCTTCGGGCACAGGCGTGTCGCTGGCGGGCTGCTCGCCGCGGCTTTCCGGGGTCTCGACCAGCGACGGCTCTTCGCCGCCCTCATCCTGAACGGCAAAGGACTCGCGCATCGTCGCATCATGGGCTGCGCCATTGCGCAGGTCGTTCTCCGCTCCGCTTTCCTCGTCGGTGCGGCGCGACTCGTTGCGGCGCAGGTTATGCTGCTGGCCATGCGGCTGGCGGTCGTCCTGATGATGGCGGCTGCGTTCTTCCTGCTGCTGGCGGCGGGCATCCTGCTCGACCTGCAACTCACGCTGGGCCTGCGCCAGAAGGCGCGTGTAATGCTCGGCATGCTGCTGGAAATTCTCGGCTGCAACGCGGTCATTCGAGAGTTGAGCATCGCGCGCGAGGACCTGATATTTCTCGATGATCTGCTGGGGCGTTCCGCGCACCTTGCCCTCCGGGCCGGAACTGTCAAAGACGCGATTGACGATATTGCCAAGCGACTTGGGGCGGTTCCCTTTCGAACGCGAGCGTTTATTGGGTGATCTCATACAAATTTGTCCTGCCTGATGGGGCATGCCGCGCAGCACTTCCGTGTCATGACCATCTGGATAAAGGACACATGCTGCGGATGGGGGTTGCAGGCGCGCGCCAATCCCGCATCGCTCCTGTGCGTTGTCTGTGCCATGTCAGGACCGGCATGACAAGCCCCCCCCGAAAGAAATCCGCGGTTTTTCCTGTGGATGTGTCCTTGTGTGGCAGCGTTCAGCCGGCAGGCGACCGTCCTGTCACAACGCGGTCATGTCCATTCAGGTCTCGCTGAACCGCCACCTCGCGCAGCCCGGCGCTGGAAAACAGATCCGCCACCGCGCGCGCCTGGCGCGCACCGATCTCGACCATCAGCCAGCCGGACGGTGCCAGATATGCCGTGGCCTGTGCGCAGATCAGACGATAGGCCGCAAGCCCGCTTCCATCGCAGTGCTCGGGCACCAGGGAACCGCGCGGTTCCCAGTCGCGCACCTCGGGCGAGAGGTCTGCGAACTCGTCGGCACCGATATAGGGCGGGTTGGCCACGATCAGGTCGAACTGCCCACTGACTGCGCTTGTCCAGTCCGAGCGGCGCCATTCTGCCCGCCCCTCCAGCCCCAGCGCGCGCGCATTCTGTTGCGCGACCGTCAATGCTGCGGACGAGACGTCCACGCCCAGCCCCCGCGCGTCCTCGTGCTCGGCCAGCAGTGTCAGCAAGATGACCCCGCTGCCAGTGCCCAGATCGAGGACACTGGCGAAGGGGCGGGCAAGGGCGGCCTCGATCAGGGTCTCTGTCTCGGGGCGCGGATCGAGCACATCTTGTGTCACGCGGAAGCTACGACCCCAGAACAGCCGCTGGCCGATGATCTGCGAGACTGGCTGACGCGTCACACGCGCCGCGATGGCCGCCTGAAACACTGTCATCTGCGCTTCGGTCATCTGTTCTGCCAGCGCAAGCACCAGCCGGTCGGGAACGACCCCGAGCGCATATGCCAGCAGGCACCGCGCATCGCGCGGCGCCCCCTCGATCTGTGCGGCCTTCAGCCGCGTAACGGCCTGGGTCAGTGCGTCCTGCGCGCGCATCATGCTTCCATTGCCGCCAGGCGCGCGGCCTGATCGGCCGCGCTCAGCGCATCGATCACCTCGTCGAGATCCCCCTGCATCACTGTATCGAGCTTGTAGAGCGTCAGGTTGATACGATGATCGGTCATCCTCCCTTGCGGAAAGTTGTAGGTGCGGATGCGCTCGGACCGGTCGCCGGAACCCACCTGCGCGCGCCGGTCCTCGGCGCGCGCCTCGGCGGCGCGCCGTCGCTCCATGTCATAGAGCTTCGCGCGCAACACCTGCATCGCGATCATCCGGTTCTGATGCTGCGACTTCTCGGACGAGGTCACGACGATCCCGGTCGGAATATGCGTGATCCGCACGGCCGAATCGGTCGTGTTGACATGCTGCCCCCCTGCCCCCGAGGCACGCATTGTGTCGATACGGATATCCTGTGCCGGGATGTCGACATCGACCTCCTCGGCTTCGGGCAGAACAGCGACCGTGGCCGCCGATGTGTGGATCCGCCCCCCCGATTCGGTCACCGGCACACGCTGGACACGGTGCACCCCCGATTCGAACTTGAGCCGCGCAAAGACCCCCTCGCCCGCCACGCGCAACACGGCCTCGCGCAGTCCGCCCATTTCGGTCTCGGACAGGCTGACCACCTGCACCTGCCAGCCGCGCGCCTCGGCATAGCGCTGATACATGCGCATCAGATCGGCAGCAAAGAGGCTTGCCTCCTCGCCACCAGTGCCGGGGCGCAGCTCGATCAGCGCGGGCCGGGCATCGGCGGCGTCCTTTGGCAGCAGGGCGATGCGCAGGCCATGCTCCAGTTCCGGCAGCGCCGCGTCGAGCCGCGCCAGTTCCTCCTCGGCCAGGGCGCGCATCTCGGGATCCGACAGCATTGCGCGCGCTTCCTCGCGTTGCTCCATGGCCTCTCGCCACGCGGCGATCCGAACCACCACGGGTTTCAGTTCGGCATATTCGCGCGTGATCCCGGCAATCTCGGACGGGTCGGCGCCTTCCATGAGACGCGCCTCGAGAAAGCCGAAGCGGCGGGTGATCTGGTCGAGTATCTGGGTGGCGAACATGGCCCACCTGATGGCCAAATCCGTCCCCCCGGTCAAGCCCGCGCTGGACGCGCCCCCGCGCAGGGCTTATGACCGGGGAAAGGCGCCATGCGTCAAAGCGTCAGGACTGGGGACAATGGGCGATCTCGCCGCATATCTTGATACGGCTTTCTGGATTTCCGTGGGTGCCATTCTTCTGTTGCTGGTGATCTCGGCCTTTTTCTCAGGTTCGGAAACCGCACTTACGGCCTCGAGCCGGGGCAAACTCAAGGCGCAGGCCGACAGGGGCGATGCCGGGGCAGAACGCGCGCTCGAACTGACCGAAGACAACGAGCGCCTCATCGGCGCCATCCTTCTGGGCAACAACCTGGTCAACATCCTTGCGGCCTCGCTGGCAACGGCGCTGTTCACACGGCTTTTCGGGGATGGCGGGGTGGCGCTAGCCACGCTGGTGATGACATTGCTCGTGCTGATCTTTAGCGAGGTGATGCCCAAGACCTATGCCATCTCGAACCCGGAATCTGCCGCCATGCGCGTGTCGCGCGTGTTGCGCTATGTGGTCGCCGTGTTCTCGCCCGTTGTCTCGGTGGTGCGCTTTGTGGTGCGCCTGGTGCTGGGGCTGTTCGGGGTGACAATCGATCCGGACAGCAACATCATGTCCGTACACGAGGAAATCGCGGGCACGCTGGCGCTGGGCCATTCCACTGGCTCGGTCGAGAAGGAGCATCGCGACCGGTTACTGGGTGCGCTTGACCTGTCGGAACGCACGGTCGAGGAAATCATGCGCCATCGCAGTCAGATCGAGACGGTCAATGCCGATGACGCGATCGAGGAGATCATAGCGCAATGCATCGCCTCGCCGCATTCGCGCCTTCCGATGTATCGCGAGGACCCCGAGAACATCATCGGCATCCTCTATGCCCGCGATCTGGTGCGCGAGATGCACCGGCTGGTGATGGACGCGGACGGCGATTACGCGGCCACCCACAGTCTCGACCTCGATGCGCTTGCCCGTCCACCCTATTTCGTGCCCGAGACCACACCGCTTGACGAGCAGATGCAGGAATTCCTGCGATTGCGGCGGCATTTCGCACTGGTGGTCGATGAGTACGGCGCGCTGCACGGTCTGATCACGCTCGAGGATATCCTCGAGGAGATCGTGGGCGAGATCGAGGATGAATACGACACGGAACTCGCCCCCGAGGTCAAGATCGGCGCGAATGGCGAGGTGCAGGTGGATGGCGCGATGACCATACGCGACCTCAACCGCACGATGGACTGGTCATTACCCGATGACGAGGCGGTAACGGTCGCGGGGCTGGTCATCCACGAGGCACAGACCATCCCTGACGAAGGGCAGGTGTTTTCCTTCCATGGCTGCCGATTTGTCATCCTTGCACGCGAGGGCAACCGGATCACCCGCCTGAGCCTGCGTCAGATGGACGCCTAGCTCAGCAAGCGTGTGCCCGGGCGTGCTGCTGCTGACCCGACCCACTGTGACTGCCCCGCGCATGTTCCTGCCGAGAATACTCGATTCCGGATTCGCTGCACTGCCAGAGGCTCCGGGGCGGCAGAGTTGTGCCAGGCAACCGTCCCGCCTTCAGGCCGCCCTGCCGCCGGTGAGCGACAGGAACACGTCCTCCAGATTGGCCTCCTCGCTCGAGACATCGACGATCTTGCCGCCCGCCCGGCCGACCGCCGCAAGGATCTCGCCCGCGCTGACCTGTCCGCGCCGATAGGTAATTGCGAGCCTGCCGTCGGGGCGATGCTCGAATGTCACCCCATCGGGCAGGTCAGGCAAAGGGGGGGCTCCCTCCAGGCGCAGAAGCAGTGTCTTGGCATCCAGCCGCCCCAGCAGGGTTTCGGTGCGGTCGCGCACCACCACGGCACCATGATCGATGATGGCAATCTCGTCGCACATCTCCTGTGCCTCTTCCAGATAATGCGTGGTCAGGATGATGGTCATGCCCTGTTCGTTCAGCTTGCGCACATTACTCCACAGCATCTGGCGCAACTCGATATCCACCCCCGCCGTGGGCTCGTCGAGCACCAGCACCTGCGGACCATGCACCAGCGCCTTGCCCAGCAGCAGGCGCCTGCGCATGCCACCAGAAAGCGTGCGGGCATAGGCTTCGGCCTTGTCCGACAAGCCGATGAGTTCGAGGATCTCGTCGGTGCGTCTTTGCGATTTCGGCACTCCGTAAAGCCCGGCCTGCACCTCGAGCGCGCCGCGTGGGGTGAAGAACGGGTCGATGTTCAACTCCTGCGGCATGACACCGATGGCCGCGCGCGACTGCCGCGGGTTCACGTCCTGGTCAAACCCCCAGATGACCACCCTGCCGGACGTCTTGGTTACAAGACCCGCCAGAATATTGATCAGCGTCGATTTGCCCGCCCCGTTCGGCCCCAACAGCCCGAAGATGCTGCCTGCAGGAATCGCCAGATCAATGCCGCGCAATGCCTCTTTCGGCTGCTCGCCCCTTTGTGCGGCGTAGGACTTGCGCAGGCCCGTGATCTCGATCGCATCATGTGTCATCTGCTGCCTTTCTGTTCTCAGGCCGGCATTGATAACAGCCCACAGCGGAATGAAAAGCGACATGACGCGCGCGGCTTGACCTGTGCGCGATCAGGGGTCAGGCTGGCAGCAGGCATTTCAAGGACAGGAGAGTGCTGATGCTGGACTTGCTGACATCATTCGACGGGCGCATCCGTCGGGGCCAGTACTGGATGGGAGTCATCCTCCTTCTCGTGGCCGCAATCATCGTGTTCGCCATTATCACGGTTCTCTTTGGCGAGTCGTTCTTTGGACGGCTGCTGTCGCTCGTGATCTCGCTGGCCCTGATCTATCCCTTTTGGGCACTGGGGACAAAGCGGCTTGCCGACCGCGGACAGCCGCCCATGCCGAAGCTTGCCATCTTCATCGCTCCCGGCCTTGTGCTGAACGTGATTGACATATTCCAGATCGGGTACCGTCCGATTCCCGGTCTCGCCGGGGGCGAGTTGATGCCCGGCGCGCCATCGATGATTCTTGGCCTGATCAGCCTCGGCGTCGGTATCTGGGCGCTGATCGAACTGGGCATCCTGAAAGGGGACCCGGAGACCAACGCCTATGGCCCGCCCCCTGCCTGAAGCCAGTGGCATCAGCCCCCGCTTGAGGCTTGTCGCCCGATCCCGTCTTGCTGTATCATACGCCAACACATGAAAGAGGCCCGTACCATGACCCCCGCCCATGACGCCCCGGAAACCGAGATTGTCGCCGCGATGCGCGTGTGTTGCGACGGGGGCGAGGGTCCGCTGGGCCATCCGCGCGTGTGGCTCTCGATCAGCCATGAGACCGGCATGGTCGAATGCCCCTATTGCGACAAGCGCTTCATCCACGAGGACTGGGCGGGCGAACAGGCCGCCTGAGCCCCCGGCTTTCTGACATCAGCCTGCGAGGCCCTATGGCTGTGCTCTCTGTCCTGATTGCCGCGATCGTCGGCTTCGCCATCGGCGCTGGCTGGTACATGGCCCTGTCCCGACCCTGGATAAGAGCCACGGGGCTGAGCGTCGACGAGAACGGGCGGCCTGTGGGAAAACCTGTCCCCTATCTGTTTTTCTGGACCTTCCTCTGCATCCTGATCGTGGCCGCCATGCTGCGCCATGTGCTGGATGCAAGCGCGATCACAGCACCCATGGCCGGGGCGGTCGCGGGGCTGGGTGTGGGGCTGTTCTTCATTGCACCCTGGATCACGATGAACGTGCTCTACACCATGCGCCCAGTGCGACTCGCGGCAATCGACGGTGGCTATGCCGCGGTTGCCTGTGCTGCGATGGGTCTGGTGCTGACGCTGTTCTGATCTGGCCTTCACAGCGCTTATGGCTAGTATCGCGCCAGGGCGACAGGAAGGGGACGACATGACATTCGGCAAGGGCAGCCATCTGCATCTGATCGACGGGTCGGCCTATATCTTTCGCGCCTATCATGCGCTGCCGCCGCTGACGCGCAAATCCGACGGGCTGCCGGTGGGTGCCGTGGCCGGGTTCTGCAACATGCTCTGGCGCTATCTGGGCGAGAACGACTCGAACGGCGACGCGCCGACCCATGCCGCCGTGATCTTCGACTATTCGTCCAGGACCTTCCGCAACGAGATATACCCGGAGTACAAGGCCAACCGCCCCGAGCCGCCCGAAGACCTGCGACCGCAATTTCCGCTGACCCGCGACGCAAGCCGCGCCTTCAACCTTGCAACGATCGAGATCGAGGATTTCGAGGCGGATGACATCATCGCGACGCTTGCACGACAGGCACGCGAGGCCGGGGGCCGGGTCACGATCATTTCCTCGGACAAGGATCTGATGCAACTGGTCGGCGGCGGGGTCGAAATGCTCGATGCGATGAAGAACAAGCGCATCGGCCCGGGCGAAGTGGTCGAGAAATTCGGCGTCGGCCCGGAGCGGGTGGTCGATGTGCAGGCGCTTGCGGGCGATTCGGTCGATAACGTGCCCGGCGCGCCAGGGATCGGGATCAAGACGGCGGCACTTCTCATCAATGAATACGGCGATCTGGAAACGCTGCTGGAGCGTGCCGGGGAGATAAAGCAGCCCAAGCGCCGCGCCGCACTCATCGAGAATGCCGATCTGATCCGCATCTCCCGGCGACTGGTCATGCTCGATGACCAGACCCCGCTGGATGTCACGCTCGACGATCTGGAAGTGCGTGTTCCCGAAGCCGAGGCGCTGCTGGGGTTTCTGAATGACATGGAGTTCCGCACCCTGACCCGGCGTGTGGCCGAACGGTTCGGAACCGCACCGCCCCCGGCGCCCGACACCACGGCAACCCCGCAAGCGAAGCCTGCGCCCGACGCGCCCGCGATGACCGAGGCCGAATATATCTGCATCCGCGAGATGGAGGTGCTGCACGCATGGATCGAGGACATCCGCGAGCGCGGATATGTCGCCGTGGATACCGAGACAACCTCGCTTGACGAGATGCGCGCCGAACTGGTGGGCATCTCGCTATGCACCGAGCCGGGCCGCGCGGCCTACATCCCGCTGTCGCATCGTGCCGGAGGAGGCGATCTGTTCGGCAGCACGGAACTGGTGGAAAGGCAGTTGGCGCTGGACGAGGTGCTTGCCGTCCTGAAACCGGTGCTGGAGGATCCGGCCATCCTCAAGATCGGTCAGAACATGAAATACGACGCCAAGATCCTTGCAGGGCTTGGCATCACGGTCGCGCCCATCGATGACACGATGCTGATGTCCTATGCGCTGCATGGTGGCCTGCACGGCCATGGCATGGACACGCTGGCCGACCGCTACCTGAACCACCAGCCCATCGCGATCAAGTCCCTGCTGGGAACGGGCAAATCGGCCATCACCTTCGACCGCGTGAGCATCGAGGACGCCACGCCCTATGCCGCCGAGGATGCCGATGTCACGCTGCGGCTGTGGCAGGTATTCAGGCCGCGCCTGCACATGGCGCAGGTGAGCCGGGTCTATGAAACACTGGAGCGTCCCCTCGTGCCGGTGCTGGCGCAGATGGAACGCCACGGAATCAGGGTGGACCGCGAGGCACTGTCGCGCATGTCGAACGCCTTTGCGCAGAAGATGGCCGGGCTGGAGGCCGAGATCCACGCGCTTGCGGGCGAGCGGTTCAATGTCGGAAGCCCCAAGCAACTGGGCGAAATCCTGTTCGACAGGATGGGGCTTGCAGGCGGCAAGAAGGGCAAGACCGGGGCCTATGCGACCGGCGCGGATGTGCTGGAGGATCTGGCCGCCGAAGGACATGACCTTCCCGCCCGCGTGCTGGACTGGCGCCAGCTTTCCAAGCTGAAATCGACCTATACCGACGCGTTGCAGGAACACATTCACCCGCAAACAGGCCGTGTGCATACGTCCTATGTGATCACCGGGGCGGTGACGGGGCGGCTGGCCTCGACGGACCCGAACCTTCAGAATATCCCGATCCGTTCGGAAGATGGACGGCGCATCCGCACGGCCTTCGTGGCGGACCCCGGCAACCGGCTGGTGGCCCTTGACTACAGCCAGATCGAGTTGCGGATTCTCGCGCATGTGGCGGGGATCGACTCGCTGAAGGCCGCGTTCCGCGAAGGTCAGGACATACACGCGATGACAGCCTCCGAGATGTTCGGAGTGCCGCTTGACGAGATGACCCCGGAAGTGCGCAGGCAGGCGAAGGCGATCAATTTCGGAGTGATCTACGGGATCTCGGGCTTCGGGCTTGCGCGCAACCTGCGCATCCCGCGGGCCGAGGCACAGGCATTCATCGACACCTATTTCGAGCGATTTCCCGGCATCCGCGCCTATATGGACACAACCATTGCCCATGCACAGCGCGAAGGCCGGGTCGAGACGCTGTTCGGGCGGCGCATCCACACGCCCGAAATCAACGCCAAGGGGCCTGCGGCAGGTTTCGCGCGCCGCGCCGCGATCAATGCACCAATTCAGGGAAGTGCTGCGGACATCATCCGGCGCGCCATGATCCGGGTGCCCGAGGTGATTGCGGACCTGCCTGCGAAGATGCTCTTGCAGGTGCATGACGAACTGGTCTTCGAGGTGGCCGAAGACGCAGTCGAGGAGACCATCACCCGTGTGCGCAATGTGATGGCGCAGGCGGCAGAGCCTGTTGTGCGGCTGGATGTGCCGCTGGTGGTGGATGCGGGTGTCGGCGCAAGCTGGGCCGAGGCGCATTGACCAGGGGTGGGTGAACCTGCCCCTTTCGGGGCAGAACCACACCACCCTACAGGTGTCTCAGGCGTGGATCGCGCCGTCGCCACAGGCAAGCGCTGCCTCGCGCACAGCTTCGGAATAGGTCGGGTGCGCGTGGCAGGTGCGGGCCAGATCTTCGGCCGCGGCGCCGAATTCCATGGCAACGCAGATCTCGTGGATCAGGTCGCCCGCATAGGGGCCGATGATATGCGCGCCGAGGATGCGGTCGGTGTCCTTGTCGGCCAGTATCTTCACGAACCCGTCGCCCGCGAAATTGGCTTTCGCGCGGGCATTGCCCATGAAGCTGAACTTGCCGGTCTTGTAGGCGCGCCCGGATTCTTTCAGCGTCTCCTCGGTCTCGCCGACAGAAGCCACTTCGGGCCATGTATATATCACGCCGGGGATGACGCCGTAATTCACATGACCGGCCTGGCCTGCGATGATCTCGGCCATCGCCATGCCCTCATCTTCGGCCTTGTGCGCAAGCATCGGACCTTCGATCACATCACCGATGGCATAAACCCCTTCTATACTGGTCTGGTACTGCCTGTCCGTGGCGATCTGGCCGCGTTCGGTCATCCTGACCCCCAGCGCCTCGAGCCCCAACCCCTCCGTGAAGGGCCGGCGACCCGTGGACAGCAGGACCGTGTCTGCCTCGAGCGTGTGCTCGCTGTCATCTTTGCGCAGGCGGTATGTGACCCGGGCCTTGGTCCTGGTCGCGCTGGCCGTCTGGACCGCCGCGCCGAGAACGAAATTCATCCCCTGCCTGGCGAGCATGCGCTGGAAGGTTCTGGCAACCTCGCCATCATTGCCGGGGATAATCCGGTCGAGATATTCGATGACGGTCACCTCGGTGCCGAGGCGGGCGAATACCGAGCCCATCTCGAGCCCGATCACGCCCGCGCCGATCACGATCAGTTTCTTCGGGATCTTGCCCAGTTCAAGCGCGCCCGTCGAGGTGACGATGACCTTCTCATCCACCTCGACCCCCTTGAGCGGGCTCGATTCCGAGCCCGAGGCGATGACGATCTTCCTTGCCTCGTAGGTCTGATCGCCGACCTGGACCTTCCCCGGGGCGGGGATGGTGGCCCAGCCCTTGATCCAGTCCACCTTGTTCTTCTTGAACAGGAATTCGATGCCCTTGGTGTTCTGCCCGATCACATCGGACTTGTAGCCCAGCATCTTCTTCCAATCGACCTTGGGCTTTGCGCCGGTCAGGCCCATCGTCTCGAAATTATGCTCGGCCTCGTGCAACTGGTGAGTGGCGTGCAGCAGCGCCTTCGACGGGATGCAGCCCACGTTCAGGCAAGTGCCGCCCAGGGTCTCGCGCCCCTCGACACAGGCCACTTTCAGGCCAAGTTGCGCCGCGCGGATGGCGCAGACATAGCCGCCAGGGCCGGCACCGATGACGATGAGATCGTAGGACATGAGCATGTCTCCTGTTTCAGATGGAGCGGCGGGG
>SKYA01000138.1 GCA_007128135.1 Paracoccaceae bacterium | reverse complement strand
TCGGCCTCGCCCAGGATCATGTCGTTATGGGCATTGCCCGACGGGATCATGGGGAAGCAGTTCTCGTGCTTTTCCACCAGACAGTCAAAGATCACCGGCCCCTCATAGGCCAGCATCTCGCGGATCGCGTCATCCAGATCGGCCTCGCTGTCGCAGCGGATACCCTTGCAGCCGAAGGCCTCGGCGAGTTTCACGAAATCGGGCAGCGCCTCGGACCAGCTGTGCGAATAGCGCTCGCCATGCAACAATTCCTGCCACTGGCGCACCATGCCGAGGCGCTCGTTGTTGAGGATGAACTGCTTGACCGGCAGGCGATACTGCACCGCAGTGCCCATTTCCTGCATGTTCATAAGCCAGGATGCCTCGCCCGCGACATTGATGACCAATGCCTTCGGGTGGGCGATCTGCACCCCGACCGAGGCCGGCAGGCCATAGCCCATGGTGCCCAGCCCGCCGCTGGTCATCCAACGGTTGGGCTCCTCGAAACCCAGATATTGCGCCGCCCACATCTGGTGCTGGCCCACCTCGGTGGTGATGTAGCGGTCCATGCCCTTGGTCAGTGCCTCCAGCCGCGCCACGGCATGCTGCGGGCGGATGGGCGACGCCCCCGAGGGCTTGTAGGCCAGACAATCGACCGCCCGCCATTCCTCGATCTGCCTCCACCAGCGGCCCATGGCCTCGCGATTGACCTTGCGCCCGCGTGATTTCCAGACCTTCAGCAGATCCTCCAGCACATGGCCGACATCCCCGATGATCGGCACATCGGTGCGGATAACCTTGTTGACCGAGGAGGGGTCGATGTCGATATGCGCCTTCTTCGAATGGGGTGAAAAGGCATTGATCCGTCCGGTGATCCGGTCGTCAAACCGCGCGCCGACATTGATCATCAGGTCGCAGTCGTGCATCGCCCAGTTGGCCTCGTAGGTGCCATGCATCCCCAGCATCCCGATCCAGCTCTTTCCGCTTGCCGGATAGGCCCCCAGCCCCATCAGCGTCGAGGTGATGGGAAAGCCCGTCGCCTCGACCAGTTCGCGCAAGAGCTGGCTGGCCGCGGGGCCGGAGTTGATGACCCCGCCGCCGGTATAGAAGACAGGCTTCTCGGCTGTCTCGATCAGCTCGACCAGCCGGGTGATCGCCTCCATGTCGCCCTTGACGCGGGGGGCGTAATGGTCGGTTTTCGCCTTCGGCCTGGGGCAATAGGTGCCGGTGGCGAATTGAACGTCCTTGGGAATATCGACAAGCACAGGGCCGGGCCGCCCTGCGGTCGCGACATGAAAGGCCTGGTGGATCGTCTCTGCCAGCCTGTCGGTTTCCTTGACCAGCCAGTTCATCTTGGTGCAGGGCCGGGTGATGCCGACAGTGTCGCCTTCCTGAAACGCGTCCGATCCGATCATGAAGGTCGGCACCTGGCCCGACAGCACGACGATCGGGATCGAATCCATCAGCGCATCGACAATGCCGGTGACGACATTGGTAGCCCCGGGGCCGGAGGTCACCAGCACCACGCCCGGCTTGCCGGTCGAGCGCGCATAGCCCTCGGCGGCATGGATGGCGCCCTGTTCATGGCGCACGAGGATGTGCCGGATCTCGTTCTGCTGGAAGATCTCGTCATAGATGGGCAGTACCGCGCCGCCCGGATAGCCGAAGACCACCTCTACGCCCTGATCCTTCAGGGCCTGAACAACCATCCTTGCTCCGGTCATCTGGTGTGTCATCTTGTGCTCCATCAAGGCGTCATGCGTGGGTCGCTTTAGCGCGGGTTCAGGCAATAAAAAAGCCCCCGTCGGGTTTCGGGGGCGCATGGGGTTCCTTGTGGGAGTCCGTTACCGGCCCATGCGCATCCTCTCCACTACGATTACGGGGTCATTCGTCATTGCCATCCACCACCATTTAGAACGCCACACCTAAGCCCCTGCGCGCGGGTCGTCAATGCTGAAATCGGAACCTGTTGCGCGAAAGGGGCGGGTTTCTTTGCATATGTTGCGCGGCATGGCTACAGCAGCCCTGCGGGAGACTTGCGGGGCGGAAACAGCTTTACATAACCGGTATTTTGGTTATATAGTCGTATCATGGAAAACCGGACCGAATCCGCTGCTGCCGCACTTGCCGCTCTCGGCCATCCCGCACGGCTGAGCCTGTTTCGCCTGCTGGTGCGCGCGGGTCCTGGCGGCCTGCTGGTGGGCGAGATTGCCGCGCATCTCGACATGCCGCTGTCCACGCTGGCGCATCACCTGCGCAGCCTGAAACAGGCCGGGCTGGTCGTGCAATCGCGCAACGGGCGCGAGGTCGAGACCCGCGCCGATACCGAGGCGCTGCGCGATGTGCTCGGCTTTCTGATGGACGAATGCTGCCAAGGCGTGCCCGCCCTGGCCGATCAGGGCTGAATACGCATGACAAATGCAACCATGTTGCCGGAGATATCGACATGACCGACCACGCACTCCCGCAACCCGGCCCGCTGGCGAGTGCCTGGTCGCATCTGTGGCGCAAGGAACGGCCCTGGCTGGCCTTCGCGCTGATCCTGCTGGTGGTGACGCCGTTGGACCCGGCACAGCTTGGCCCGTCGCTGGGCAAGGTCTCTGGCGCGCTGGTCTCGATCGCGCCTTTCCTTGCGGCCTCGATCCTGATCGCGGCCTGGGCCGGGGCCACGGGCGCTGACAACCTGATCGCGCGGGCGTTCACGGGGGCACCTGCGATGATGATCCTGATGGGCGCGCTGTCTGGCGGGCTCTCGCCCTTCTGTTCCTGCGGCGTGATCCCGCTGATCGCGGCCCTTCTGGCCATCGGGGTGCCACTGGCGCCGGTCATGGCCTTCTGGCTTGCCTCACCGCT
>SKYA01000052.1 GCA_007128135.1 Paracoccaceae bacterium | reverse complement strand
GCGACCGTGGCGCGCTGGAACGCGCCTTTGCCGTAGTGCGCGAGGTCAGCGCCCGGACCATCGGCAAAACGCATTACAAGGTCCAGATCATGGGCGCGCTGGCGCTGCATGCCGGGCGCATGGTCGAAATGGCCACCGGCGAGGGCAAGACACTGACCGCCGCGCCTGCGGCCGTGGTGGCGGCGCTGTCGGGCATGCCGGTGCATGTGGTCACGGTGAACGATTACCTCGCCGCCCGCGACGCCGAGGAACTGCGCCCGATCTTCGACTTCCTCGGGCTGAGCGTCGGCGTGATCGACAGCGACATGGAAGCACCCGCCCGCGCCGCAGCCTATCGCTGCGACATCACCTATATCTCCAACAAGAACCTGACCTTTGATTATCTGCGCGACAGGGTGTCGCTGCGCGCCCGCCGGGGTCAGGGGCGTCGCCGGATGGCGGCGCTGCTGGCTGGTCGGCCTGACGACGGCCTGATGCTGCGCGGCCTTGCCTTCGCCATTGTGGACGAGGCTGACAGCGTTTTCGTGGACGAAGCGCGCACGCCGCTGATCCTGTCCTCGTCTTCCGATGACCCCGAGGTGACTGCGCTCTATGCTGTCGCGCTGGAGTTGGCCCGGGGCCTGAGCCTGCGCCGCGACTTCGAGGTGGACGCCATGAACCGCCATGTCACCCTGACCGACGCGGGCAAGGCGCTTTTGGCAGACAACGCCGCCGGTCTGGAGGGGCTGTGGCGCGTACGCCGTGCCCGCGAGGAACTGGTGCGGCAGGCGCTGGCGGCGCTGACGCTGTTTGAACATGGGCGCGACTATGTCATTCTTGACGGCAAGGTGCAGATCGTGGACGAATTCACGGGCCGCATCATGCCTGACCGTAGCTGGCAGGGCGGGCTGCATCAGATGATCGAGGCCAAGGAGGGGGTCGATATCACTGGCCGCAAGGAAACCATGGCGCGCATCACCTATCAGCGCTTCTTTCGCCGTTATGCCCGGCTTTCGGGCATGACCGGCACCGGCATGGAACTGGCAGGAGAATTCCGCGACACTTTCGGTCTGTCCACCCTGCGCATCCCCACCCACCGGCCGCTGCGCAGGCGCCATCTGGGCAACCGATTTCTGCCCGACGAAGACGCAAAATGGGCCGCCGTGGCCGACCGGGTGTCGGCGCTGGCCATGCGGGGGCAGCCAGTGCTGATCGGGACCCGGTCGGTCGAGGCGTCCGAGCGCTGCGCCGGGGTGCTGGCTGCACGCGGCCTGCGCCATGTGGTGCTCAATGCCCGGCAGGACGGCGAGGAGGCCCAGGTGGTCGCCCGGGCCGGTCAGCGCGGCGCGGTCACTGTGGCTACAAACATCGCCGGGCGCGGCACGGATATCAAGCTTGGGCCAGGGGTGGCGGAGCTTGGTGGCCTTCACGTCATCCTGACCGGCTTTCACGAATCTGCCCGCATCGACCGTCAGCTTTATGGCCGCGCCGGACGGCAGGGCGATCCCGGAAGCACCGAAGCGATCGTGGCGTTGGATGACGATGTTTTCACCCGCTTTGCGCCATGGCTGGCAAGGCTGGCCCGCACGGTCCCGCTGCCCCTGCTCTGTAACCTGCTGCGCCGTGCCGCGCAGGCGCGCGCCGAAGCCGAGTATGCCACAACCCGGCGCGAACAGACAAAGGGGGATCGCGATTTCGAACGGGCGTTGGCCTTTACAGGGCCGATGGAGTAGGTGTTGCCGGGACTTGCAAAGCCCGTCTGCGTCATGCAGGGCCTGCGTCAGGCGGATCACCGTAGAATACACCCTTTTTTCATCACCGTTCTCATAAGATGTAAGAAATGGTCCTGCTCGGGGAACTACGTCCAGCGCCCGGTAGCAGGACCCGCACAATGAAGTGATCGCGAACGCCGTGGCAAGCGCTTTCGTTCCTCAGCAAATTCTTTACAGGTGAAAAACTCGAGTTGGAACCAGCTGTCCCCTCTCGCAGTTTTCGCGCGTCCCATCACCGGCAACGTTTGAGCTCTCATCAGAAAGCAAACATGAACATTCTCCTCGGCCTCTCAATCCTGTCCTGTGGCCTGCATATGACGGCCTGCGTGCCCACCGGTTCGCAGGTTATGCGCTCCAGCGTCGCACAGGTGCAAGCGACCCCGTCCAGACGCGTGACCGACCCGGCCAGCCCGGCGGTGACGCAACCACAGCACCGCTGGACCTGTACCGCTTCCGGTG
Source organism: Paracoccaceae bacterium (assembly GCA_007128135.1). Classification (GTDB taxonomy): domain Bacteria; phylum Pseudomonadota; class Alphaproteobacteria; order Rhodobacterales; family Rhodobacteraceae; genus Roseinatronobacter. The sequence continues at coordinate 675 of SKYA01000052.1, read as the reverse complement.
CAGGCATGGCGGGGACCTGCAAGCATAATTGATGTGCACGGAAAGGGGTGATGCCGACACGCCCCAAGCCGGTCAATCCCTTCGCGCGACCGGTCGCAACCCGCTCTAATTTTCGGGCAACCCATTGTTGCGCCAGTCCGGCAGTCCAAATCCGTCTGGCCACGGATAGACTTCCTTGCGGTTGTAGTAGACCACCGCCACGAGTTCGGAGAACCTGTCATCCGGTCGGCGGACCGAATCGTTCCAGTCCGCGATATAGTCAGCGTCTCCCAGATACCCGAGTTCGGCCACGATGATCGGCTTGCCAAATGTCACGGCCCGATCATAGCGGGGGCCCAGCACGTCGGAATATCCCTGCGCGACCCCGAATTGGGCAAGCTCATATTCCTGCAATCCGAAGACCGACAGCCCGATCGAGTCGACAACATCGTCACCCGGGTAAAAGGCTTCCATTCCTTCCTCGCCTGCAGGCGACCACATGTATTGCAGGCCGGGCGCGACCGACCGGCAGACTTCAACCATGCGCCTGTAAGCCTCGATGTGATCGGCGGGCTGCCACATCGACCATGGGAAATGACCGTTCGGGTTGTCCATTTCCTGTCCCCAGCGGACAGTCACGGGGCCTTGCAGAGTTTCGAGAACCGAACAGACCGCGCGCATGGTTGCATCGTGGCG
>SKYA01000095.1 GCA_007128135.1 Paracoccaceae bacterium | reverse complement strand
CACCTGCCTCGATCAGCAGGACCGCGATATCCCGTCCGGCCAGATAGCAGCGCCCGACCACGCGCCGATGCGTGCGCGCGCCCAGATCGATGCAGCGCAGCCGCTGCCCCTCGAGCAGCGCGCGCGCCTGCGCGGTTGCCCATTGCCCGCAGGCCCAGCGCCGCCCGTCTGCGCGCAGGCAGGTCTCGCGCATCTCGGGCGCGTCGATCCCGCCAAGCCGGATGCGCTGGCCCGAAATCTCCAGCGTGTCGGCATCTATCACGCGCGGCAGGCCCACGATCTCGGGCTGCCCGGCCCAGAGCGGCAGGGCCATGAGGAGGACGGAGATGATTGAACAGACCCTGAACATGGCCGGGAGATGCGTGACGCATCCGGGTCCGGTCAAGGGATTTGTTAACCTTTCGTTAACAAAGGTTAACGGTGGTCCCGATCTGCCTCAGCGCTGCGCCACCGCCCAGTCGGGATGGACCCAGGGCGCGAGATTCTCAGCCGGCAGCCGCCGACCCAGGATGTGATCCGCGATCTTCTCGCCCACCATGATCGAGGGCGCGTTGAGGTTGCCATTGGTGATGCGCGGAAAGATCGAGCTGTCCGCCACGCGCAGACGCTCCACCCCGATCACGCGCCCCTCCGGATCGACCACTGCCATCGGATCATCGCGCCGCCCCATCCGGGCAGTGCCGCAGGGGTGATAGGCGCTCTCGACATGCGCACGGATGAAGGCGTCGAGATCCGCATCTTCCACTGCCTCCGCACCCGGCTGGATCTCGTGGCGCAGATAGGGCGCGAAGGCGGGTTGCGCCATGATCTCGCGGGTCAGCCGGATGCAGGTGCGGAACTCCTCCCAGTCCTGCGGCTGGCTCATGTAGTTGAAGCATATGCGCGGGGCCGCGCCCGGATCCGGGCTGCTCAGCCTGACCCAGCCCCGGCTTTCCGAGCGCATCGGACCGACATGGACCTGAAAGCCATGGCCTTCGGCCACGACGCTGCCGTCATAGCGCACGGCGATGGGCAGGAAGTGATACTGGATATCGGGATAGTCCACACCGGCGCGCGAGCGGATGAAGCCGCAGGATTCGAACTGGTTCGAGGCGCCGGGACCGCGCCGCGCGAACAGCCATTGCGCCCCCACCCAGGCCTTGCCGGGAAGGTTCCAGTAACGATAGAGCGTGATCGGCTGGCGCGAGGCATATTGCAGATAGACTTCCAGATGGTCCTGCAGGTTCTGCCCCACTCCGGCGCGGTCCGCGCGCACGGCAATCCCGTGCCCGGCCAGATGCGCCCCCGGCCCGATCCCCGACAGCATCAGCAGTTTCGGCGTGTTGATCGACGAGGCCGCAAGCACGACCTCGTTGCGCGCGCGCAGCGCGCGCCCCCCGAGCAACTCGACACCTGTGGCACGATTCGCATCATCAAGGACCACCCGCGCCACCTCGCCGCGCACCAGCCGCACCCGGCCGGTCGCAAGCGCCGGGCGCAGATAGGCGCGCGCGGCAGACCAGCGCTGCCCGCGCCAGATCGTGGCCTCCATCGGGCCGAAACCTTCCTGCTGCGCGCCGTTGTAATCGCCGGTCACGGGGTAGCCCGCCTGCCGCCCGGCCTCGATGAAGGCATCGAACAGCGGATTCTGGCGGGCGCCCCGGCTGACATGCAGCGGGCCACCCTTGCCGCGCCACTCCGACACATCGCCGCCATGCCAGTCTTCCATGCGCTTGAAATAGGGCAGCACATCGGCAAAACCCCAGCCCGCGGCGCCGGTCTCGGCCCAATGGTCGAAATCGCGCGCATGCCCGCGCACATAGACCATGCCGTTGATGCTCGACGACCCCCCGATCACCCGCCCGCGCGGGCAGGCCAGTCGCCGCCCGCCCAGATGCGGCTCGGGTTCGGTCCGCAAACCCCAGTCATAGCGGCGCATGTTCATCGGGTAGGAGAGCGCGCCCGGCATCTGGATGAATGGGCCGATATCCGACCCGCCAGGCTCGACCACCACCACGCTGTGCCCTGCCTCAGCAAGCCTGAAGGCCACCGCGCAGCCCCCGGAACCTGCGCCGACGATGATGAAATCCGCCTCTGTCATCTCTCGCCCGCTCCACCAGGCCCGGGCAGGCGGGCCGCAAGGCCCGCCTGCCCGCGAATTCTGCCCGGCCTTGCCGACGGCACGGGTCTTGCCATGCCCCTCTGGGCGGCAGGCGGGCCTTCGGCCCGCCTGTACATCGCGTCGCCACGGTGCGACTCACGTCCAGCGCCAGGCGCCCGGCAGCCGGCCTGCGCGATAGCACGCCCTGACGCGCTCTCCGCGCGGCCATCGCGACGGCCTGCAGGATGGCGCGCAACCCGCAGCAGGCGCGGGTCCGGTCGCATTGCGGCGGCAGGCCGGCCTTCGGCCCGCCTGCCCGGCACACCACATCCGCCTGGCCCCTTGGTCGGCGTCGGCGCCCGCGGGCCGTCAGGCCCGCCGATGCATCGCTTCACGCCCCGCAAGGGGCGTGGCCGCTGGATCAGACCGCGTCGCCCGGGCCCGCGCTCAGAAGGGTGCATCGACATCACCCAGTCCCAGATAGACCGACTTTACCCGTGTGTAATGCTCGAGTGCCGCATGGCCGTTCTCGCGCCCCACGCCCGAAGCTTTCACGCCTCCGAAGGGCATCTCCACAGGTGTCAGGTTATAGGCATTGATCCAGCAGGTGCCCGCCTCGAGCGCCGCCACCACACGGTGCGCGCGCGCCAGATCGCCGGTAAAGACCCCGGCGGCCAGCCCGTATTCGGTGGCATTGGCCCGCGCGATGACCTCGTCCTCGGTCCCGAAATCCAGCACCGCCATGACCGGCCCGAAGATTTCCTCGCGCGCGATGACCATGTCATCGCGCACATCGGCAAAAACCGTCGGGGTGACGAAGCAGCCAGTCTCGCCCCGGCGCGTTCCCCCGCAGACCAGCCGCGCCCCCTCGGCCTGCCCCTGTGCGACATAGCCCAGCACACGTGCCATCTGCGCCTCCGAGACCAGCGGCCCCATCTGGGTCGCCTCATCCAGCGGATCGCCCAGCACGATCCGGGCCGTGCGCACCGCGAGCCGCTCCAGAAAAGCCTCCCTGACGTCGCGGTGCACGAATACGCGTGTCCCGTTCGAGCAGATCTGCCCTGAGGAATAGAAGTTCCCCAGCATCGCCGCACCCACGGCATTGTCGAGATCGGCATCCTCGAACACGATCAACGGTGACTTGCCGCCGAGTTCCATCGTGACCGCCTTGATCCCCTCGCCCGCCATCGCATAGACCTTGCGCCCCGTCGGCACCGAGCCGGTCAGCGAGACCTTGGCCACGCGCGGGTCCCTGATCAAGGCGGCGCCGCAGGCGCCGTCCCCCTGAACGACATTGAACAGCCCCGAAGGCAGGCCCGCCTCTGCGAATATCTCCGCCAGCGCCAGCGCCGAGAGCGGCGTGACTTCCGAGGGTTTGAACACCATCGCATTGCCGAAGGCGAGCGCGGGCGCGGCTTTCCAGCAGGCAATCTGGATCGGGTAGTTCCATGCCCCGATGCCCACGCAGACGCCCAGCGACTCGCGCAGCGTATAGGCCATGTCGCGCCCCAGCGGGATGGTCTGGCCTGTCACGGTGGGGGCGAAGCCTGCGAAATACTCCAGCGCATTCGCCCCCGAGGCGGCGTCCGCCACGAGCGTTTCCTGCAGGGGCTTGCCGGTGTCGAGGGTTTCGAGCACCGACAGCGCGCGATTGCGTGCGCGGATCAGCTCTGCCGCGCGGCGCAGGATGCGCCCGCGCTCCACGGGTGGGCGCGCGGCCCAGTCCTTCTGCGCCGCGGATGCTGCCGCGAGCGCCCGGTCGATCACAGCCGGGGTTGCCGCGTGAAGGCGCGCGATCACCTCGCCCGTAGCGGGATAAACGCTTTCAATCACGGCGCCATCCGTGTCCTCGATCCATTCCCCGCCGATGAAATGGCTGGCCCTGGGTTGTGCTCGCATCATTCCCCCCTTGGAAAGCGCTGGCTGTCTTCAAGCTCGTTCAGATCCATGTGGTTGCGCATGTAGCGCTCGGAGGCCTTTTGCAGGGGCTGGAAATCCCACGGGAAATAGGCCCCGTTGCGCAAGGCGTCATAGACGACATGGCGCCGCGCCTGGCTTTCGCGCACGTCAGCGTCGAAACGGTCGAGATCCCAGCGCGCACGGGCCTGTGCGCGCAGGTCGCGCAAGGTCTCGGCATGGCCGGGGTCGCGGGCGAGGTTGACCTGTTCCTGCGGATCGGCGTCAAGGTCGAAAAGCTGCTCGGGATCGGCGCGGCAGGCGATGTATTTCCACTTGCCCTGACGCAGGGCCACAAGCGGCGTGATCGAGGCTTCGGCGGCGTATTCCATTGCCACGGGGGTTTCGCGCCGCCCTCCCGCCATCAGCGGCAGCAATGACTCGCCATCGGTCCAGGGCGCCACGCCGGACAGGTCAAGCCCGGCCAGGTCGGCCAGTGTGGACAACACGTCCATCGTGGACACGGGGTCCGCGACCCGCCGCCCCGCAGCACCGGGCCGGGCCACCATCAGTGGCACGCGGGCCGAGCCCTCGAAGAAATTCATCTTGTACCATAGCCCGCGCTCGCCAAGCATGTCGCCATGGTCCGAGACGAACACGATCACGGCCTGCTGCCGCGTTGCCTCCAGCACGGCGAGGATCTCGCCGATCCTGTCGTCGAGATAGCTGATATTGGCGAAATAGGCGCGGCGGGCGCGGCGGATATGCTTTTCGGTGATGGTGAAGCTGCGCCAGTCATTGGCGTCGAAGATGCGCTGGCTGTGGGGGTCCTGCGCATCATGGCCCAAGTCCCCCAGCGCGGGCAGCAGATGATCGCAATCCTCATAGAGATCCCAGTATTTCCGCCGCGCCACATAGGGATCATGCGGATGGGTGAAGCTGACCGTCAGGCACCAGGGGCGTGGATCATGGCCGCGCGCCAGATCATGGAGCTTCGCTTTCGCGTGATGCGCGACCTCGTCATCATATTCCATCTGGTTGGTGATCTCGGCCACCCCTGCGCCCGTGACCGAACCCATGTTGTGATACCACCAGTCGATACGCGCGCCCGGCTTGCGGTAATCCGGGGTCCAGCCGAAATCGGCTGGGTAGATGTCGGTCGTCAGGCGCTGCTCGAAGCCGTGCAGCTGGTCGGGGCCGACGAAATGCATCTTGCCCGAGAGGCAGGTCTGATAGCCTGCGCGGCGCAGGTGATGCGTGTAGCAGGGGATATCGGAGGCGAATTCGGCCGCGTTGTCATAGACACGCGTACGCGAGGGCAACTGGCCCGACATGAAACTTGCCCGGCCAGGTGCGCAGAGCGGGCTGGCCGTATAGGCATTGGCAAAGCGGGTCGCGCCTGCGGCCAACTTGCGCAGGCTGGGCGCATGCAGCCAGTCGGCAGGGCCATCGGGGAACAGCGTGCCAGCGAGTTGATCCACCATGATGATCAGGATATTGGGCTGCTCGCTCATCCGCGCCTACCCCGGCTGTGCCAGCGCGGTGTCGAGCCAGCCCTGCACCTGCGCCACCGCGCGCGCGCCATCCGGCTGGCCGCTTCCCAGCGCCTCGCGCAGGTAAAGCCCGTCGATCATGGCCGCCACGGCCTCGGCCATTCCGGGCGCACGCGCACCCAGCGTGGGGCGCAGGACATGGCGCAGATTCGAGCGCAGCCGGGCCTGATAGATACGCAGGAGCCGCCCAGCCTCATCGTTGCGCTGCGCCATGACGTAGAAATTCAGCCAGGCCGCCACCACCTCGCGCCGGAAATTACTGCCACTGAAAGAGACCCGCACGATTGCCCGCAGCCGCGCGCCTGCCGTATCGCTGGCCACCAGCGCCCCCCGGATCTCGGCCCCGTAGACGGCCAGCAGATGACGCATCGCGGCAAGGAACATCGCATCCTTGGAGCCGAAATAGTGATGCGCAAGCCCCGAGGACATGCCCGCGCGCTTCGCGATCCGGCTGACGGTCACATCAAGCGATCCCTGCACACCGATCTCGGCAATTGTCGCCTTGATCAATGCGTCGCGCCTGATAGGCTCCATTCCCAGTTTCGGCATGGTCTTTCCTGCATCCTCACGCCATAAAATTGTTGCAGAAGGACTAGCCGATTGTTTATTGACTGGTCAATCAAGAAAAACCAACCGGGAGAAACCATCATGCGCCTGACCGTCCTCGCCGCCGCCTCGCTGGCAGCTGCCCCTGCCCTTGCCGACTGCCCCTCGGTCACCTTCTCCGATGTCGGCTGGACCGACATCACCGCGACCACAGCCGTTGCCACGACCCTTCTCGACGCGCTGGGATACGAGACCAGCACGCTCGTACTCTCGGTGCCCGTGACCTATACCTCGATGGCCAATGGCGATGTCGATGTCTTCCTCGGCAACTGGATGCCGACGATGGAGGCCGATATCGCCCCCTATCGCGAGGCCGGCACCGTGGACACGGTGCGCCGCAACCTGGAAGGGGCGAAATACACGCTGGCGACCAATGCTGCCGGGGCCGCGCTGGGGATCACCGATTTCGGCGCCATCGCCGCACGGGCGGAAGCCCTGGAGAGCCGCATCTACGGCATCGAGCCGGGCAATGACGGGAACCGGCTGATCCTCGACATGATCGAGGCCGATGCCTTTGGCCTTGGCGGGTTCACGGTGGTGGAAAGCTCGGAACAGGGGATGCTGGCGCAGGTCGCGCGCGCCGACCGGCGCGGCGAGCCGGTGGTGTTCCTGGGCTGGGAGCCGCACCCGATGAACGCGAATTTCGAGATGACCTATCTGGAAGGCGGAGATGACTGGTTCGGCCCCGATTTCGGCGGGGCAGAGGTCTATACCAACACTCGCGCCGGGCTGGTGGAGGAATGCCCCAATCTGGGCACCTTCCTGAACAATCTCGAATTCACGCTCGAGATGGAAAATGAGATCATGGGGGCAATCCTCAATGACGGGACGGAACCCGGTGCGGCGGCCCGCGCCTGGCTTTCGGCCAATCGCGACGCGATCGCGCCCTGGCTGGTCGGGGTCACAACCCTTGACGGGAACGAGGCACTGGGTGCCGTCATGGCGGCACTTGACTGAACTCTCGCAGGGGGCGCACGCCGTGCGCGCGCCCCCTGCCCAGCCCTGGAGTGCCTGACGTGCCGCATCCGTCGTCCCCCGCTGTCATGACCGCCCCGATCATGTCTGGCCAGACCCGCACCCTGCACAAGGAACGCACGCAGCGCGCGCATCCGGCCGCCCGGGGCAGGCTCGGGCACAAGCGGCGCGCCGCTGCGCGCGCGGCAGACGGGCAGGCTTCCCTTCAGTCAGGGCCGCGCGGAGCGCGGCCCTGTTCGCAAAGCGCAGCCGATCTGCCTGACCGGATGCCCCAGCACTTCGCTGCCGCGCACCGCCTGCCGGCGCGCGCGCCCGATCCGACCGGCATCACGACGCCGACGCGATCTGCCGGGGCCGCGCAAGGGGGCTGCCCGGGCCAGAGCGTGGCGTGCGAAGGCGACGCAACGGGTCTTCCTTTTCGGGGTGCCGCGCAATGCGCGCGCCCCCTGTCCTGGAGCGCATGACGTGTCCGACTTTCTGACTCAGCCGATCATCGACGCCAAGATCCCGGTCGGGCGCTCTGTCGCCACGGCCTTCGACTGGCTGCAGGACACCTTCATCAGGGCCTTTGACGGGATCGAGGCCAGCCTGCGCGCCATGATCGGGCTTCTGTCGAGCGCGCTGCAGACCCCGCATCCCTTCATCATCATCGGCGCTTTCGCCGCTCTGACATGGCTGCTGCAACGCAGGCTCGCGCCCGTGCTGATCGTGACTGGCTGTGCGCTCTTCGCGCTCAACCAGGGCTACTGGGTGCTGACCATGCAGACGCTGACGCTGGTGCTCGCCTCCTGCGTGGTCTGCATGGGGGTGGGCGTGCCCATGGGCATCTTCTCGGCGCATCACCCGCGTTTCTACCGCGCGCTGACGCCGGTGCTGGACCTGATGCAGACCCTGCCGGTCTTTGTCTATCTCATCCCGGTTCTGGTGCTCTTTGGCCTCGGCATGGTGCCGGGGCTGGTGGCGACAGTGATCTTTGCCATGCCCGCCTCCATCCGGCTGACCGAGCTTGGCATCCGCTCCACCCCCAAGGCGCTGAGCGAAGCCGCCACCGCCTTTGGCGCGACAACAGCGCAGCGCATTCTCAAGGTCGAGCTGCCTTACGCCTTCCCGCAGATCATGGCGGGACTTAACCAGACCATCATGCTGTCACTCTCGATGGTGGTGATCGCGGGGCTGGTGGGCGCGCCCGGACTGGGGGTCTCGATCGTGCGCGCTCTCAACACGGTCAATGCCGGTCTTGGTTTCGAGGCAGGTGCGGTGATCGTGGCGGTGGCGATCATGCTTGATCGCATGTTGCGCGTGGAGGTGAAGCAATGACCGATCCTGCCGTGCGCTTCCGCAATGTCTCGATCGTCTTCGGCTCCAACCCCTACAAGGCCATCCCGCTAATGGAGACCGGCCAGAGCCGTGACGAGATCAAGCGCAAGACCGGGCAGGTGCTGGGCGTGCATGACTGCTCGCTCGATGTGGCACCCGGCGAGATCGTGGTGCTGATGGGTCTCTCGGGGTCGGGCAAATCGACGCTGCTGCGCGCCGTCAACGGGCTCAACCCCATCGTGCAGGGCGATGTGCTGGTCCACGACGGCAAGGGGCTGGTGAGCGTGCCCGGGGCCTCGCGCGCCAAGCTGCGCGCGTTGCGCATGCACCATGTCGCGATGGTGTTCCAGCAGTTCGGCCTGCTGCCCTGGCGCACGGTGCGCGAGAATGTCGGGCTGGGGCTGGAACTGGCGGGCGTGCCGCGCCGCGAGCGGCGCGAGCGGGTCGAGGTGCAGCTTGACCTTGTCGGGCTGGCGCAATGGGCTGACCAGCCGGTAAGCGCGCTCTCGGGGGGGATGCAGCAGCGCGTCGGGCTGGCACGGGCCTTTGCCACCGAGGCCCCCATCCTGTTGATGGACGAACCCTTCTCCGCGCTTGACCCGCTGATCCGGACCCGGCTGCAGGACGAGTTGCTGGAATTGCAGGCGCGGCTGAAACGCACGATCCTGTTTGTCAGCCATGATCTGGACGAGGCCTTCAAGCTCGGCAACCGCATCGCAATCCTCGAAGGCGGGCGGATCATCCAGTGCGGCACCCCGCCCGAGATCTTCGCCCGCCCGGCCAATGCCTATGTCGCCGATTTCGTGGCCAACATGAACCCGCTGCTGGTATTGCGCGCGCGCGACGCGCTGATCGCGGGTGCGGGGCCCGCGCCCACGCGCTCGGTGCCCATCGACACGCCCATACGCGAGGTCATGGCGAAGCTCGACGCGCAGCACGAGGCGCTCGCCGTGACCGATGCCGGCAGGCCCGTCGGCCTTGTCACCCGCGCCTCGGTGCTGGCGGCCCTGTCGGTGCGGCGCGGGGCGCCTGTGGCACAGAGCGGCGCGTGACGGGCGCGCGCTGCCACCGGCCCTGGCGGGCAGGAGGCAGGCGGCGCAATTCGCCCGAAGTCCACCAGATCCCCGGACAAGCTGTCGCCGCTGGCAGTGCATCCTTCGCGAAGCGGATGGCCGGTAATCCGGTCCGGGATGACGGAACCAGTGCCCGCGCCTGCCGAAATGACACCCGCCGGAAGGACGGCGCAGCGGACGGGACGCAGGCCCAGGCAATGCGGGCCGGGATGGCGCGGATCGCTGCGCGCCGGATCAACCTTGCGCGACACGGCGGTACAGCGCTTCCGGCCCCGGTTCGGGATGCGCCGCAACCTGCCCGCGTGCTTCGAGATCGAGCAGATGCGCAAAGACATTGCGCGCCGCGGCCCGGTGCATCGCCACCGGCGTGTCGGTGTAGATCTCCGCGACGAGATCGCCGATCCGCTGCGCGCGCCCCTCCAGCGCGGAGAGGATGGCCGCCTCGCGCGCCTGCCTGTGTGCGCGCAGTTCCGCGATCCGCCCCGCCGGGCTCGTGACGGGCCCGCCATGGCCCGGATAGAGCACCCGGGCGCCCTCGGCCTCCAGACGGTCGAGCGCGCGCATATAGGCGCCGATATCGCCATCGGGGGGCGAAACGAAGGTGCTTGACCACCGCATGACATGATCGCCGCTGAACACGGCATCGCGCCAGCAAAAACACAGGTGATTGCCGAAATGCCCGGGCGTCCAGAGTGCGCGGATCTCGTCCCCCTCCGGCAGCAGCCTCTCGCCATCTGCCAGGCACCGGTCCGGCATGAAACTCGTATCCACCCCCTCGCCTCCGTCGGCAAGACCCTGCGCCGCCAGCGCCGCCATGCGCGGCGAGCGGCCGGCACGCGCATCGCCATAGGCCAGAACCGGCGCGCCCGTCACATCCGACAGGGGGCGCGCCAGCGGGGAATGGTCCAGATGCGCATGGGTCACCAGAATCGCCGCGACCGGCAGCGCCCCGATGGCGGCGCGCAGCGCCGCTAGATGGCCCGCATCCCCGGGGCCGGGGTCGATCACCACCAGCCGCGCGCGGCCCAGGATATAGGTATTCGTCCCCGCCCCGGTCATGGGCGAGGGATTGGGCGCGACGAGAACGCGCAGATCGGGTTCGAGGACAAGCGGCTCGGTCATGCGCGCAGACTAGGACAGGGGTTCACATTCGCGCAACCTCGATTGCGGGTCGTGCCGCGGACACGGTGCCCGGGCCGACCGGTGCTGGCCGACCGGTACGAGGCGCGACGGTTCCGGGCCGCCAGCGCATGCCGTGGAGCGTGTTGCGGCCCTGCATTGGCGCTGCGCCGCAAGACTGGGGCGATGATCGACCAGTCGCAAACGGTCAGGAGATGACAAGGTCGGGCAGTCCCGCACATGCCTCTTTCCGGACGCGGGGCTCCGCCTCTTGCAACCGACGCCAGGGCGTCATGGATGCGCAACAGCGCCGGGGGGCATCCGGCCCGCAAAAAGCCGCCCCCGCCAGCAGCCCGGCACCGGGCCGCCCGCCCT
>SKYA01000142.1 GCA_007128135.1 Paracoccaceae bacterium | reverse complement strand
GCTGCCGCGCTCGACGCTCATGTTGCCCGCAAGGCCGCCGATGCCGGGCGCGACCTGACCTTCCTGCGCACCATCCCCGGCAGTATCGGCGGCGCCGTGCGGATGAACGCGGGCTGCTACGGCAGCTACGTCGCCGACCACCTGATCGAGATCACCGCCATCGACCGGCAGGGCGCGCGCCACATCCTGCCCGCCGTCGCGCTCGACCTGCGCTACCGCCAGTCCGACCTGCCCGAGGGCATGGTCATCACGCAAGCGAGGTTCCGCGCCGCCAGTGCCGATCCCGCAGCACTTCATGCCCGCATGGAGGCGCAACTCGCAACGCGCGATGCGACCCAGCCCACGAAACAGCGCAGCGCAGGCTCGACCTTCCGCAACCCGGCGGGGTTTTCCTCGACCGGACGCGCCGATGACAGCCACGACCTGAAGGCCTGGAAGGTGATCGACGAGGCGGGCCTGCGCGGGGCGCGACTGGGCGGCGCGCAGATGTCGCCCTTACATCCGAATTTTCTCATCAATACCGGCGGGGCCACGGCGGCCGAACTGGAAGCGCTGGGCGAGGCGGTGCGAAAAAGGGTTTTGCAAGCGCGCGGGATTTCGCTACAGTGGGAAATCAAGCGCGTGGGTGATCCGGTGCCCGATACGGTGCTTCCGGCACTCGAAACCGACCCAGGCGCAGCGAAAGCAGACTGACCCCGGCAAACGGGGCAAGACGGGCCGAAGCGCCCGGAGGCAGTGGGAATGGGCATGTCGAGCAGGGCAGCCCCCCGGATATGTGTGCTCAAGGGCGGACTCTCGGCCGAACGCGAGGTTTCGCTCTCATCGGGCCATGAATGCGCCAAGGCGCTGCGGGTGGCAGGCTACGAGGTGATCGAACTGGATGCGCGCGGCGATGTCGTGCAGCGTCTGGTCGAGATCGCGCCCGATGTGGTGTTCAACGCGCTGCATGGCCGTTTCGGCGAGGATGGCTGCATCCAGGGCATCCTTGAATGGCTCCGCATCCCCTATACGCATTCCGGCGTGCTGGCGTCGGCGCTGGCCATGGACAAGGAGCGCTCCAAGGCGGCCTTTGTCGCGGCCGGTCTGCCGGTCGTGCCCAGCCTGATCGCCGCGCGCGAGGCGGCGATGGCCGCGCATCTGATGGCGCCGCCCTATGTCGTCAAGCCCAATAACGAAGGCTCTTCGGTCGGGGTCTATCTGGTGCATGAGGCCGCCAACGGCCCGCCACAGCTTGGCCCCGAGATGCCCGCGCAGGTCATGGTCGAGGCCTATGCCCCCGGACGCGAACTGACCACCACCGTGATGGGCGACAGGGCGCTGACCGTGACCGACATCATCACCGAAGGCTGGTATGATTACGACGCGAAATACCGGCCCGGCGGCTCGCGCCATGTGGTGCCCGCCGGGATTCCCGTGCAGATTCACGAGGCCTGCCTTGATTACGCGCTGCGCGCACACCGCGTGCTGGGCTGCCGGGGCGTCTCGCGCACCGATTTCCGCTGGGACCAGGCGCGCGGGCTCGACGGGCTGATCCTGCTCGAGACCAATACCCAGCCCGGAATGACCCCCACCTCGCTCTCGCCCGAGCAGGCCGCGCAATGCGGCATCAGCTTTTCCGATTTCTGCCGCTGGATCGTCGAGGATGCCTCATGCGACCGCTAGCGCCCGCTGACCAGCTGCAGGATCCTTTCTCCCGCGCGGCCGACCATGACGATGACGCGCCGCTTGCGGCAGTGTCGGATACGCGTTGCTTCTGGGACCATCTGGGCGCGACCCGGGCCGAGGAATATGCCGCCGAGGATATCCTGCCCGGTATGCCCGCGCCCCTTGTTCCGCCTGCGCCTGCACCTGGTCTCGCCCGCCTGGACGACATGCCCGACACCACGACGGCAAGCCTCCATGACGTGCTGGAGGCGCATGATCTGGCGCTGCTCGATCCCCCGGCGCCGGACCCCTCCGGGGCCATGACCAGTCCTGTCGCGCTCGCTGCGGGCGAGGGGCTGGACCTGCCCGAGGCCCACCTGCCGCCCGTGGCGCCCTTCATTGCCGAGTCCCCGCGCCGGCGCGGGCGCAGACGGCGGGGCACCAGCCGGCTGGGCTACCGGCTGCAGCGCATCTGGCTGACACCGCTCTACCGCATGGCGATCAAGCTGGGCACGCCCATCGCCATCGCGGCACTGGGGCTTGCGCTCTATTTCAGCGACGATGCGCGCCGCGCGACCGTGGTTGACGCCGTGGATGCCGCGCGCGCGGCCTTTGTCGAACGCCCCGAATTCATGGTCACGACGCTGCAACTGCCCGAGGTCTCGCCGGAACTCGAAGCCGCGCTGAAGGACAAGCTCGACCTGTCGCTGCCCGAATCCTCCTTCCGGCTGGATCTCGACGCGCTGCGCGCCAGCCTCGAGGAACTGGACTGGGTGCGCTCGGCCGACCTGCGGCTGATGTCGGAAGGCGTGCTGTCGGTCACGGTGACCGAGCGCGTGCCCGCCATCCTGTGGCGCTCGGAGGAAGGGCTGGAACTGCTCGATGCCGAAGGCGTGCGCGTGGCCTTCGCCACCTATCGCGGCGCGCGTCCCGACCTGCCGCTGATCGCGGGCAAGGGGGCAGAGACCCGTGTCGCCGAGGCCCTGGACATCCTCGACGCCGCCGCCCCCCTGGGCGAGCGGCTGCGCGGCCTGGTGCGCATGGGCGAGCGGCGCTGGGACGTGGTTCTCGACCGCGACCAGCGCATCAAGCTGCCCGAACGCGGCACCGTGGCGGCGCTGGAGCGCGTGATCGCGCTCGATCAGGCGCAGGACCTGCTGGCGCGCGACCTTGTTGCCGCCGACCTGCGCAACCCCGCCCGCCCGGTTCTTCAGATCAGCGCAGGGGCCCTCGATACCCTGCGCGCCATTCGTTCCCAGTCGATGGAGTAGCCTCAGCATGATCGACCCCTATGCCTCTCAGCGCGCCATGCGCCAGATGCGCCGCGCAGCGATGCAGCGCAATGTGATTGCCGTGCTCGATATCGGCACCTACAAGATCGCCGCGCTGGTGCTGAAACTCGACCCCGAGCAGGTCACGCCGCGCCATGCCGGGATCGGCAACATGGCCGGACAGGCCGGGTTCCGCGTTATCGGTGCGGGGACCACGCGCTCGCGTGGGGTCCGCTTCGGCGAAATCTCGGCCATGGCCGAAACCGAAAGCGCCATCCGCACCGCGCTTCAGGCCGCGCAGAAGATGGCGCAGACCCGCGTGGACCATGTCATCGTGTCGCTGGCCGGGGGCAACCTGCGCTCCTACGGGCTGGCGGGCGAGATCGAGATCGACGGCGACACCGTGGCCGAGAATGACATCGCCCGCGTGATGGCAGCGGCCGAGATGCCCGATTTCGGACCGGGGCGCGACGTGCTTCATGCCCAGCCGATCAATTTCGCGCTCGACCACCGCTCCGGGCTGTCGGACCCGCGTGGCCAGACCGGGCGCAGGCTTGCCTGTGACATGCATCTGGTCACGGTCGATTCCGGGCTGATCCAGAACATCTGCAACTGTCTCAAGCGCTGCGATGTGGAAATAGCCGGCATTGTCGCCAGCGCCTATGCCGCGGGCATGGCGGCACTGGTCGAGGACGAGCAGGAACTGGGCGCGGCCTGCATCGACCTGGGCGCTGGCGCCTCCAGCGTCTCGGTCTTCATCAAGAAACACATGATCTATGCCGACACTGTCCGCATGGGGGGCGCGCATGTGACCTCGGATATCTCCAAGGGGCTGCAGATCGATTTCGGCATGGCCGAGCGCATCAAGACCGTCCATGGCGGGGTGCAGGCCACCTCGATGGACGACCGCGAGATGATCGAGCTTGCGGGTGATTCAGGCGACTGGGACAAGGACCGCCGTCGCGTAAGCCGGGCCGAACTGATCGGGATCATGCGCCCCCGGATCGAGGAGATCCTGGAAGAGGCGCGCGCAAGGCTGGACTCGGCGGGGTTCAACCATCTTCCCAGCCAGCAGGTGGTGCTGACCGGGGGTGCGGCGCAGGTGCCGGGCATCGACGGGCTGGCCGCGCGCATCTTCGGCCAGCAAGTGCGGCTGGGCCGTCCGGTGCGTGTGCGCGGGTTGCCTCAGGCGGCGTCAGGGCCTGCCTTTGCCTGTGCGGTGGGGCTGAGCCTGCTGGCCACCCATCCCCAGGATGAGTGGTGGGATTTCGATTTGCCGGTCGAGAGTTATCCGGCGCGCTCGCTCAAGCGGGCAGTAAAATGGTTCCGGGATCACTGGTGAACGCAAAATGTCGCGCGCATGTCGAAACCACGCGGAGAAGCGCAATTTTTTTGCCACATATGGTGGGAAATAACGACTTTTTTGATGACCTCGGGCCGCAAGACCTGTAGGATTCACTGAAAAAGCAGGTTCTGGCGCGGAGTTGGCAGCACGCGCCGGTCATAACGAGAGGCGGAGCGAGTCATGGCACTGAATTTCACTGAGTCCAAACGGCACGAAGAGCTTGCGCCCCGGATTACCGTCTTCGGTGTCGGTGGTGCTGGGGGCAATGCCGTCAACAACATGATCGACAAGCAGCTTGACGGTGTCGATTTCGTTGTCGCGAATACCGATGCGCAGGCGCTACAGCAAAGCCGCGCGCACGGTCGAGTCCAGATGGGCGTCAAGATCACCGAAGGGCTGGGCGCGGGCGCGCGCCCCTCGGTCGGCTCGGCCGCCGCGGAAGAGACGATCGAGGAGATCATCGACCATCTTGCGGGCTCGCACATGTGTTTCATCACGGCTGGAATGGGCGGCGGCACCGGCACCGGTGCGGCCCCGATCATCGCGCAGGCCGCGCGCGAGCTGGGCATCCTGACGGTCGGCGTCGTGACCAAGCCGTTCCAGTTCGAGGGTGCCAAGCGCATGCGCCAGGCCGAGGAGGGGGTCGAGGCGCTGCAGAAGGTCGTCGATACGCTCATCATCATTCCCAACCAGAACCTGTTCCGGCTGGCCAATGAAAAGACCACCTTCACCGAAGCCTTCGCCATGGCCGACGATGTGCTCTATCAGGGTGTCAAGGGCGTGACCGACCTGATGGTGCGTCCGGGGCTTATCAATCTCGACTTTGCCGATGTCCGCGCCGTGATGGACGAGATGGGCAAGGCGATGATGGGCACGGGCGAGGCCACGGGCGAGGATCGTGCCGTGCAGGCCGCAGAAAAGGCGATCGCCAACCCGCTTCTGGACGAGATCAGCCTGCATGGTGCGCGCGGCGTGCTGATCAACATCACTGGCGGCTATGACCTGACGCTGTTCGAACTCGACGAGGCCGCCAACCGCATCCGCGAAAAGGTGGACCCGGAAGCCAATATCATTGTCGGCTCCACGCTCGATCCCTCCATGGAAGGCGCGCTGCGGGTGTCAGTTGTGGCGACCGGGATCGATGTCGAACCCAACACCCAGGCGCATGATGTCCCGCGCCGCTCCATGGTCGAGCCGGTCCGCGCGACCGTGGCCGAAAGACCTGCGCCCGCCCCGGCACCTGCGCCCGCCCCGGCCCCCGAGCCGGCCGTCGCCCGCGAGCCCGAGCAGCAGACCCTGTTCGAGCCCCAGCGCGCGGCACCGCGCGCGCCCGAGCCGGTCTATGAACAGCCCCAGGTCCAGCACCGCCCGGCGGCCTCCGCGCCGCAATTCGCTTCGCGGCGGGCAGAGCCGGAGCATGACGACTACTTCAATATCGACGAGGTGTTCGTCGATGAGGCCGCCGCCGCGCAAGGCGGCTACGGGCACCAGCCCGAGGCGGACTTCACCGCGCCGCGTCGTCCGAGGCCCGGAACGCCGTCGCGCGAGGCGCTGCTGCGGTTGGAGCAGGCCGTCGCCAAGACCCCCGAGCATGGCTTCAAGCGCCCCCCTGCGCGCCCGGCGGCCGAACCGCTCGAGCGCAGCCCCGAGAAAGCACCCCGTTTTGGCCTGGGCTCGCTGATCAACCGGATGGCGGGGCATACCTCCGAACCCGCCGCTGCGCCACGGCGCATGTCGCCGCCGGTCTCGCATTATGACGAGGATCCGGCGCCTGCGGCCTCGGATGACCGGATCGAGATTCCGGCCTTCCTGCGGCGCCAGGCAAACTGAAGGAACTGAAAAACCTTTTCATGATATGAAAAAAGCCAGCTGATGCTGGCTTTTTTTGAATGAAGCTGGTTTCATGACGTTTTTCAAGGGGATATTTCGGTTTCTTCACACATGGCGCGAATCCGCCGACTGGCGCAGCCTTTGTTTCAGCGGGTCACAATCTGTGAATTGCACCTCGGTCAACCGAAGGCGTATTGTCCTGCCAAAGCGCAGGAATTGCGTGTTTTCTGATTGAGGTCACATGCAGCATACCCTGTTGTCCGATTGCCAGATCGCGGGAAACGGCCTGCATAGCGGGGCGCTCGTGCGCATGACCTTGCGCCCTGCCGCCGCCGATGCCGGGATCCTGTTCCGCCGCGTCGATGTCGCGCCGGGCACAGGTGACATCCGCGTAAACCCCGAAAACTGGGTCGAGGCGAGCCTCTGCACCGTCTTGCAGAACGCGCATGGTGTGCGCGTGAGCACGGTCGAGCATCTGCTTGCCGCACTGCATGGCTGCGGCGTGCACAACACCGTGATCGAGATCGATGGTCCGGAAGTTCCGATTCTTGATGGCAGTGCCGCGCCCTTAGTCGCGCATATCCTTGCCGTCGGCCTGTACCGCCAGACCGCGCCCCTTCAGGTGCTGCGTGTGCTGGAGACGGTCGAGATCGCACGCGACGGCGCGGTGGCGCGGCTGATGCCTGCGCCGGAACTGCAGATCTCCTTCGAAATCGACTTCGCGGATGAGGCGATCGGCCATCAGCGCAAGGCGCTGAGCATGTGCAACGGGGCTTTCTTGCGCGAATTGAGCGACTGCCGCACCTTCTGCCGCCGCGCTGATGTCGAGGCGATGCGCGCGCGCGGGTTGGCGCTGGGCGGCACGCTGCACAATGCGGTCGTGTTCGACCGCGACAAGGTGCTCAGCCCGGGTGGCCTGCGCCGCAGCGACGAACCGGTGCGCCACAAGATGCTTGATGTGATGGGCGACCTCTATGTGCTGGGCCGCCCTCTGGTGGGGCGCTATGAAGGGGTGCGGGCCGGCCATGCGCTGACAGGATTGCTGCTGCGCAAACTGCTGGCCACGCCGGGCGCCAGCGAACTGGTGCGTTGCCCGGCAGGCTCGCGCGCGCGGATGCCCGGCGCAGGGATTTCGCTGCGCGACCTGCCACTCTCGGCCTGAGGCCGGATATCAAGCTTGACCGTACAGGCAAAAGGCGTTTTGCGCCCGGGTTTTTTCTGTGCTAGGAGGTCTGAAAGACGTTAGCGCGATGGGGTGGCAGGACATGATTTCAAAGGCTGGGATCAGGCGTTTGGCGGCTGCCGCGGCCATTCTGGGGGCGTTGTCCGCATGCAATCGCGCATCCGCGCCCGACGACTCGCTTTCGGTCTTCTCGGCGGAAGAAATCTTCCAGCGGGGCGAATACGAGCTCGAAACCTCGCGCCGGGCAACTCGTTCGCTGCGCTATTTCCGCGCGGTCGAACAGTATTATCCCTATACCGAATGGTCCCGCCGCGCGCTGATCATGCAGGCCTATGCGCATCACCGTGCTCGTGAATACGAGGAAAGCCGTGCGGCCGCGCAGCGCTTTCTTGATACCTATCCGCGCGACGAGGATGCGCCCTATGCGGCCTATCTGCTCGCGCTGTCCTTCTATGACCAGGTCGATGAAGTGGGCCGCGATCAGGGCGTGACCTTTCAGGCGCTGCAACATCTGCGCCGCCTGATCGAGGCCTATCCTGACAGCGACTATACCCGCTCGGCGATCCTGAAGTTCGAACTGGCTTTCGACCATCTGGCCGCCAAGGAGATGGAGATCGGGCGTTATTACCTCCGGCGCGGGAACTACAACGCGGCGATCAACCGTTTCCGTGTGGTGGTGGAGGATTTCCAGACCTCGACCCACACACCCGAGGCGCTGCACCGGTTGGTCGAATCCTATCTGCTGCTGGGCCTGCGCGACGAGGCGCAGACAGCTGCCGCGATCCTGGGCTACAATTTCGAGGCCAACCCCTTCTATCAGGACACGTTCCGGCAGCTGGCCGGCCAGGGGCTTGAACCCGAGGCGCGTGGCGAGGGCTGGCTGCGCACGATCTACCGTCAGGCCGTGCGTGGCGACTGGATCTGAGGCGCGCCTGCGCGGACAGGCAGAGGGCTGAGCGCAGGCATGCTGCTGTCGCTGGACATCCGGGACATGCTGATCATCGACCGGCTGGAACTGCGGTTCCAGCCGGGTCTGAACGTGCTGACAGGCGAGACCGGCGCGGGCAAGTCCATCCTGCTTGACGCGCTGGGCTTCGTTCTGGGCTGGCGGGGGCGGGCCGATCTGGTGCGCGCGGGTGCGGCTCAGGGCGAGGTGGTGGCCGAATTCGCGCTGGATGCCATGCATCCCGCCACTGAGGTGCTGCGCGAGGCCGGGCTGGAGACATCCGAGACAGTGCTGCTGCGCCGGGTGAACAGTTCCGACGGGCGCAAGACCGCCTTCGTCAATGACCGTCGCGCCTCGGGCGATTTGCTGCGTGCACTGTCCGAGCGGCTGGTCGAACTTCATGGCCAGCAGGATGACCGCGGGTTGCTGAATGCGCGCGGGCACCGCGCATTGCTTGATGCCTATGGCAATCATGATGACGCGCTGGCCGGTTGTCGGGCGGCGTGGCGCACCCTGCGCAATGCGCGCAAGGCCCATGCCGATGAGCAGGCGCGGCTTGCCGAGATGGCGGCCGAAGAGGAGTTCCTGCGCCATTCGGTCGCGGAACTCGACCGGCTTGCGCCCGAACCGGGCGAGGAGGCCACACTCGACACGCAGCGCCGCCGAATGCAGGCCGCCGAACGCCTGCGCGGTGATGTGGCGCGCGCGCAGGCCGCGCTGGCGGAGGAGGGCGCCGAGCGGCTGCTGGTCGATGCCACGCGCTGGCTGGAAGGGGCGGCCGAGGGGCTGGAGGACGCGCTGGATGCGCCGCTGGAGGCATTGGGCCGCGCGCTTGATGCCCTGGGCGACGCACAGCAGGGAATCGAGGCCTGCATCGCCGGGCTCGAATTCCACCCAGGCGCGCTGGAAGCGGTCGAGGAGCGGCTCTTTGCGCTGCGGGGGCTGGCGCGCAAGCATGGTGTGCTGGCCGATGATCTGGGCGGCTTTGCCGAGGAGTTGCGCGCGCGTCTCGCGGTGCTGGACAATGGCGCACGGGCACTTGTCGGGCTTGCCCGCGCCGAGGCTGAGGCGCAGGCCGCGTATGATGCGGCCGCAGCCGCGCTTTCGGACGCCCGCCGGGCGGCGGGCGCCCGGCTGGATGCCGAGATGGCACGCGAACTTGCCCCGCTCAGGCTGGAGCGCGCGCTGTTCCAGACCGTGATCGCATCGGCCGAACCCGGCCCGGAAGGGGCTGACATCGTCGGATTCGAGATCGCGACCAATCCCGGCGCGCCGTCGGGGCCGCTCTCCAAGATTGCCTCGGGGGGCGAGTTGTCGCGTTTCCTGCTGGCGCTGAAAGTCTGCCTGGCGCGCGGCAACGAGGGGGTGACGATGATCTTCGACGAGATCGACCGGGGTCTGGGCGGGGCGACGGCCGATGCCGTAGGGCGGCGTCTGCGCGCGCTGGCATCCGCCGCGCAGGTGCTTGTCGTGACCCATTCGCCCCAGGTGGCGGCGCTGGGCCAGCATCACTGGCGGGTGGCAAAGGAGGTCCGCGAGGGCATGACATTCTCGCGGGTTGTGCCGCTTTCCGCCGATGCCCGTATCGAGGAGATTGCAAGAATGCTCTCGGGTGATACGGTGACCGAGGCTGCGCGCGCGGCTGCGCGCGATCTGCTGCGCAATGGCGCGGTGACCTAGAGTGCAATCCGACCGGAGCGAAGCGAGGGGCGGAAAGACTGCACATCAAGACCAAAGCCAGAGGGGCACGTCGATCCGGCCTGATCGGCGCCGACTCTGGACAGCAAGCGGAGGGCAAGGCATGGCGCGGAGCAAGGTTCAGACAGCGGTCGGGGTCGGACTGGTGGCGGTCCTGGTGCTCGCAGGCTGTGCCGGGGCCCCGATCCGCGTGCTGCCCGGTCCCGGGCCGGCAGCCGCTCCAACGGCCCTTCCGCCCGGCGGTGACATGATACCGTCCGGAACGCCTGACGGGGCGGCTGATTTCAGTGTCTCGGGGGCTGAACAGGCCTGCATTGCAGCCGGACGCGAGCGGGGGCTTGATGTGGCCGGAATCGTCGGCTCGACAGCCGTGACCGACAGCAATGGCGAGACCTCGCGCGATGTGATGCTGCGGGTGCGGCGCAACGGAGCCGAGATCGAGGTGCGCTGCAACTATGTCGCCAGCACGCGGATGGCGCGGATCATGCTGATCTGACGGCGCGGTTCAGCGCTTGCGCCCTTGCGGGCGGGGAGGGCGAGCGGCGGGCGGTTTCGCGCCGGATTTCGGGCCGGACTCCGGGCCATCCTGCCCGGCGGACTTGCCCGAGGCTCTGGGAGGTGCAGCCTCGGCGAGCTTGCGCGCCGCCCTGGCTGCGGTCATCAGTTCCTCGGCGATTTCCTCGGCCTCGTCGGGGTCAAAATCGAGGGGCAGATCCACCCCGTCCCCGGCCACATAGATCCGCACCATCCCCAGCGTGGTCGGGCCGATCTGCAGATTTGCGGCAATATCGCTTTCCGAATTGATCCCCATGCGCGTCGACTCCCCGTCCCTTGTGATCCGTGACTGTCATGGTCCAGCGATACGGGGTGGCAGCGGCGGAATCAAGCATCCGCCCTCTTGCATTTGCAGCCCCTGGCGGCTAAATCGCCCTCAGTGCCGCCTTAGCTCAGTTGGTTAGAGCGCTGGATTGTGGATCCAGAGGTCCCCCGTTCAAGCCGGGGAGGCGGTACCATCCTTTCTCTTGCTTGCCAGTCATGCATCTGCCCTTTATGCGGTGATGGGCCGCGCATCCCCCCGCCCCGGGTCGGCACCGAAGTCTCAGGGGCGTCCTCAAACTCGTAAATCCGCCGCGCGTTCTGAAGCCGGACCTCAGCCTCGGCAGCCGCCTGCCCGAAGGAGTCAGG
>SKYA01000210.1 GCA_007128135.1 Paracoccaceae bacterium | reverse complement strand
CACCCGCCCCCGCACCCCTCGCGGGCGCTGCCCGTGCGTTCCGCACAGGCGGCGCACAGACGCGGCGACCGTGCAACCGAAGCCGGTGATATGGCCACGAAAACGAACAGGGCCGGGGCGCGAAGCGCCCCGGCCCTGAAATGGACCCTCATGACGTCCCTGACCGGCTCAGTGCACGCTGACCGGCTCGTAATCGTTCTGTCGCGCCATCACGAAGGCCATCGTCCGGTCCGCTACCAGGGCCAGTTGTTCGCCTTCTTCATGGTGAACTGCGTAGAGTTGTGACACTCCGGGCAGTTGCGCACGAATTTCTTCGGGCAGACTGGCGGTCTGCACCGCGCGCACATAAGCGATCGGGCGCGTTGTCGATGGTATGGGATATTTGCTGTCCATGGTGCGCCTCCTTAGCCTCGGGTGATCGTGACAGTCTGAACATGCTCTTCCGGCTCGCTGCGGATCAGGTCGATATGCAGCAGCCCGTTTTCCAGCACCGCCTGCGCCACCTCGACCCCTTCGGCCAGTGCAAAGGCCCGCTGGAACTGCCGCGCGGCAATTCCTCGATGCAGGAACACGCGCGCATCCTTTTCGGCATCCTGCTGCTGGCCATGCACCAGAAGCTGGCGCTTTTCTATGGTGATGGACAGGTCTTCCTCGCAAAAACCCGCCAGTGCCAGCGTGATTCGGAAACGGTTTTCGCCCGTTACCTCTATGTTGAAGGGCGGATAGCCATCCGTTCCCGCCCGTGCGGTCCGCTCCACCAGACGCTCCAGCTGGTCAAATCCCAGCAGAAGCGGGTGGGAGGGAAAACTCAGTTTCGTCATCAGCCCGGCCCTTTCATGCAAGCGACATTGCTGCGGGCCCCGTATCGGCGACCCTTGAGGGAAATATGGGGTCTCTCGCGCATGCTGCAAGGCTTTTGCGACCTGACAAATGCGGCTAGTCTGATCCGAGTGCAACCAGATGCGAGTCGCGCCGATGAACTCACCGCAGGAACTGAGCCATGAGGAGGTCTTGCGCATCAAGCTCGAGGTTCTGCGCCAGAAGCACCGCGATCTGGACGAGGCGATCGCCGCCCTTCAACTGCAGGGACCGGGAACCCAGCTGACCGTTCAGCGTCTGAAGAAGGAAAAGCTGCTTCTGAAGGACCAGATCGCCCGGATCGAGGATGAACTGACCCCCGATATCATCGCCTGAGCCGATTGCACCCGCCTGTCCCGGCGCTATAGTGCGCGCGACATGAAATGGGGTCGCAGATGCCGGAAAATCGCGTGGGGATCATCATGGGCAGCCAGTCCGACTGGCCGACCTTGCGGGAGGCTGCCGAGATCCTCGATGTGTTGGGGGTGGGCTACGAGGCACGCATCGTATCGGCGCACCGAACGCCCGACCGGCTGTGGGATTATGGCCGAACCGCCGTGACGCGCGGGTTGCAGGTCATCATCGCGGGCGCGGGGGGGGCCGCGCATCTGCCCGGCATGATGGCTTCGAAAACCCGACTGCCCGTCATCGGCGTGCCCGTGCAGACACGGGCGTTATCGGGTGTGGACAGCCTCTATTCCATCGTGCAGATGCCGCGTGGCTATCCGGTCGCGACCATGGCCATCGGCGCCGCCGGTGCCGCCAATGCAGGCCTGATGGCGGCGGGCATCCTCGCGCTGCAGGACGTGGCCATCGCGGCCCGGCTGGAGCAGTGGCGGGCGGATCTGACGGCGTCTATTCCGGAGGCACCCGTCGATGAGTGAGCCGCTGGCCGCTGGCAGCGTGATCGGTATCCTGGGCGGCGGGCAACTCGGGCGGATGCTTTCGGTTGCCGCGTCGCGGCTGGGCTATCGCTGTCACATCTACGACCCGGCAGACCATATTCCCGCGGCCGATGTGGCGCACGCTGTCTCAAACGCAGCATGGGAGGATTCAGACGCCCTTGCCCGTTTCGCTCGGGCGGTCGATCTGGTCACCTACGAGTTCGAGAATATCCCAACGGCGACGCTCGACCTGCTCGAACCGCTCTGCCCGATCCGGCCCGGACGCCAGGCGCTGGCCGTTTCGCAGGACCGGCTGACGGAAAAGACCTTCCTGCGCGATCTGGGGCTGCAGACCGCGCCCTTCGCGCCTGTCGCTGACCCGCAGGCACTTGCGCATGCGTTCGAGGCGCTTGGCGCGCCTGCGATCCTGAAAACCCGCCGCATGGGGTATGATGGCAAGGGGCAGGTGCGGCTGGACAGCGCCGCGCAATGTGCTTCGGCATGGGAGGCCATGGGCGGCGCTCTGGCCGTTCTGGAGGGGTTCGTGCCCTTCGCGCGTGAGGTTTCCGTGATTGCCGCACGCGGGTTGACGGGAGAGGTCGCCTGTTACGATCCGGGCGAGAACCTGCACAAATCCGGCATTCTGGTCGAGACCCGCGTTCCCGCGGGTCTGCGCCCGGATCATCGCAGCGATGCTGTCATTATCGCGGCCAGAATCCTGAATGCGCTGGAGTATGTTGGTGTCCTTGGCGTCGAGATCTTCGTCACGGAGCAGGGACTGGTGGTCAACGAGATCGCACCACGCGTGCATAATTCCGGCCATTGGACCCAGAACGGCTGCGCTGTGGACCAGTTCGAGCAGCATATCCGCGCCATCACGGGCCTGCCCCTTGGCAATGGCCATCGCCACAGTGATGTCGTGATGCAAAACCTCATCGGGGACGATCTCGACCGGCTGCCGGACCTGTTGCGCGCACCGCATACGGCCGTTCATCTCTATGGCAAGCCCGAGACAAGGCCGGGTCGCAAGATGGGCCATGTCAACCGGATCACGCCTGCGCGCTGAGCCTGTCGCGCTGCATCCGGTCCCCGCAGCCGGCACGCCCCACCCTCCCCCCCGCGTGCCGGCTGCGGGGACCGGATGCAGCGTCCCGCCAACGGAGCGGGCAGTCGGTTTTACGGGTTGGCGATCTTGCGCAGCGCGTT
>SKYA01000144.1 GCA_007128135.1 Paracoccaceae bacterium | reverse complement strand
TCCCCATCGCCCGGTTCATCATCACCCGGCTTGTCATCCCCATCGCCCGGTTCGTCGCCGTCGCCCGGTTCATCATCGCCCGGCTTGTCGTCACCATCGCCCGGTGCATCCCCGTCGCCCGGTTCATCATCACCCGGCTTGTCGTCACCATCGCCCGGTGCATCCCCGTCGCCGGGTTCGTCATCGCCGGGCTTGTCGTCACCATCGCCCGGTGTATCCCCGTCGCCGGGTTCATCATCGCCGGGCTTGTCGTCACCATCGCCCGGTTCATCCCCGTCGCCGGGTTCGTCGCCGGGGCCATCGCCGCCCGGCGGGTCATCGACGTCGGGGCCGGGCACAGGGGCGTCGGTGAGAAGCTCGGTGCCGATGACGCCATCGCCCAGACCCGTCACCTGCGCCATATCGAAGACAGGCCCGCCCCATGGCCCGATATCGGAGCCTGCCGCCGCGCGGATCTGCGGCTCGGTCTGGCTGCCGACAAGCGCGATCTGCACGGCCTCTTCGGAGCTGACATGGACACTGCCCTGCGCGGCCGTGACCACATCGGCCTTGAACATACCGGCGGTGATGGCCAGCGCCACATCACCCTGCAAGGCCGCAATGGTGAAGCTGCCGGCATCGCGCACATCCAGCGCGAACTCCGATCCCGGTGCGCCTATCCCGGCACCCAGCGCATAGAGATAGGCCGCGCCCGTTCTGAAGACGCCCGCACCATCCATCCCCGCGCCCGCCAGCAGCATCAGCGTGCCGCCGCCTGCGCCGACCGAGATGGCGCCATCCAGCGTCAACTGGCCCAGAGTGACCACCTGCGCCTGCGCCCCGCCGACCGACAGCCCCTGAAGCGTCAGCGGCGTGGCGCTGTTTTCGAGCGCGAAGGGGCCCGAGGCCACGGTCGCATCCAGCCGCGCGATGTCGGTTTTCAGCCCTTCGCCCTGCGGGGTCTGCACTGCGCCCGCGACCAGATGCAGCAGCCCTTCGGGCGTGATGAGCGTGGCATCCTTGCGCTCTGCGTCCAGCGTGCCAAGGACCAGCAATTCGATGGCGCCGCCCTTGCCGGCCTCGATCACGCCCAGAAGCCGGAGATCGCCCTGCGCCTCGAGTCGCACCGCGCCGCCGGAAGTGATGATCTGCGTGCTTTCCTCCAGCACGAAACCATCCGCGACGATCATCTCGATCGTGCCGGCCTCGGTGCTCAGGCTGTTGCCGCGCAGATCCAGATCCGCCACCGCCAGCACGATGTCACCGCCCTGCGCGAGGTCCAGATCATCCGCCAGAACCAGCGCACCGGGGCCGGAGATGCGCACGGATTGCGGGTGCAGGCCGTCAATCTGGAGATCCCCCGCCCCCAGCGTGACCGAGACCCCCTCGGCCAGGCGGATGGCGTAATTGTCCTGCGCACGCAGCGACAGTTCCACACTGCCCGAGCCGCCGGTGCCGATGGTCGGGGCCTGCCCGCCCAAGGGCGCGCCGATGCTGCCCGTGCGGGCCTGCAACGCCACCAGAGGCGCGCGCAAATTGCCGTTCACAAGGCCGGACCGGCCCAGCAGGTTGCCCTCGGGCGCGAAGATGTCGATGCCCTGCGGGCTGACGATCTGGCCCAGCCAGAAATCGCTGCCCTGCGCCTCGATCCAGATGCCGCCCTGCGCGCGGGCGTCAAGGAAGGGCAGTGCGCCCTGCTGCTGCACCCGCAGCGGTGTGCCCGTCTGCCCGATACTGCCCTGACCGGCCTCGAGCACGATCTGCCGGCCCGTGACACCGTGATCGTGCTGGCTGGCCCCGCCGAAAAGCGATTCGGCGGTCTTGATGCGCAGCATGTCGGTGGCGGTGACGGACTCGACGGCCAGATCCTGCTCGGACCCGATGAGCACATGGTGACCCTGCGCGCGCAGCCTGCCGCCCAGCGCCACATCGACATCATCGAACAGGCGGATGCGCACGGTGCCGTCGGGCGCGAAGACGAGGTCATTGCGCTCGGCGGTCCAGAGCGCGTCGATGAGTTCGTCACTCAGCGTGTCGCCCGGGCCGATCACCACCTCGCCCAGTGCGCGGCCGATGCTGCCGCCTGCAAGCGCGGTCAGTTCGGCGTCACGGCCGATGATGTTGGGCGCCTCGATCACCAGCACGGTGTCGGTGACATCGAGCAGGAGGTCCTCGCGCACACCGCGCATCAACTGCCGGTCGGTCAGGAACAATTCGGCAGTGCGTTCGGCGATCCGCGCGGGGTCGATATCGAAGGATTTGGGGTCTTGCAGCCGCGCGGGGTCATGGGGCGCATCGCCAAAGCGCAGATGCGCGTCGAGATAGCGCTGCTGCTCGGCCAGCTCATCGGCCTCGATATCGGCCATCGATTCGCCGAACTGCAGGCGCAGAGCGATCTGTTCGTCGCTGGGGCGGAACGAGATATCGGGGTCGAAGCCGCGGTCCTGCAACTCGCCCGTTTGCGGGTCCAGAACCAGACGGTTGGCCCAGTAGAAGGCATAGTCATCGGCTTCGGCGGCGAACAGGTCGGCCACGGCCTCGGCGGTGCGGGCAGCATCGGCCTCGGGCGTGGTCGAACGCAGGCCAAGCTCGTCCCAGAGCGCCTCGAGCAGGTTCGCACGCGCGCGGCGGTCCTCGACCTGGTCGGGGTTCGCGTCGATGATCCCCCCTGCCCCGGCGCGCAGCGCCACATCGCCCGAAAGCGACTCGATCTGCCCCACCGGCATCAGGCCACCCGCAAAGGCGGGCGCGTTGAGGCGGATATTGCCCGGCGCCTCGGCATCCAGTCTTTCGCTGACAGCGACATTCAGCCAGCTTCCGGCCTGGTCATTCGGCCCGCCGATATAGCCCGCGCCCGCGACCAGAAGCGCGTTTTCCGCCGTCAGCAGCGCGCTGGTGGTGTTGCCGCGAATGCTGCCGGGCG
This sequence comes from Paracoccaceae bacterium, assembly GCA_007128135.1. GTDB lineage: Bacteria > Pseudomonadota > Alphaproteobacteria > Rhodobacterales > Rhodobacteraceae > Roseinatronobacter. Next base: position 28,176 of record SKYA01000144.1, on the reverse strand, counting down.
CGTGCAACTGCACATCGCGCCCGCTGACAGTATTGATCCGCAGATCACCCGACAGCGCGCCCAGCAGCACATCGCCGCCCGCATTGGCAAAGAGCGACGCGCCTTGCGGCTGGTCGAGCAGCATGAAGCCGGTCTCGATGCGCTGATCGCTGCCCGCAATGAAGACGCCGCGCTTGGCAAAGCTCTCGGGGCTCAGGTTCAGGCTCTGGCGCGGGACTTCGAAACCCGCGCCCGCGATATCGCCCGCCGCGCTGAAATTCGCGGCCCCCGTGGTCACGATGGCACCGGGGGCAGTGGTCAGGATGCTGCCCTCGGACGAGGTGATTGTCGTCGTCCCTGTCGGGTTATGGAACAGCCCGTCCAGCCGGACATCACCGCGCGAGGTGATGGTCACATGGCCCTGATCATGGCCGGTAAAGCCAATATCGACCGGGCGGTTGGCCACGATGAAATGGCGGTCGAGAATATCGGTGACGACGATCTCGGTGCGCTCGTAGGTGGCCCGCCAGCGGGTCGGCAGCCCCTGGATGCCAAGGAAGAACCCGTCCTCTTCACGGCTGATCAGCGCGAAACCGGGACTGTCGGCGCTGACCGGCGTGGTTTCGCGGCCATAGGCATAGGGGCGGTCTGCGGCCAGATCGGTCGCGTTGATGCGCACGCGCGTGGCGATGTTCAGAAGATCCTCGTCAAGCACAGTGACAAAGCTGTTCTGCTCGACGATTTCTTCGGCGACATAATTCGAACCGAGGAACCGCTCGTAGCGGATTTCCTGAATTACGGTCTCGGTCTCGACGCGGCGCAGATTGGTGAATTCCAGCGCGTCATTGCCCTGCACCTCGAATTGCGCGGCGGCAAAGGGCGTCCAGATGGCGCCGGCGTCCTGAATCGGGGGCAGTTGGCCGGGCAGCCCGATGCCCTCCTGCGTGCGCGAGCGTTCCACCTGCCCGTCGCGGAACCGGTACATCGTGGTGCGATAGACCGGGTCGATCAGGCTGCCATCGGGCATGGCCTGCCCGAACCGCACGATGTCGTTCAGATCGACAATGCGGATCTGGCCGGTCAGGTCGCCCAGCCCGGTATCGACCGCCGACAGCACCAGCGGCAGAGAGGTGTCATTGTTGATGGTGACATGGCCGTGCCCATTGGCGACTTTCAGTTGCGCATTGCCATTGGGCTGCGTGCCGCCGGTGGAACTGATCCGGCCCACAAGCTCGATATAGCCCGCGCGCGTCAGAATCGGGTCAACCTGCAGGGTATTGCTGTCCAGGTCATACCAGACCGACGCCGAGCCGGTGATGAAGGGCTCTGGCGACAGGCCCGGATTCTCGCGCCCGATCTGCGCGCCCAGCCGGGTCGGGTCATAAAGCAGGATGCGCGACTGGCCCGCGATCTCGTCCGGGGTCAGTTGTCCGAGACGTGCCTCCAGCAAGGGCGAGATGCTCAGCGACCAGTCGGTTTCGCCCGACTGGATGGTGCCGTCGATGTTCAGGTGGTCGGCATAGATATAGACCCCGCCCAGCGCGCGCAGCAGGCCGCGCGCCTCTGTATCGACGCTGAAGGCGGGGAATTCGAACGGGGCGGGGTTGAACTGCGTGCCATTGGGCGCCACGGCCAGGCGGTTCTCGACCTGCGCGCGGTAGATCTCGTAATCCAGCGCCCCCAGCCCCTCGTACTGCGCGAAGAAATCGCGATAGACCCCGGCAGGGCTGCGCGGCAGGCTGACGACACCCGGTTCGGCCGACAGGAAGAAATCCCCGCCCGAACTGATCATCACCTCGCGGCCAAGGATGTTGGCGCCCAGCACCAGAACGTCGCCATCCAGTGTCGTGACCTCGACCCGGCCCATCAGGTTCTCGATGCTGCCGGTCAGGATCAGGTTCGCGCGCGGGCTGTCGCCGGTGGCGACATGGGTCCCGCGCAGCGACAGGAGCGGCGAGACCTCGGTAGAGGGGGCCCGGCTGAGGGTCAGCGCGGGCATTCCCCCGGCAGGGGCACGCTGGGCAATCGCGGCATTGCTGGCCACCGGGGTGGCATTGACGATGATCTCGCCGCCCGAACGGAACGGGATCGCCGCGCCATCGACCTGCATTGTCGCGGCAGAGCGGTTCTCGACCGCAATGCTGGCATCACCCCTGGCCGAGAGGCTGCCCGTGCCCTCGATCCGCTGCGCGCGCAGGTTCACATTGCCGCCCGCGGCATGCAGACTTGCCAGCGTAATCCGGTCGCCTGTCGCATTTGCCCCGCCCAGCCGCGCCAGCCGGGCCTGCAGGGAATCGATTTCTTCCTCAAGCCTGAGCCGCAGATCGGGCGGCCCGCTGGTGGCTTCGAGCATTGCAAGCTCGGCCTGCCGCTGCAGGATGAACGCGGCCAGTTCGGCATTCACCGCGACATTCTGCTCGACCTCGATCTCGACCTCGTCGGTATTGCCCGCCAGAATCACGCTCAGATCCGGGTTGATGATGATGTTCTGCGTGCTGAAGGCCCCGGCGGACACCACCCCGTCCAGCAAGAGCCGCCCGGTGCCTGTCAGGCTGGCCGTGCCACCCTCTTTCGCGAAGGAAATGTCATTCGCCGCGACAAAGGCGCCAAGGTCATTGACCTCGTCCATGTCGAAGCCGGTATAGATCCCGGCCTTGCCGTAGAAGGCATAGACATCCGTAACCCCCTGCACTGCCGAAATCACCGCGTCACGGCCCGCTGTCACCGTGACCGTGTCATCGATCAGCACGGCGGGACGCGACGACAGGGTTGCCGTGGCCCCCATATTGGCCGTGGACTGGAGATTGCGCGTCCATGTGCGGCTTTCGGCGCTGACGCTCTGGCGCTGGTTTTCCAGCACATCGCGCCCGGCCATCAGATAGACGCTGCCCTGCCGCGAAATGATGTCGCTGTCATGGCGCAGGGTCACGGTGGGTGAACTGGACACCTCCGAGATCGTCTCGTTCCACGATGTCGATCGCCCGCCGGACAGGCGCATGAAGCCTTCGTTGGTCACGCTGATGTCCTGGCGGTTGACCAGTTGCACATCCCCCAACCCGCGCAGAACCGCCCCGTCCAGACGGATATCCGCGACATTGGCCAGGACAAGCAACTGCGAGTCGATGCCCGGCCGCTGGGTGACAAGGCCGAAATTGTCCTGCATCAGTCGGTCGGTCACATCGACATCATTGTGCAGCCGCAGGATGATCCCGCCGCCCTGCCCGGAAGGTGACTCGCGTTCGGTCAGGGTTGCGCCTGTCACCTCGATCCGGTTGCGCGGGATCACGCGGTTGCGCGCATAGAGCGACACCCGGCCAAAGGCCGAGCCGCCCCTGGTGCGGGCGTTGAATCCGATATCGGGGCGACGCAGCACCTGATCCGCGCCGATCATGATGGTGGGTGCAAGGATGTCGCCTTCGACCCTGACCCACATGTCGGCGGAGACATCGGTCAGGATCTCGCCCCGGCTCTTGCGGACCTTGGAGGCCTCGCGCGCATCCAGCATGCTTTCGAAATGCGACAGGCGATCGGCGCGGATCTCGACCTCGCCCAGCGAGTCGATCGTCCCGCCCCTGACAGTGACGAATGTCTCGGGCGCAATCTCCATCTCGACCGTGACCGCCGCCAGTGTCGCGACAAGCGCGCCCTTGGTCGATTTCGCGGTGACCACCGAATGGTCGCGCCCGGTGGCCAGCACTGCGATACGCTCTGCCGCCAGCGCGCCATTGATGAAATCGACTGTCGTGGCGGCGCGGTTCCGGGTGATGACCTGCGACTTGGTCGAACCTGCGGCAAGCGCGTTGCCGATGGTGGTTTCGCTGGTGTCGGACTCGGCGCGGGAATTGCTCCGGGCATTGATCTCGATGCTGCGCACGGCCTGCGCGGCACTCAGGCGCAGGTCGATCCCGGAGCGCGTGGCGCTGACCGACCGCGCCTCCGAGGCCGACAGCCCCGCACCCAGCGCGGCCCCCACGCTGACCCGCGTCGTGGCCACGACCAGCCCGGCCTGATCCTCGTCCGTGCCGGCTGCGTCCAGCGTGGTGATTCGGATGCGGTTGGCCGAGAGCGCGGCCGAACTGGCCTCGACCAGCGCCTCGGCGTGACGCTCGGCAATGGCGAGCGATCCGCCCGCAGCACTGGCACCCGACAGCGCAACCCCCTGCGCGCGGCTCCTGATGGCACCGGAATTGCGCACGCGGACATCGAGCAGCCCCTCGGCGTCGATCTGCGCGTCGCGCAGATCGACCAGCACGCTTGATCTGTCCTCGGCTATGGCCACGACTGCCGCCGCGGCACCCAGGACCCCGCCCACCGCAGCCGTGGAATGCACATCCAGATCGCCGGTTCGCACCGCGCGGACGGTGACCTGCCCGCCCGCAAGCCGCGCGCCGCCCAGATTGACCGTGACGCTGGACTCGCGCCGGAGCGTGGAATGGGTAACGCCCACCGAGGCGGCCGCGACCGCGGCCGCCACATTGCGTGACCGGGCAACACCGCGTTCCTCTGCGAAGACGGTCAGACTGGCGCCACCCATATTGACCTGATGGCCCAGATCGACGCGCATGATCCGGTTGATCGAGGTATGGGCGACCGCCCCGGCCGCCGAGAAGATCAGCGAGCCTGCCCCGGCAAAGGCCTGGCTGTCGCCGTCATTGGTGTTCACCTCGGTGCCGACGCGCAGCGCTGCCTGCGCGTGCAACTGCGCATTGTCGCGGATATCGACCTGCACATTGGTGCCGCGCTTGAGGATCGTGACCCCCGCAGCACCCCCGACAAGCCCCGCTATGGCGCCCGCGCCCGCCCGCATCCTGATCTCGCCGCCCTCGGAGGCGGTGATGTTCAGGTCGCGGCCCGCCGTGATCCTTGCGTGTTCACCCACCGAGGTCAGGATGCCATCGCGCCGCGCGGCGTCGAAGATCTCGCTCAGGTCGATGCTCTCGCGGTCGGCGCGTGCCTCGGACAGCAGCCCGCCCAGCTGCGCATCGTCATTGCGTAGGTCCTGGGGGCCGTGGTCATCATAGGGGTCGGCATCCGGGTCGGGCTGCAGCGTGAACGGGTCGCGCCCGTTATCTGCGGCAAGCAACTGCATCTCGCGGTCGCTGTCCTCGTTCTCTGCCGAAGCCGCGAAACTGGCCGACAGCAGGCTGACCCCGACCGATACGGCCCCCGAGAGCGCCACCGCCCCGGCGCTGGCATCGAGATTGCGCGCGCCGCTGGCATGGATCATCACATCGCCCGAGGCCGTGATCTCGGCCCGGTCACCGACTGCGGCGAGCACTGTGTTATTGGCCGATGTGACCCCGATGGACACTCCGATACCGGCCAGACCGCCGATCGCTGCCGCACCAACCAGCATGTCCTGAGCGAAGCGCTGGTCGGCCACCACGCTGACATCCGAACCGCCCTGCTTCGACAGGTCGGTGCCAGCGTTCAGGATGGCCCAGTCGCCCACGCGCGACAGCACCACCTGGTCGAATTTCGTGACCAGAACCGAGCCCTGCACGGCCGCATAGCCCGCCCCTGCCGCCCCTGCCACAAGCGAGTCGGTGCGCAGGTCCGACAGCGTGCCCACCCGGATATCGCCCACTGCCGTGACCGTGGACGCGCCGTCGGGCCGCACGCTGGCCTCGGTGCCGGGAATCAGCCCGTCGAGCGAGCGGCCGCGGCCGAATTCCTGTTCCGGCCCGGGGAAACCGACCATGGCGCCCAGCAGCCCGGCCCCTGCCCCGCCCGGCAGGCTGTCGCCGGGGTCGTCGGGGTCCAGCGACATCAGTGCCGGAGGGACCATGAACCCGTCATCGCCCGGCTCGCGGTCGATCGGGGTGGCCGCGCCAAGCCCGGAAGTGTTGCCGTCAAAGGGCAGGGCGTCGCCGCGCCCGAGGAAGGGTGTCTGCTGGAAATAGCCGATGCCGCCGGTGATCTCGGCAATGGTCTCGTCGCGGGCGTTGATGACGACCACGGCACCGCCGACCGCAGCCGCGCCGGAAACGGCCACGGTTCCCGCGCGGCTGACGATTTCGCGGTCCGAGATGGCATCGACCGAGACATCGCCGCCCGCATCCACCAGAACTCCGCGCATGCCGGCATAGGTCGCATTCTTGCTGACAAGCGATTCCACCACGCCCGCCACTGCCGCGACCCCGCCACCGGCCCCGGCGAAGGACACCTTGTCCACCTGTTCGACCGCGACGGCCAGAACCTCGACATCATCCTCGGCGACCACCTCGCTGTCGAAGATATCGGCCACAGTGGTCTTCTTGAACGAGCCGACCTCGACCAGCCCGCCGACACCCGCCGAGCCACCCGCCGCAAAGACGACCGAGCGCGTGGCCAGATCGGTGCGGTTGTAGCTGTTGACGAAGACATCGCCCCCGCTGGTGATGCGCGAGCGCGCGATGCGCGCGGTAGCATCATCGCGCAGGATCGTGACAGGCACCTGCATGGCAATGCCGGCTGTGCCCCCGACACCTGCGGTCACGGTCATGCCGCGCACGAAGGTCGTGTTGCGGGCAACGACACCGACGCCGTTGCGGGTCTGGAACGGCTCCAGCCCATAGGGCAGGCCCAGATACGGGCCGATGCGCACAGTGCTGACCCCGTCGCGCGCCGCGCCCTGATAGGCGGTGACGGTAGAGCTGTCGATCGCGGCCTCGACCTCGGCGGCCAGCGAGATGACGGCGACCGAGACGCCAACCCCGAAGCCGCCCCCCGCCGCAATCGCGCCCGAGCCGCTGACTGTTCGCATAGAGCGATAGGTCGTGTCGTCGCCCCCGGCCAGACCGCCGGTCTGGGTGAAATTCGCCGCATCGACCAGAACCGTGTCACCCGCCAGCACCTGGCTGTCGAGGATACGCGCGCGAGTGGCGGATTCGCTGATCGTGATGGAAACGGACCCCGACACGGCGGCGGAACTGCCGACGCTGGCCGATACCGCGACACTGCCGATAGAGTTGCTGCCCCCGGCTGTCACCAGCACGTCGCCGCCGGTCTCGACCGTGGTGTCGATGATCTCTGCCGCGCTCGACCCCTTCTGTTGCGAGAGCGCAAAGGCTGCGCCGACGCCACTGCCCGAAGAGATGGCCACTTGCAGGACATAGGTGTTCATCAGCTGCGAGCGCACTGTTCCCACTGCCAGATCGCCCCCTATATCGAGCGTGCTGTGCATGACTTGCGCGCGGGTGACGCTCTGGGCCAGATTGACCCCGACCGAGGCCCCCACCGCCGCCCCGCCGCCGATATCAATACCACCGGTCAGCGCCACACTCAGCGCGCGGCTGGTATCGCGGCTGGCCAGTTGGGCATTGCCGGCCGTCGTGACCGTGGCGCGGTCGATCACTGCCTCGGTCACGGCATCGAGGTTCGAGACTGCGAGCGTCGCCCCGGCGGCAATCCCGTCGCTGGCGGTAACCAGGCCTGCAATCGCCCAGGCCTGCCCGTCGCTGCTGGCATCCATGTCCAGCGCCTGCGCCGTGACGCGGCTGAGGTTGCGATGCGCACCGCTGATGCGTGCGCGCACGAACTGGTCATGGCGCGAGATCCCTGCACCCGCGCCCAGATTGGTCGAGCCGCCCACCTGCGCGCCCACCGAAATGCCCGCCGTGCGCGCAGCGTTTTCCGCCCGCAGCGCCAGCGTGCCGCCGATCTCGGCGCTGCTGTTCTGGGCCATGACCAGATCGGCGGTCACCATGCCGCCCAGTCGCGCCCAGCCAAAGGCCAGCCCGACCCCGACCGACCCGCTGCTGTTGCCCTCGCTGCCGCCCGTGGTGTCGGCCTGCGCGCCCGCTTCGGACACACCGCCCCCGTCATCGCCATCGCCGCGCAGGCTGAAGGAGGACAGCGCAGCCATCCCCTCGCCCTGGGCATCCTTGATGCGGACATTGACTCCGTTCTCATCGAGATCGACCAGGTCGAAGGCCTTGCTGGCCAGGTCGCCCGTATTGATATTGACCTGCATCTGGCCGGCAATCGCGGTTGCGTGGCGCGCATCCTCGGCGCGGATGCTCACATCGCCCGTGACCTCGACGCTTGTGCCCTGCCCGATGACCAGGCGCGCCTCGGTCGCAAGGTCGAAACGGCGGCGCAGATCGGTCGCATTCAGCCGCGCGTTGCTGGCGAAATCGTCCGACACCGAATCGCGGCTGCCCTCGATCTGGGCCTGATGCGCATCCGAGCGCCCGTCGCTTTCGGTCAGTACGGCATCGGCCGGACGGCGGCCCATCTGCAGATAGGCCAGCGACCCCACGGCGCTGAAACTGCCGCCACCGCTGGCCGCACCGATGGCCACGGTCAGTGCCTTCGACTGGTCGCGCGCGGTGACGCTGACATCGCCGATCAGCGTGTGGTGCAGTCCGTCAAGGCGCAATTCGGCCAGTGTGCGCCCGCCGGTCTGCAACACATTCGCCCCGATCCCGACCGAGGCATCGGCCTCGGCCGCAGTGACGGAAATGCCCATCAACGTGTCATTGCGCGTGGCCTCGATCTCGATATGCGTGGGCGTATCGGGCGCGGGCACAGGCCCGGCGAGAGTGCTGGTGCGCTCGACCTCGGCAATCACGTCGCGATTGGCCGTGAGCCATGCCGATTGCAGCGCGCCAGCAAAGCCTTCGCCCTCCATCATGCCCACAACAGTACCCGATAATTCGCTTTCACTACGGGCGCGGACAGCGAAATGGGTATTGTTGAAGACATCGGCATTGATCGAGCGCGCGGTCACATCCAGACGGTTTGCAGCATAGCTGACACCACCAATCCCCCCCGCTTTCGACGTGGAGCTGCGCGCAAGCGCGGCCGATTGCAGCGTGGTCTTGTCATCTGCCGTGATCTCGATTGTCTGAGCGCCAATCGCGATTTCGCTTGCCTCAGCCCGCACTTCGCCCGTCACGATGGTGGTCGCCACCATGATGTCGATGGAAACTTGCCCTTCGCCCGATTTGGCGCTGCGCGACAGGATCGACGTTTCATCAAGCGCCGCGATCTTCAGATCGCCCGAGGCATAGATCCCGCCGCCGATCTCCGACGCCGCGCCCCCGATCCCGGCATTGCTGGCCTCGGCCACCACATCGCTTTGCAGCCGCGTCAGGATCACGCCCGCCGAGCCCCCGAAGCCGATGACCTCGGTCACGCCTTGCCGGTTGCGAATGCGCCCGGCCTGCAATGCCTCGACCGAGACATCGCCCATGTCGATGCTGCTGTCGAGGATGCGCGCATGGGTCTGGCGCGTGGCATATGCAATGCCCAACCCGAGAGAGGCCGAAAAGCCGCCGGACTCGTCTTCATCTTTCTCGGGCGGTTCGCTATCCTCGTCGATCTCGTCGCCACCGCCGATTTGCAGCACGTCAATATTGCCGTCCTGCCGCGCGCGCACCAGCAAATCGCCCGGCGCGTCATGGTCGGAATACCAGATCTCACTGTCGCGAACTTCAGCAATTACAGAGCGCCGCTCAAGCGCAATAGCGCCTGCCAGCCCTACGGAGAGAGTATCGCTATCCGAATCCGAGCCAACCCGCAGCCGCGTATCAGCGCGATCAGTGGCAATGACCTCGACATCGCCGGAGGTATAGAGATGACTGTCTACGACCTCGGCCCGTACCTCGCGCCGGATTTGCGTGGCTGCAACGGCACCCGCCAGGGAGAACCCGTCCGCGACCCCAGAGGAGGAAGCAAGCGCGCCGATATAGCCCGCGCGCCGGGCAAAGACCCCGACCTCGGGTGCCGTGATATAGCCCTGTACCTGTGCAGTGATTGTCTCGCGCGCGAAAGATCCGGCGAATGCCAGTCCGATCGAGACTGCCCCATCGCCTTCGTTCTTGTCGTCGCTATCATCGGGCCGGAAGGCCCCTGCCAGCGCGATGGTGCTGCCTGCCGAACGTGCCCGCACAAAAATGCCGCGCGGGTCTTCATCGCCCTGGGTATCATTCCCGCCGCCACCAGCAGGCGTATCGGTCATCTCCAGCATATCGGCGCGCAGATGGGCGTCTGTTGTCTGCGAGCCGTATTCGATGGACGCGCTGCCCAGCACGCTGAAACTGACCGATGCACCGCCGCGCCCGGCCGCGAAAAGCCGCAACTGTGTGGCGTCTTGCGCCAGAATACGAGCGTGTTCGCCTGTCAGTTCACCATTGCGCACAGCCATATAGGCGCGCGTGACCCGTTCGACATTGCTCAGCGAGACTGACGCCCCAATGCCCACCGCGCCCGCACCGCCCACCGCAGAGCCACTGGCCGCGAAAAGCGCCTGATTGTTGATGGCATTGATCGTCACATCACCCGCGACAAGGGTTCCTGCCTCATGGTCGATGCGCGCGACAGCATGGCTGCGCCCGAACATGCCCGAGAAATCGCCCGCCAGCGCGAAGCCAAAGCTCTTGCCCTCGACCGGACTTTGCTGCGCGGCATCGCCCTGTGTGTCATCGCCGCTATCAGTGCCGCCCGCGCCTTGGGCATCGGTGCTGACTGTCTGGTCCGCCAGATCGTCCGCGTTGGTTTCGGCCCGGTCGCCCAGCAGGGCTGTCGGCAGGGGTGTGCGGTCGCGGGTGCCCTCTTCTTGCTCTTCTTCAGGGTCACCCCCATTGGGGTTGGTCGGAGGCGTTGGCTCTACGGGCTCGCTGTCCTCGTCCTCCTCACCGCCCGCGCCCGCCTGTGTGGTGATCACGGCACCGCCGCGCAACTCGGCATTGACGGTCACATCGCCCAGATTGAGGGTCGAGCCTTGGCCATCTCCCGTGATCTCGGCCAGCACATCGCGGTCACCAAAGATCAGCCCGGCAGAGACCCCGATGCTGACGTTTCCGCCCGCAGCCGATCCGGCATCGACCAGCAGGAGCGAGCTATCTGTCGCCTCGACCTTGGTTTCGCCGATCAGAAGCTGTTCTGGGTTGATCAGCCGTGCATGGGTGCGCGCGTCATAATCGATCATCGCGAACGCGATATTCAGGCCGAAATCTTCGGATTGCCCGAATGAACTCGCCGCGACTGCGCCTTGCACATCCGTGTTGGCGGTTACGTTCACCTTGTTGATCGTGCGGAAATCAGTCGGGTTGAAGAGTGGCTGAGCGTCGATCTGCGCCACAGTTTCGGAATGCATCAGCAGCACATGCCCGCTGCCCCCTGCGCCCGACCCGCCCGAGCCCATCCGCGCCATGCCCAGGGGGTCGCGGCGCGAGGCCAGCCCGCCAGTGGTCTGGGCGCTGACATTCAGGGTCTGGGCCGCGCGCGGCGCACCGCCGCTGAGGATGTGCGCCTCGGTCGCGCTGCGGATACGGGTGATCGAGACATCGACCGCCAGCCCCAGCTTGTTGAAATCGGTCTGGGTCGAGGTCAGGATGTTCCAGCCTGCGGTGACATCCTCCTCATCCGCGCCCTCGGGGCCGCTGACCAGCGCATCGGCGGATTTGGGGCGCGCATCGCCTTCGGCATAACCGCCCGCGCCATCGGCGAACAGCTCGCCCTGATCCTCGAACCAGGCCGCGCGGTCCAGTTCGGCCCTGACCTCGGGCAGGGTGGTGCGGGCGTCAACCGTGACCGTCCTGCCGAAAATCGAGGTCGCCGCGCCCAGCGTCGCATCGGCGCGCAGCTGCCAGTCGCCCAGCGTCACGGCAAAGACCGCGCCCCGGTCGGGGGCCTGATCGCCCACGCCGATGGCCGCGCGTGCTTCCTTGTGGAAGGCCGCGATCCGGTTTTCGGCCAGAATCGTGACATTGGGCAGGGTGTCGCCGGAACTGGCGAAGCTGGCCGCATTGGGCGTGCCGCCGCCAGTGCTGGGCGCAAACGGATCATCCGGCCCTTGGGCCGCGATCCGCGCGCTGGTCTGTTCGGTGTGCAGATCCAGCGCGAAGGCAATCGCGAAGGCCGTCATGCGCGAGGCGCGCGGAGCCGGTTCGGCGGGAGCCTCGGGGGTGGCGTCGCCATCCTCTTCGTCATCATCGGTGACCGTGTCCTGGGTCTCGTCCGCGACATCAAGCATGGCATTGGCCAGAACGCCCCGCGAGGGATCGCGCTGTTCGGACCCGGGGTCGGGGTCGGGGATTGGGTCCGGTTCGGGCGCGGGGTCGGCCCCCGGCACAGTGCTGCCTGCCGACGCCCAGGCAATGGCATTGTAGCGCGTGTAGGTATTGGTGGCCGCGACAGTGATGTCGCCCTCGCTGAAATAGAGGCCATGCACCGCAGCCTCGGTCACGGTATCCGACAGCGAGATCAGCCCTGCCAGCGCCAGAGCTGAGGGCGTGCCATCGGCAGCGATGACCTTGAAATCAAGGTCATGCAGGCTTTCGGCGGCTATCGTGATTCCGGCTGCGCCAGTGATGCTGGTCTGGTTGAACAGAACATCCTCGCGCCCCAGCAGCACCCGCGTGTCCATGCTGCGCAGCGACAGGATGCCCGCGGCCTTGATCGCGCGCTCGGCCCCGGCGGTCGCGGCCATCCGGTGCTCTTCCTCGGCCTTTGCACGGATCTCGACCGTGCCGGTATTCTCGGCCACGATCAGCGCGCGGTTGATGGTCACGCGGCTGTTGGTGTCGGTAATGGCGATGGCGGCGGCGATGGTGTCGGAACTGGCGTCGATGTCGAGTTCGGTCCGCGCCGTCGAGAGCACGCGCAGCGCGCCCGCGCGCTCGGCCGCCTGCCCGTCGCGGACGAACAGGCCGGACTGGTTCTGCACCCAGCTGTCCTCGATCACCACGGCAGCATCGGCAATCTGGCGCAGCGGTGCCACCGTGATCGAGAGGCCCTTCAGCCCCTGGCCTTCCTTGTTGTTGGCCTGGTTCCCGGCGTCGCGGGTCAGGTCGCCCACGGCATCCATCTGCTGTGCATCGGCCTGATCGGCAGGCCCTTCGCGGCGCGAGGCGGCACGGATGCCCAGCCGCGCGTCGGAACTGGCGGTAATGTCGATATCGCGCCCGTCGGGGCTGAGGAAACCATCGCCCTGATCCGCGTTGTCATCGAGCGGCGAGGCTCCGTCGCCCGGAACGATGATCGAGTCGGTCACCTCGGTGCGCACGACCGAGGCGAAGCGCGCGAAATTCGCCGCCACGGCAATCGCGGCACCGCCATCGGGGCGGCCCGCGCGCCCGTCAACCAGCAAGTCGAACCGGCTGTCATCGGCGCTTGCGATCGTGGCGGTCTTCAGGTCCTTCTTCTGGTCGCCGAAATGACTGCCGAAGATGATGTCGGTATTGTCCAGCCGGGTCCGTGTGTGCTGGTCGATCAGGGTCAGACCGAAACTGCCGGAAATGCCCATCCCGCCTGTCGCAACGGCCGTGACGGCACTGGACTGGCCATAATTGATGGCCGTGCGCGAGGAGATGGTGAGGTCGCCCTCGACATCGATATGAATCGGGTCGGCTATAGCCCAGCCGCCATTGCGGTCCCTGACAATGGCTTCGGTCCGAACATCGGAAAAGATCGCGCCGAAATCGCCGGCCAGCGACATGCCGCCCTCATTGCCCGAGCCGCCATTGCCACCGCCGCCCAGCGGGTTGTTGCCGCCGACGGCATCGGCCACGCGGGTGGCATCAGAGCCGATGGCATCGGCATCCAGCTGGACCGGAGCCTCGTCGGGGGCTTCGTCGGGGGCCTCGTCTTCGGGGGTGCCATCGCCGGGGGCGGGGGCGGGGGCGGGGGTCTCGTCAGGGGTTTCGGCTTCCTCTCCCGCGCTGGTGCGCCCGCCGGAGATGACATTGCCGGTATTTTCGGCCACGACCTCGAGCCCGCCAAGCTCGGCGCGGCCATCGCCACTGTCCAGCCCCGCGCCCAGATCGTCGATATCGCTCATCGCGGCCAGCGTCAGGCGGTCGGCAAAGGTCAGCCCGATGCCGATGCCGAAAGAGCGCTGCCCGGTTGCCGCCGCAGAGACGACCGTGACGGTATCGCCCGAATTCTCGGACCGGATGCGCAGCGCCCCGTCGATGCGGAACGCAGTGCGCGAGGTGACGACGGCGCGGGTCTGGTCCTTGCGCTGCACCATCGAGAAGGCGCCGGAAAAGGACGTGCCGCCTGCCGCGCCATGCGTGCGCGAATCGGCCGAAACCAGCCGCGTGTCGCGCGCCAGAACCTCCACGCCGCTGCTATTGCCCGCGCTCTCGATATCGACCGCATCGCGGATGATGGCGTCGGTCTGGCTGCGCAGATTGACCAGCGCGATGGACGCGCCATAGCCGCCGCCGGTGCTGGCCCCGGTCGCGACATCGGGCGCACCCGCGCTTGCCCCCCAGGCCCCGAGCTGTGCCGCGTGCACAGTCACCCCACCCAGCGCGGGGCTGGAAGGGGCCTCCATGCCGTCAAACACCTGCGCAGGCGACAGGTCGATCAGCGTATGGCCCCAGATGGTGGCCGAGGCATGCTGATCGCCCGCCAGCCGCGCCAGCGACACGCCGATGCCCAGTTCCTCGCCCGCGGCAAAGGCCTGCGCCTGCGACAATGCCATGCTGCTGCCATCCTCGCGCACGAACAGCGCGCCCTCGCCATCGGACCATGCACCGAGAATGCCGCCTGGGTTGGGCGTGTCCTGCGCCTCCTCTGTGGCGCCGTTCTCGTCCTCCTCGCCGTTTTCGCCGCTGTCACCCGTCGCGCCATTGGTGCCATTGGCGCCGCTCTCGCCCGCGCCGCCGTTCTCGCCGTTGGTGACCTCTTCCTCGTCCTGGCCATCGGTCTGGCGCAGGGTGGAATAGAGTTCATGCGCGGTGTCCAGCCTGTCGCGGTCAGTGAACTCGGGCGCGACATTGCGCGCGCGCAGCGTCACGCCATTGGTGGCTGCGATCTCGTTGAAATTCGCGTCCTGCCCGCCGATCTGCGCTGTCGCATCAAGGTTCCAGCCCGCCAGACTGACCGCCACCAGCGCGGTCTTCTTCGCGTCCGGGCCGCCGGGTTCGGCGCCCGGCTCGGGCAGCTCGCCAGCCGCGACAATGGAACGCTGGCGCACATCCTGCAGGATGTTTTCGGCGGCAAAGGTGATGCCGTCTTGCGACGGGTTCAGGGGCGCGGTGATGCTGACGCGGCGCTCGTTCAGAGCACCCGCCTGCCAGAAGGTGAAACCCTCGCCCAGCGGCGCGATGTCCAGATCGGCGATGAACTCGACCCCGCCATGGGCCGGATGCGTGTAGGTCAGATCAGCGCCCGCGCTGCCACCCTGCGCACGGGCCTTGGCATTGTGACTGCTGAGCACGAAAGCCAGCGCATAGGCGCTGTCCGCGACCCCGCCGCCATTGCTGTCGGTTTGCGTGGCCGCGACAATGCCCGCGCTGTCGCCCAGCGCCGAGGCGGCCTGCGCATCCGCCGCGACCTGGCCCAGCACGTCGCCCGTCACAGCATCGGCGGCTTCGGGCTGGCCCTGCTGCGCTTCGGTCGGCGCGTCCTCCGCCTCCAGCGCGCCGCCAGTGACGCGCGCCTCGATCATCACCGTCTCATACAGGTTGCGGGCCGTGGTCGTGACATCGAGCGTGCGCGACAGCACCCGCCCGCCCAACGCCACCACGGCCTGCCGGTCATCGACCGACAGCACGATGGACGCCCCGCGCCCGTTCGGACCAAGCCGCGTATCGGCGAGCAGATCAAGCTCGTTGCGGTTCTCGGCCAGCACGCGCAACTGCCCGCCCAGCTTGGCCGCGATGGGAGAATCGTGCAGATCTGCCCCCGAGGGCAGGAAACCCGGCGTTCCGGCCTGATAGCGACTGGTCGAGATCAGCGCTTCGGCCCCGCCCATGCGCACCGAGGCGACCAGCGCCGTATTCGGTCCGCTCAGCCCGCCGCCCGGCACGCCTTGGGCGCGCAGCGTGTGGCGCACGCGGGTTGTGGCGGTCACGTCGATATCCTGCTGCGCGATCAGGTAGGAGTCGAGCACATGCGTGCGCGCCTGCGTGTGCGAGGCCGCGATCACCAGCGCCATGCCGCCCGTGTCGGGGGTGATCTCGGTATCCGCGCCTGCCAGGCTCTCGATCCGGATGCTTGCGTCGGCGCGCAGGGTCGAGCGGGTCACGTTGATCGTGGCGCGCGCATCGAGGAAGGACGGCCAGTTGTCGTAATTCGCGGCCTCCAGCGCGGCCTGCGCCTTGCCTGCCGCGATCCCGCCCAGTTCGACAAGCTGCGCGGCCAGACCACCTGGCAGACCGTCGGGAATGAGCCCGGCCAGATAGGTGTTGATGTTCGCTTCGGCGTCGACAGTGTTGTTCTTGACCGTATCGGCCGAGATGCGGATGTTGCGGGCATGCAGATAGGCCTGGTCTATCGTGACCGAGGTGGAGGAGAAGGGCAGCGCCTGGGTCAGGTGCCCGTCAAGGTCGATCCGCTTCGCCTCGAGGATGATGTCGCCGCCCTCGAAGCCGTTATCGGCATGGGCCACGAGGATCGCCTCGGACTGGACCTCGATATTCGGGGCGCGCAGGTGGATGGTGCCGGAATCGCCGGTTGATTCTGCCCATACATGGTCGACATCAGAGGCGTCGCCGGAAACATTGCGCGTGGACAGGATCGCGCCGCTGGCCACGATGATGCGCGCGGTTGCCTCGGCCCCGAAATTCGCGCCACGGCTGATCTCGCCGGTGATGACCAGTTCCTCGGGGTCGATGAAGATCGTCCCGCCGCTACCGCCCCGCGACCATGCTTCCAGCAGGCCATGCAGCTCGACGCTCTTTTCGGCCGAGAATTCGACAAAGCCGCCATCGCCTTCGCCATAGGCGACAACCGAGACGCGCCCGCCAAGCTCGAGTATCGCTGCATTCCCGGCAAAGACGTCGATCGTGCCACCCCGGCCCGCGCCCTCGCCCTCGGCCAGGATCGCGGCGCCCCCGGCAACGCGCACATCGCGCCCCGCGCGCACATGCACCACGCCGCCTGCATTGCCCGAGCGCGCGCGCACCTGTCCGCCCGGCGCCACGACCACATCGCGACCGGCGCGCAGATGCACATGGCTTGAGCCCTGCACCTGCCCGTGAATGACAATGTCGCTGTGGGCCAGCGGCGCGGTGCCGCCAATGATCTGCTGCACATGGCCGGTGCCGAGGCCGCCGCCCGGACGGATCATCTGGTTGACGAAATCCTGCGACGGCGTGGACAGCGAGACCGACCCGCCATGGAACCCGCCCGAGGGGCCGACCACGATGCCCGAGGGGTTGGCAAAATGCATCGCCCCGCCGATCTGCCCGTTCTGGATGGAATTGACCGCGCCATTGATGACACTGCGCGGCCCGTTCACGATATTGACCGTGCCGGCGGCGCCCTGCGGCACATGGATATTCGTCACCGACCCGGTCGCGGTGGAGAAACTGGAAAAGGTGTTGACCCCGTGCCCGGCCGAAATCGTGCCGGTGTGGATATTCGTCGCCCCGCCGTCCGAGGTGATGCTGGTGGCGGTGTTGCCATCCGCGACGATCTGCCCCCGCGCCTGATGGGCCGGAAGCAGCGCGCCCGTCACCAGAAGCGCCAGCGTCGCCACCGAACTGCGCGGCCCGCCGCCTGCGCGCGCGGGCACCATCGGCAGGGCGGGAAAGCGCGCGTGACGGGTCACTGGCCCGGCTCCGCCGGATCATCCTCTGCCGGTCTGGGTCCGGGCTGGCCAAGCGCCAGCGCCAGCGCCGAGAGCCCGTCCTCGAGCCCGTCCAGCGCCACCCGGAAGATCAGCGAGTCACTGGTCATGCCGGGGCGATAGCCTGCCACCCAATCCCCGGTCGAGGCGATCAGGTCCAGTTCCTGCGCACCCATCGGCAGCAGCGCCTCACAGATGTCGGGGCTGCAGGTCTGCCAGATGAAATCAAGCTGCGCGTCGCTGTCCTGTGGGCCAAGCACGAAGCCCGAGGGGAAGAAGACACCATTTGGCACGCGCGCGGCAATATAGGCGCCTGCAGTGTCATCGGCATTGAAGGCAATCAGTTCCGCCAGCACCGCGCCGCTGTCGCTGCGCACCAGCCGCTGCGACAGCACGCAGAGCGTTTCATTGACGGCCAGCGCCTCGCAGGAGACTGTCCAGCCGCCGAACCGCGCGCCATTCTCCACGCGCACGGACTCTGACGCCGCTGCTGTCGAACCCCCCAGAAACAGGGTCAGGGCCACACCTGACAACCGCATGAAACCATCCTCCTGAATAAATAATCACGAAAAATGAACTCGTTGAGAGAGGGTCAGAAACGCACCCCCAGTCGCAGATCGGCCCGCACGCGGCCTGCCGCGCTGAACCCGTTGGCATCGCGCAGCGGCATGGCCAGAACAATTTCGCCAATGCCGCGCGACCCGAACTGAACCACACTGCCCACACCGACCGAGGTCAGCATGTCCTGCGCGGCACTCACCCCCCCGGCCCGGTCGAACGCGCGCCCCATGTCGATGAAGGCAAAGGGGAAAGCCGACAGGTCGTCCTCGTTGCGCACCGACACTGTCCAGGGTGCGGCGCGCTGCATCTGGACCGAGCCGAAGACAAAGGCATCGCCGGAACTCACTGCCGGGTCATAGCCGCGCACGCGGCTGGGGCTGCCGAGTCCGGCGCGGTAGAAGGCGGGCAGGTTCTGGCCCAGCACGGCCTGCCATCCCAGCCGTCCGACCGCCTGCCAGTCAGTTCCCAGCGCCACGCTGCCCGAGCCTTCGCCTGCCAGAACGGTGGTCCGGCTGCGGCCGATGACAGCATCAGTCCAGACCACATGGCGCAGGCTCTGGTCATAGCTGACCGCCGCGCGCGCCATGAAGCGCGTATAATTCGCGCCCAGCGCCAGCGCGGTGCCATGCTGTTCGGTCGTCACCACGCCCAGCGTGCGCCGCTGCTCGCGGAAATGCTGGAGCGAGGCGCGCAGCACAAGCTGGCTTTCGGCCTCGACCACGACCGGCAGACTCAGGCCCAGTTCCGCCGATTGCGTGCGGCTGCGCAGGTCCGGCCCGCGCAGGCTGCGCGAGCGTTCCAGACTGCCCGAGGCAAAGACGCTCATCCCCTCGCTGCCCAGCGGCAGGGCATATCCGATCGCCCCCGATTGCAGCCCCCGCGCCAGCGTCACCGACAGCGACAGCGGGTCCAGCCGTCCGGTCAGCGAGGATTCGGCATAAGACAGGTTCAGCCGTTCGCGCCCGGTCGCGGCATTGCCGTGATTGTCCAGGGCGGCGGAGAACACCCGCGCGGGCGGCTCGACCGGGGTCAGGGTCAGGTCGACCGTGCCGGGCTCTGCACCGGGCGTGGCCGAAAGCTCGGTCTGCACACCGCTCAGCCGTTGCAGCCGCAACTGACGCACGGCAATCGCCCGGGTATCGGCCATCGCCCCTGACTGAAGGGCCAGACGCCGCGCATAGACTTCGCCCGAGGCCAGCGCGCCGTCGCGCACGCGCACGGTGCCAATGCGCGGCTCGTCAAACACGATGCGGACATCGCCACTGCGCGGATCGACCGAGGCCACGACCGCGCTGGCCAGCCCGACCCCCTTCGCGGCATAGGCCGCGTCGAAGGCGGCGGCCAGTTGCCCGGCCTCGCGCAGGTCGATCTCGCGCCCGATCAGCGATGCGATGACCGTGGCGATCTCGGCCTCGGTCAGATAGGCCGAGGCCCCCACCGTGACCGAGCGCACTGTCATGCGCTGCGCGACCGCGCGCATTGCGACCCGGGCGGGCGCGGCCGTCTGCGCGGCTTCCTGTGATGCGGCGGCTTCGGCCTGTTCGGCCAGTTCCTGCGCGGCGGTGGCGGGACTGTCGGGCGCGTCCCTGGCCTCGATCTCGGCCTCGATCAGGGCATGGCCCTGGCTCGGCTGGCTTTCGCTCTGCGTCTGCGCGGCAATCGATACCGGGGCCAGAGGCAGGCAAGGCATCGCAACCAGACACACCCATACAATTCGATACATCAATTCGTTCATTCGCTTATTTCTTCGTTCTTGTTGCTCGAAATCCCCGAACCTGATGATATGCCCGGTCTGTTTCGGTCATCCAGCCTGGCGGCACACCCGCGATCGGTAATGGTCGAAACCGGCCGAAGACCATCAAACAATTTGATTCCATGCTTTTTTCGACTATGCGCCGAAGAATCAGGGCGTCATACCACAAATAGGGTATGACGCATCAATTCCTGCGCAGGCGTGGCTTGCCCCCGGCAATGCCCCGACGCGCCACAATCCACCCGCCTATGCGTCGGCGGCTTCGGGTTGCTGAGCGGGAGTGGCTGGCGCGCTGCGGTTGGCCAGCGCTGACAGATGCGCCAGCGATCCGAGATGGAAATAGATCAGCCCCAGCATGTCCGAGCGGAACAGCTGCGTCACGGTGGCATCGTCGAGATCGCGCAGCTTGTCGCGGCTGATGCGCTGGAAGCCGGTCAGGGTCAGGGTCTGGCCATCGGGTAGTTTTACATTGGCGACAGCGCTTTCCAGCAGGTCGAGCGCGACCAGACGCTGGCAGAACGCGCGCGTCAGCCGGTGCTGGGTCTGATAGTCACTGGTGAATTGCAGCATCCTGTCCAGATAATGCGTCCGCTCGCCCGCCGAATCGAACAGCCGCTCGCCGAGCCCGTCGGAATTGACGCCGTCACAGGCCTCGTCGATGCACAATGTCAGGGTTTCGCCCCCGGGTCCGGTCTCGGCAAAGACAAAGGGGTAGCGGCGCAGAAAGGCGGGAACATAGCTGCCCTGCCAGCCCCCCCCGGGGCTGACGAACAGGTTCTCGCCTGCCCGCAGCGCCGTCAGCGCCACGATCGACATGTTCTCGCCCTCGCCCGCAAAGACGATGGGCAGTTCCGCGCTGGCAGGCTCGATCTCGGCGGCAAGGACGGGAATCGTGTTCAACTGGCTGGCAAAGCGCCAGTCCTTTCCGGTCTGGACAGTAATATCGCGATGCTTGTCGAGGGTGATCGGGGCAACGCGCTCATAGATCATCAATTGCTTTTCCATATCCTGCCTTCGGTGTTCAGGGTGCAAACTGGATGCGGTTCAAATCCCGGCCGGGTCGGCCAGCGGCCCCGACGCTCCCCCAAAGCCGGGCGGGAGTCAACCTTGCCGCGATCTGCATTGATCCGTGTCAAGGCGCATCACCGCAAGCCCGGTCTAGATGCCGCGAGTGATCGGGCCCGCGCTGCCGACCCGCCGGTTTGCAGTACCCATGGCCCCGCAGAGGAGGAACGCATGGACCAGACGCAGCCGCATGTCATACCGTTCGAGGCGCTTGACCGCAGCCAGGTGGCACTCGTCGGGGGCAAGAATGCCTCGCTGGGCGAGATGGTCTGCCATCTGGGCGCAAGAGGCGTGAATGTGCCGCCGGGCTTTGCCACCAGTTCCGGGGCCTACTGGGCCTTTGTCGAGGCGAACGGTCTGCGAGAGGTCATCGCGGACGCACTCTCGCGGATGCATGAGGGCAAGGCGAGCCTTGCCGAAACCGGCGCGCAACTGCGCGCGGCATTCCGGCAGGGCGACTGGCCCGGGGATGTGGCACAGGCCATCCGCGACGGCTATGCCGCGCTCTGCGCCAGCGCCGGGCGTGCGGATGCCGATGTTGCGGTGCGCTCCTCGGCCACGGCCGAGGATCTGCCCGATGCCAGTTTTGCCGGGCAGCAGGAAACCTTCCTCAATATCCGCGGTCCCGAAGCCCTGCTGGACGCCTGCCGCAACTGCTTTGCCTCGCTCTTTACCGACCGCGCCATCAGCTACCGCGAGGCGAAGGGCTTCGAGCATCTGAAGGTCGCGCTCTCGGTCGGGGTGCAGCTGATGGTGCGCGCGGATCGCGGCGGGTCGGGCACGATGTTCTCGATCGACACCGAGACCGGATTCGACAAGGTGGTGGTCATAGATGCCGCCTGGGGGCTGGGCGAGACGGTCGTGCAGGGCACGGTCGAGCCGGACGAATACAAGGTGTTCAAGCCGCTTCTGGCCGATGAACGGCTCTGCCCAATTGTCGAGAAGCGCCGCGGGGCCAAGGCGCTGAAGATGATCTATGCCAGCGCGAAGGGCGACCAGCAGGCCACCCGCACCGTGCCCACCTCGAAGGCCGAGCGCGCGGCCTTCGTGCTGCAGGATGCCGAAATCCTGCGCCTTGCGCGCTGGGCCTGCGTGATCGAGGAGCATTACGGCTGCCCGATGGATATCGAATGGGCAAGGGATGGCGACACCGGCGCGATCTATATCGTGCAGGCCCGCCCCGAAACCGTGCAGTCGCGCCGCGAGGCCGGTGCCTATCGCAGCTACAGTGTCAGCGCCACGGGGCGCAAGCTGGTCACCGGGCTGAGCATCGGCGATTCCGCCGTGGCGGGGCGCGTCTGCATCCTTGACAGTCCGCGCGATATCGACCGTTTCGTGGACGGTGCCGTTCTTGTCACCACCAATACCGACCCGGACTGGGTGCCGATCATGAAACGCGCGGCCGCCATCGTCACCGACCGTGGCGGGCGCACCTCGCACGCGGCGATTGTCAGCCGCGAGCTGGGCCTGCCGGCCATTGTCGGCACCGGCGACGCGACCCGGGTGCTGCATGACGAGCAGGAGGTCACGGTGTCCTGCGCCGAGGGGGACGAGGGGTTCGTCTATGACGGGGTGGCCGAGATCCGCGAGGAAATGCTCGACCCCGCCGCAGTGCCACAGACGCGGACGAAGGTGATGCTCAACCTCGCCAATCCGGCGGCGGCCTTTCGCTGGTGGCGCCTGCCTGCCGATGGTGTCGGGCTGGCGCGGATGGAATTCGTCATCAACAACCATATCCGCATCCATCCCATGGCGCTGGTGCAGTTCGACCGGCTGACCGACGCAAAGGCCCGTGCCGAGATCGAGCAGATCACTGCGGGCCATGCCGACAAGACCGAGTATTTCGTCGATCAGCTCTCGCGCGGGCTGGCGCGGATTGCCGCGGCCCAGCATCCGCGCCCGGTGATCGTGCGAATGAGCGACTTCAAGACCAACGAATACGCCAATCTGATCGGCGGGGCCGGGTTCGAGCCCGCCGAGGAAAACCCCATGCTCGGCTTCCGCGGGGCCTCGCGCTATACCTCCCCACGCTACCGCCAGGGCTTTGCGCTGGAATGTCAGGCCATCCGGCGGCTGCGCGAGGAGATGGGGTTTGCCAATGTCGTCGTGATGATCCCCTTCTGCCGGTCCGTGACAGAGGCCGACCGCGTGCTCGAGGTGATGGCCGAACAGGGGCTGCGGCGCGGCGAAAACGGGCTCGAGGTCTATGTCATGGCCGAGATTCCGTCGAACGTGATCCTCGCGCCCGCCTTCGCCGAACGCTTCGACGGGTTTTCCATCGGCTCGAATGATCTGACGCAGCTGACCCTCGGGGTTGACCGCGACTCCGAGGATCTGGCCGAACTGTTCGACGAACAGGACCCGGCCGTGAAATGGATGATCGGCCATGTCATCGAGGCGGCGCATCAGGCCGGGGCGAAGATCGGGCTTTGCGGCCAGGGGCCCAGCGACCACCCCGAATTCGCGCGCTTCCTTGTCGAATGCGGAATCGACACGATCTCGGTCACCCCCGACAGCTTCATCCGCGTCAAGCAACAGGTCGCCGCCGCCGAACAGACGAGTCCGGCGCGCTGAACCCGCGCGCTGCGCGCTCCCGCGGGCGCGCAGCGCGCGGCATTGCCGATCAAGGCCCGAATTGCGCCATAATTTCTCCGCGATCCTCGGGCATGACGATGGCCTGGGGCCGGTGATCCCGTCAATGGCGGGGACCGCAGGCTCATCGCAATTGTTCGGGCAACGGGGGTAAGACGCGGGATGTCACGGTTACGCAAGGACAGTGTGACAGACAGGGTCGCATCGCATGCGCCACAGCCCATGCAGGGATGCCATCATCCGCCTGACAATGGAGGATTGCTGCCATGACGGTCCAGAAATTCTCGGTAGATGCCTTTGCCCGCCCCCTGTTTTCGGACCGCATCGCCATGGCCTGGACCGATCCGCGCGCACCGATGCCGCGCCTGATGGGCGACGAGGTGCTTGCAGTCGAACATGTCCCGGCGGCGCGCGCGCGCGAATTCGCCGCCGGACGGCTGGCGGCCCGCAAGGCGATGGAAATGCTTGGCCATATCCAGCGCCCGGTACTGCAGGGTCCCGACCGCGCGCCGATCTGGCCGCCGGGGCTGATCGGCTCGATCACCCATTCCGAGCGCGACTGCCTTGCCGTGGTCAGCGACGACCCCGAAATCTGCGCCCTCGGACTCGACCTCGACCCCGCGATACCGCTGGACGCTGCAACATGGCCGCGCGTCTGTACCGCGACCGAGATGGCGTGGCTCGCCTCGCTTGGTCCCTCGCAGCGGGGTCATTTCGCAAGGCTGATCCGCTGCGCGAAGGAAGCCGTGTTCAAGGCACAATATGCCCTCGCGCCGTGCAGCCTCGACTATCATGCCATCACGCTGAGCTTCGACCTGGGGGCAGGCGAGTTTCTTGCGCGAGGTTGCGCAGAAAGCGCCGGCATCAGCGGCAGATTCGCCATCCTGTCGGATAATTTCGTCGCCGCCGTCGAGTTGTCCGACCGGTCGCGACCCTGATTCGCGCCACGGGCAGGGCGAAGGTCAGCCCAGAACTGGTATGTCCACGACCCGCCGACGCTAGATCTGACCAGCACCCTGTGCAGTCTGTGACATTTCGCGCCAGCCTTCGAAACTGGTGGAAAACACGGGGTGTCTTCTGGTATGGTTGGAAGGTGAAAACGAGGCATGAGTGCGCCTGCCACGCGACCAAGACCGGACAGCAAGCCCGGCAGGTTCAGGCGCACGAGACAGAAACATAGAGGCATCATGAAACAGATCCTTCTGGCAACCGCGACCGTCCTGCTTGTGTCGCCACTCTTTCCCGCTGCGGCCGTCGCAGGCCCGATCGAGACCGCGTGCCTGCGCTCGGACAGGCCACAGGCCAGCCGCGCGCTGTGTCGCTGCATCGACTCGGTTGCGCAGCGCACGCTGACCCGAGCCGAGCAGCGCCGCGCCGCCGCCTTCTTCCGCGATCCGCAACTGGCGCAGGATGTGCGCATGTCCAAGAGTGCGCGCGACAATGAATTCTGGGCGCGCTACCGCAATTTCGGTGCCATTGCCGAACAGACCTGCACCGCGCGCTGAACCCGGGCACCGCAAAAATGCAAACAGGGCGTGGCTCAGGCCACGCCCTGTTTGCATCTACCCTCGCCGCGCAAGGGACTGGCGGCAGGTCTGCACGCGCAACGCCCTGTAGGGTGGGTCATTGACCCACCCGCCACGGCTGCGGCACCTCAGCCCTGCTCGGGCACCAGGATCTCGCGCTTGCCGACATGGTTGGCGGGCGTCACCAGTCCCTCGTCTTCCATCTGCTCGACCAGACGCGCGGCCTTGTTGTAGCCGATGCCCAGCTTGCGCTGGATATAGCTGGTCGAGCATTTGCGGTCCTGGATCACCACCTGCACGGCCTGATCATACAGCGCATCCTCGCCATTGGTGTTGCCCCCCAGACCCAGAACCGCATCGATATCGGCCTCGCGGTCGCCTTCGGGGCCGTCCACCACGCCCGACTTGTAGTCCGGCGGGCCGAAGCTCTTGAGGTGATTGACCACCTCCTCGACTTCCTCGTCGCTCACGAAGGGGCCGTGAATCCGGCTGACGCGCCCGCCGCCCGCCATGTAGAGCATGTCGCCCATGCCCAGAAGCTGCTCTGCCCCCTGTTCGCCCAGAATGGTGCGGCTGTCGATTTTCGACGTCACCTGAAACGAGATCCGCGTCGGGAAGTTCGCCTTGATCGTACCGGTGATCACATCCACCGAGGGGCGCTGCGTCGCCATGATGATATGAATGCCGCTCGCCCGCGCCATCTGCGCCAGCCGCTGGATGCAGGCCTCGATCTCCTTGCCCGCGACCATCATCAGGTCGGCCATCTCATCGACCACGACAACAATGAAGGGCAGCAGTTCGGGCGCGAATTCCTCTGTCTCGAAGACCGGATCGCCGGACTCGTCGTCGAAGCCGGTCTGGATGGTGCGCTTGAACATCTCGCCGCGCTCCAGCGCCTCGCGCACGCGGCCATTATAGCCATCGATATTGCGCACGCCCATCTTGGACATCTTGCGATAGCGTTCCTCCATCTCGCCCACGACCCATTTCAGCGCGACCACGGCCTTTTTCGGGTCGGTCACGACAGGCGAGAGCAGATGCGGAATGCCGTCATAGACACTGAGTTCCAGCATCTTGGGGTCGATCATGATCATGCGGCATTCCTCGGGGGAAAGCCGGTAGAGCAGCGACAGGATCATGGTGTTGATCGCGACCGATTTGCCCGAGCCGGTCGTGCCCGCGATCAGCAGATGCGGCATCTTCGCAAGATTCGCCACCACCGGCTCGCCATCGATCGCCTTGCCCAGCGCCAGCGGCAGGCGCATGTTGGTGTCACCGTAATCGCGCGCCGACAGGATCTCGCGCAGCACGACCTTCTCGCGATGCGCATTGGGCAGTTCGATCCCGATGATCGACCGCCCCGGCACGGTGGAAACACGCGCCGACAGCGCCGACATCGAGCGCGCGATGTCATCGGCCAGACCGATCACGCGGCTGGCCTTGAGCCCCGGCGCCGGTTCCAGCTCGTATTGCGTGACCACGGGGCCGGGACGCACGCTGACAATCTCGCCGCGCACACCATAATCATCCAGCACCGCCTCCAGCATGCGGGCGTTTTCCTCCAGCGCCTCGTCACTGAGCGTGAAACGCTGCACATTGCCGGGGCTTTCCAGCAACGAGAGCGGCGGCAACTCGAATTCCGCCTCCTCGTGCTCGAAGCGAAAGCTCGGCTCGGCCTCGGCCTGTGCCCGGCGCGAGGGTTGCGGCTTGCGCGCGGGCGTCGCCACCACCCGGCGTTGCAGCACATGGCCCGTGCGCGGGGGCGCGTCGGGCTGGAACTGCGGCTCGATCAGGCTGTCATCGGCGGCACCTGCCGGATGCGCCCGGACAGCCCCGGGCAGGGGCGGCACGGATTGCGCGGCCTGCATCCAGTCCGGCATCGGCACCGCCGGGTGGGCGGCCGAAATCTGCGCGCTGATCTGCATCGGCTGCGGGGCAACCGGGACCGCGGGCCGTGCCGGGTGCGGGGCGGGATGCGGGGCAGAGTGCGGGGCAGAGTGCGGGGCGGCACGCAGGGGCGGCTCTGCCAGTGGCGCGCGGGTGCGGTCGAACTGGATGACCGGTTTCTGGCCCTTGCGCTGCCGGATCGCATCGGCAATGCGCGAGCGGATGCGCGCATCGCCCGCAGGCTCTGCCTGCAGGGCTGCGGCCGAAAGCGGCGGCTCGACCAGCTGGCCCCGCAGATCTGGCGCGGGCGGCTCGGCAGGGCGGGAACTCAGCGTCCTGAGCCGCGACAGCAGGCCCGGCGCCGGGTCGGAGGCTGCCGGGACAGGACATGCCGCCGCCGTCGATGGCGGCGGCGCGCTGCGCTGCAGGGCAGGTTCGGTCCGGGTCAGCGCTGCGGCGTGACCGGAGGGGCGGATCACAGGCGTTGCGCGCCGTTCCTGCGACGGATGAGACAGATGAGACGGATGCGGCGCGTATCCGGCGTGCGTATCCGGCGCAGCGCGCAGGTGCCGCTGCGCGCGCCGCTCGACCAGCGACTGCGCAAGATGCGCACCCCCACGCTGCAATCCGCGCAGACCACCCCAGACCCCGCCGCGCCCCAGCGCGACCAGCCCGGCATAGATCAGCACGACCCCCGCCAGAACGAAACCTGCAAAACGGCGGATCTCATGCCGGTCCATGCCCAGCACGAAACACCAGATGGCAATCGTTGCCGCGAACATGACCCAGGCCATAACGCTGACACCGGCGGCCACCGGCACGGGCAGCGCGTTGACCACCGCCCCCAGCACAGTGTCGCCAAAGACCCCGCCCATGCCATAGAGCGTGTCCCAGCCCGAGACCGGCACCAGCGCGGCCGCCCAGATTGCGCTGATCGCAAGGGCAATCGGCAGGAACACCCCGCGCGACAGCGCCATCCCGTGCCCGCGCCCGGCAATCAGCCGCACGCCCCAGCCCGCCGCAAACAGCGCCATGCCCCATGAGGCCATGCCGATGATTACCATGAGAGGGGCCGCGATCGTGGCACCCACCCGGCCCAGCGAGTTCCGGATCGGCAGGTCGGTCGAGGCCATCCAGCTCGGGTCGCCCGGCGCGTAGGAGCCCAGCATCAGCGCAATCAGCAACGCCAGCACCAGAGCGCACACCCCCAGAAGCTCGCGCCCGCGTTTCTGCAACACGGCCTGCAGGTTGCCGTCCAGAAGCGGCTCGCGCTGATGCGTATTGTATGATGCCATCTCTCT
>SKYA01000074.1 GCA_007128135.1 Paracoccaceae bacterium | reverse complement strand
GTGCCTGGCTGCGCGTAGCATGATCGTTAGCTCAGCATTCCCGGCCGTCATCTGACCGTTTCGTGCAGGAATGCCGGGCAAGGGCTCGCTGCCACGCAACCGTCACGACGCAGGCCGCCGACCCCTTGCAGGGCGCCCCCCCCCCGCGCCCTGCAAGGAATGCAGATTGCGCCACGAAACGCTTGATACTGCCGCAATATCGCGCAAGGCTGCGCGCAGGCCCGCCCCTGCCCGGGCATTGTCGGCCCCGCATCTTGCCAAACCCTTATCCCGCAGCCTGTCAGAGGTCCTGCATGTCTGAACACCTGATCTTTGACAGCCGGTATTCCTGGGCGCGGCTGGCGGTGACACTGGCGATTGCGACCATCGGCAATGTCGGCATGTGGTCGGTTGTTGTCATCATGCCTGCCGTTCAGGCCGAGTTCGGCGTGTCGCGGGCGGACTCCTCGCTGCCCTATACGCTGACCATGCTGGGCTTTGCGCTGGGCAACCTGCTGATCGGGCGTGCGGTGGACAGGTTCGGCATCACCCATGCGCTGATGGGGGCCAGCCTGCTGACGGGCATCGGGTATCTGGCGGCCGCTGCAAGCCCCTCGGTGCTGATCCTTTCGGGGGTTCATTTCCTGATCGGGCTGGGCTCTGCCGCCAGTTTCGGACCTCTGATCGCCGATGTCTCGCACTGGTTCCAGCGCAGGCGCGGGATTGCGGTGGCCATCGCTGCGAGCGGCAACTACCTCTCGGGGGCCATCTGGCCGATCGTGCTGGCCGGGGTCCTGTCCGAGCATGGCTGGCGGGCGGTCTGTCTGGCGCTGGCGATGATCGTGGTGGCGCTGGTGATTCCGCTGGCGCTGCTGCTGCGCCGCCGGGTGCCGGAACTGAGCATGTCTGCCGCAGCCAGCCTGTCATCGATCAACCGTGCGGCCTGCGGGTTTTCGCCCCGCACACTGGCGTGGCTGCTGGCACTGGCGGGGCTGGGGTGCTGCGTGGCCATGTCGATGCCACAGGTTCATATCGTGGCGCTCTGCGTCGATCGGGGGTATGGCCCGGCTGTCGGGGCCGAGATGCTGTCGCTCATGCTGATGGGCGGCGTGGTGTCGCGACTGGTCTCGGGGCTGGTGGCAGACAAGCTGGGCGGGGTGCTGACGCTGCTGATCGGATCGGTTCTGCAGATGCTGGCGCTGTTTCTCTACCTGCCCGCCGGGGGGCTGGCCTCGCTCTACATGGTCAGTCTGGTGTTCGGACTGGCGCAGGGCGGGATCGTGCCGGCCTACGCCCTGATCGTGCGCGAATACATGCCCGCCCGCGAGGCGGGTGCAAAGGTCGGCTTCGTCATCATGGCGACGATCCTGGGCATGGCGCTGGGCGGCTGGATGTCAGGGGTCATTCATGACCTGACCGGCTCGTATCAACTGGCCTTCCTCAACGGGATCGTCTGGAACGCGCTCAATATCGCGATCATCCTGCTGATCCTGACCCGCACCTTGCGCCCGCGCGGGACAGGGGCCGTGGCGGCCTGACCCGACCGCCCGCGCCCGCCTGCGGGGGCGCGGGGTGACACCTGACGTTTTCCGGCGCGGGGCCGGCTTGTGCCCGTTCGCGACGCGCGCCCTAGCT
Organism: Paracoccaceae bacterium; assembly: GCA_007128135.1. Taxonomy (GTDB): domain Bacteria; phylum Pseudomonadota; class Alphaproteobacteria; order Rhodobacterales; family Rhodobacteraceae; genus Roseinatronobacter. The sequence continues at coordinate 9,696 of SKYA01000074.1, read as the reverse complement.
TGCGCAATTGCGACACATGGGCGTGGCCGGCAACAGGTCGAGCCGCTCCTCGCTGATCGGCGTGCCGCATTTTACGCAATCGCCATAGCTGCCATCCTCGATCCGCACGAGTGCCGCATCCAGCATCCTGATTTCCTTCTGGGCGGACAGGCCCAGTGCCTCGAGCGCCTCGTCCTGTTCATGCTCGGTCGCGCTGTCTTCCCAGTCCGGGTTGACCTCGGTGGAAAGTTCCTGATCCACATGGGTCATGCGCGCCAGAAGCTCGCGCTTGCGGGCGCGGATCTGCTCGGCGCGCGCGGCGATATCGGTCATGTCTGTGCTCCTATCTCGGTTGGCACCAGAATGCGCGATCTGCCAGCGCATGTCATTGATCCGTGTCAAATGCCTCTTTTCGCGCTGGGCGGCAGAGGCTAAGAGGGGGCCATGCTGAAAACCCGCATCATCCCCTGTCTGGACGTTGCCGATGGCCGTGTGGTCAAGGGCGTGAATTTCGTGGACCTGCGCGACGCGGGCGACCCGGTGGAGGCGGCGAAAGCCTATGATGCCGCCGGTGCGGACGAACTGTGCTTCCTCGACATTCACGCCACGCATGAGAACCGCGGCACGATGTTCGACCTGGTCACGCGCACGGCGGAAAACTGCTTCATGCCGCTGACTGTGGGGGGGGGTGTGCGCAGTGTCGAGGATGTCCGCGCGTTGCTGCTGGCAGGGGCCGACAAGGTGTCGTTCAATTCGGCGGCCGTGGACGACCCCGATGTGGTGGCGCGTGCAGCGGACCGTTTCGGCAGCCAGTGCATTGTCGTTGCGATTGACGCCAAGACCGTCAGCCCCGGCAGGTGGGAGATCTTCACCCATGGCGGGCGCAGGCCGACCGGGGTGGATGCGGTCGCATTCGCCCTGACCGTGGCGGCGAAGGGCGCGGGCGAGATATTGCTCACCTCGATGGACCGCGACGGCACAAGAGCGGGGTTCAACCTGGAACTGACGCGCGCGATTGTCGATGCCGTGGGCATACCGGTCATCGCCTCGGGCGGGGTGGGCACGCTGGATCATCTGGTCGAGGGCGTCACTGTGGCAGGGGCCTCGGCGGTGCTGGCGGCCTCGATCTTTCATTTCGGCGAATTCACCATAGGCGAGGCCAAGGCACATATGGCCGCGGCAGGTATTCCCGTGAGGCTGACATGAGCGCGCCCGAAACTGCGCTTGCGCGCCTGGCTGCGACCATCGCCGCGCGGGTGGGGGCTGACCCCGAGGACAGCTGGACCGCGAAGCTGCTGGCCAGCGGGCCGGAAAGATGCGCTGGGAAATTCGGCGAGGAAGCCGTCGAGGCCGTGATCGAGGCAGTGAAGGGCGACCCCGGGCGCCTGACGGCCGAGGCTGCGGACGTGCTCTATCATCTGCTGGTGATGTGTGCGGCGCGCGGGGTGACACTTGCGGATATCGAGGCGGAACTCGCGCGGCGCGAGGGCAGATCGGGGCTGGAGGAGAAGGCCGCGCGTCCGCGCTGAGTGGCCTTGTGGCGGACCTCCCCATCCGATACGGGACACATGTTAAGTAATCACGGGGCTGCGCCATGAATGACTGGCTGCTCTCGCTTGTCGGAACGCCCGAAGGGGCGCGGCTTGCCACGCTTCTGGCGCTGACGGCGGCGCTGGCCCATGCGATCTTCGGCGCGCTGCAGAAGGGGCTGCATGACCCATGGCTGACGCGCGGGGCGATCGACGTCTGGCTGGTCGTCATCGCCGGGCCGGTCGCGATCTTCGTCTTCGGCCCGCCCGCGCCTTTCATGTGGCCCGTGCTGGCAGGTGTGGTGGTGATCCATTTCCTCTACAAGCTGGCGATGGCGCTGGCCTATGAGCGCGCCGCCTTCACCGTGGTCTATCCGGTGGTGCGCGGCACCGGACCGCTGATCACGATCCTGGCCGCCATGGTCATCTTCGGCGAAAGCTATACCGCGCTGCAATGGCTGGGCGTGGCCTGCCTGTCGGGGGGCATCCTGTTGCTGGCCCTGCGCAACCTGTCCGAGGAACAGATCGACCTGCGCGCGCTGAAACAGGGGCTGGTCTGGGCGCTGCTGGGCGGAGTGATGGTCGCGGTCTATACCACCTACGACGCCTGGGCGATCCGACTCTCGGGCGACCCGCTGGGATTCGTGGCCTGGTTCTTCTTCCTGTCATCAATGGATTTCGCGATCCTCGGCGCGTTGCGCTACCGGCGCATGGCCTATCCCCCGGCCCTGCGCCCGCTCATGGTGCGGGGCCTTGCGGGCGCGCTGATCGGCTATGTCAGCTTCGGATCGGTCATGGTCGCAACGCTGGTCGGCAAGGTCGGCGAGGCCGCCATCCTGCGCGAGACCTCGACCGTCTTTGCCGCGCTCATCGGCTGGTTCATTCTCAAGGAGCGCGTGGGGCCGCGCAAGCTGGCGCTGATGGTGCTGATCGCGCTGGGGGCGATGATCGTCGAGCTCGGGCGCAAGGGCGGCTGAGCGCGGTAGGGTGGGTGGTTCTGCCGCAGGCAGGTTCACCCACCAGGGCCGCAAGCCCGCAGCTACAGCCGCGACGAGAGGATGCCCGTGTTGATGCCCCCCATGCGCAACTCGCCATAGAGGCGCTGGTATTCCATCTTGGGGCAGAGATCCTCGATCACCCGCACCCCCCGCGCGCGCGCCGTTTCGGCAGCCTGGGCATTCTGCACGCCGATCTGCATCCAGACCGTGCGCAGGGCAGGCAGTTGCGCCAGAGCCTCGCCCACGATCGGCGGCACGGCGTCCGAGCGGCGGAAGATATCGACCATGTCCACATCCGCCGGGCAGTCCGTAATCCTGGCGCGCACGGTCTCGCCGAACAGCACTTCTCCGGCATGGCCCGGATTGACCGGGATGACCCTGAAGCCCTTCAGCTTCATGTAGCGTGCCACATAATAGCTGGGCCGCACCGGATTGAGCGACACGCCCACCACGGCAATCACGCGCGTGGTGGTCAGGATCTGGCGGAGCGTGGCGTCATCGGGGCGGGTCATGGCGCGATGGTGACGCGACGGCGCGACAGGTGCAAGGTGAAAAAAACGCCCGGCCAGAGGCCGGGCGCAGGTGCGGAACGAGGGACAGTAACAATACAGACGCGGATGTTCCGGTCCTGCGTCACACGCATCACTTGGGGGCATTCCGCAGGATTTCCAGAGATACTCGCGCAACTGTGAGGAGATCAAGACCCGTCGTCAACTGGCTGGAACCCAGTACCCATGGCACGCATTCGATGCGGCGCACCAAACTCGCCCAGATCTGCAAGACGACGGGCAATCCGCGCGCCTTGGCGGGCGCGCTCAGGATAAGTCTGGATGATCTGACCCAGTAGGGGCGGCCCTGATCGGTCGGTCGATCCGACGCGCAGCGTTCACCGAAACGGCCCTTCGTGCTCGGTGCAGCGTATCTCGATAGGCAGCTAATTCTTTCTGGAAAATTGCAATTTCGCCCGCGCTGGCCGGATGATCAAGACATCTTCCCGCGAGGGTCTCGTAAGCGCAACGCCAGTCCCCTCCAGCGTTTTCTGACCTGAAGCCATCATTCTGCACGCATATGTGCAGCGGAGGTGTTGGAATTGGGGAGAGACGGCAAGATGGGCGTCCATTTGGACGGCTCAAGGGGTGTTGGATTTTCCCGGCTGGAAGTGATCGAAGGCCCGAGTGGTCGGCGGCAGCGCACGATGGCGGAGCGTCCAGCCCGTCACCGCTGACATCCATGCCAGCAATCCGATATTGTGTTACCTTGGTCATGCTCGCTTCCTTCTGCTTCGCGGTCCCGGGTGGCCGCATCCCACTGTTCGAGACGATGAAGAGAGACGGTGCTGGCTCGCCAAGAAACGTAGTCATGCTTCAAGGCACAGACGCCATACACCGCCCCTTTTTGCAACCTCGGCCAAGGTCGCTGAAGGGGGCGGCACGATAAACCGCAGATACAGAAGGCTCAGGCACTGGATGCCGTCATTCGAGAGGTCACGCAGCAAGATGTCAGTTTCAGAAGTAAGGGCGCGGGTCCACTGCCAGGATCAGTTGACATTGATGTCAACGCTGTCAGCCAGCGTATTGGCGATGAAACAGTAACGATGCGCCCTGTGGTGCATCTCTGCCAGTTCTTCGGCCCCGACAGCGAAGCCAGTGTCGAAGCGCACCACCGGCTTCAGGTCGATCCGCGTGACCGACATCTGCCCTTTCGCGTTCTTGCCCAGATGGGCCTCGGCATAGTCATGGTAGCTGGCGACAGGCCAACCCACCTTCGCACAAAGTGCAAGGAAAGTCATCATGTGGCAACTCGACAGGGCTGCCGCGAGGGCCTGCTCGGGGTTGGTGTGGTTGGGGTCGCCGCCCCAATCAGGGGCGGCGTCCACTTGCACCTCGTGGGCGCCATTATACTGCACAGTATGAGCATTCGAGAACTTTCCGGTCTCCAACGCAGGTTCAGCGCGCTGCCAGTGCAGTTCGATCGCAAGGTCAGACATGATGGCAGCCCTTTACGCGGTGACCTGGGCAGGCCCGGGTGCTCCGGAGGCTGCAAGGCTCTTGCGCGGGTCGAAAAACGGGCGTTCAACGACGGTCGCGGTGGTCTCTCCCGAGTGCATCACAACCTGCAGGTTGGTGCCAGGCTCAGTAGCCTCTAGCGCCACCATGGCCAGCGCGATGTTTTTCTTGAGTCGCGGGGAATAGACCGCCGAGGTCACCTTGCCCACGGCCTTGCCGTCATGGCTGACCGTCCAGAAGGACGTATTGGGGCCCTGCATCGGATCACCATCAACGATCAGACCGACCTGCTTGCGGGTTATTCCGTTGTCACGGATGCGCTGCAGGGCGAATTTTCCAATGAAATCGGTAGTCGTGTCCAGGTTCACAAGACGATCGAGCCCAAGCTCGAAAGGATTGGTATGGATGTCTGCATCGGCGTGATAGGACAGCATCCCCCCTTCGATCCGGCGAATGGCAGAGGTGTGGCCGGGCTTCAGACCAAAGGCCATTCCGACGGCCATGATCCGTTCCCACAGGGCATCGCCATAGGCCGAGTCGCGCAGGTAGATTTCATAGCCAAGCTCGCTCGACCAGCCGGTGCGCGACACGAGAAGGGGAATCCCGTCCAGTTCCATCTCACGGAACCAGTAATAACGCAGGTCCAGTATGCCATCTCCGAAGAGCGCCTGCATGATCTGGCCCGATTTTGGCCCCTGCAACTGCAGAGGCGAGACATCCGGCTCGGAAATATTGACCTGCATCCCCGAATGCACCGCGACACCCTGAGCCCAAAGCAGGATATCGCTGTCGGCCAGTGACAACCAGAAATGGTTCTCGCCCAGCCTCAGCAGGATCGGGTCATTCAGGATACCCCCCTCGGCATTGGTGATCAGGACGTATTTGCATTGGCCGACCGCCATCCCTGACAGATCGCGCGGAGTCAGCATCTGCGTGAAACGTGCGGCATCGGGGCCTGTGATTTCAACCTGGCGCTCAACGCCCACGTCGCACAGGATTGCATCGTTGACCAGATTCCAGAAATTCTGCTCAGGGTCCCCGAAGTCGCGCGGGATATACATATGATTGTAAACCGAGAACCCTTGAGCGCCCCAGCGCACGGTCGCATCGAAATAGGGCGATTTGCGGATCTGTGTTCCAAACCCGAAGTCTTGCAGATTCTTCATGTTCTCCACCCTGGCTTGTGGCTTGGGCCTTGCCCGATGCCACGGTTCCTCCTGCTCAGGGGTGTAGCGCCAATGCAGCGGGATCGCGGGCTTAAATCCGGCAAATGCTGGACCACTCGGACTTGGATTTCGACGAAAACAGACCGTTTGGACCTGCGGTGCTATCGCTTTCGATTGGCAGCCAATTTCGCAAGATTGGGCTGCTCGGCCTTGATCAGGCGGGTTGCAAAATAGGTCATGTAACGGTCAATCGCCAACTCCGCCGCCAGCAAGTCCTCCATCACGTCCTGAAAGGCTGACAAGCTGGGGGTGACGACCGTCATCACATAGTCAAGGCCGCCACCGGTCGCGACGCAGTTGATGATTTCGTCCACCGATCTGATGTAGGTTTCAAACCTGTCAAAGTCGGATTTCCGATGCGATTTCAACGAAACGGTTACGACCACACGTGTCGCATCGATCACCCGGTCCAGGACAATATCCGCATGGTAGCCACGAATATAGCCCGCTTCGCGTAGCCGCGACAGGCGCGCCCAGCACGGCGTAGGAGAAAGATTCACAATTTCCGCTAGCCGGGCCTTGCTCAACTGTCCATGACGCTGGACAGCGCTCAGAATACGAATGTCAGTGGCATCGAGTCCTTTTCGTTCCCGCATATCTTACCGCCCCGCCGACCGCCCAGTACACTTTTCGCACTGGAAAAGACGAAGTGCGTTCCGCAAGGAGAGTATGTCAGTCTGCGGTTTGGGCAAAGTGAATTTCCGACGCATTGACGTGTCCCAGCGTCAAACTGTCGTCACTGTCTGACCCGGCCGCCCCGCGAACAAATGCATGCCACGGTCCGGCGGTGAAAATGCCATTGATCTGCTCCGGGCAAAATCGCGGATTGCCGATCCCATGCCTCAGTAAAGTCTATGAAGAACCTTCAACCGCTGCCAATGGCCGGACGACCGCTTTGCTCTCGGCTCGGTGCTGATAATGGTAACGCCAGCGCCATCTGCGGCCGCGCCCCGTGGGCTTGTGCCATCGTCTCGTCTCCTGCGGTGTCGGGAAGGGGCGCCACCTGCAAGATGTCGAACGCGAACTCCGTCGACCATCTCGCCGTCACCCTTCGTACCATCCTCGAATTTACCCGCAAAGCTGCAACAGGGACCTCGTGCCATGGTGCTTCAATCAGCCGTCAAGCCTCGCAGCAGAGGGTCACGCCGTCGCGCATGGAAAGCATCATTATGCAACCAGGGTTTGATACCTTGAATCGAACATGCAAGCATTGCCGTGCCGTGCCTTGGCTGCCGATGCAGGAGCTTATCGGACGCCGGGTACTTTATAAATGGCTGGCCAATTTGCGGATAACTCGGCTAACTGGCTGCATGACACGTGCCATGTCCGGATCCTATATCGCCCGCATCAGGAGTGCGCTGCCCTCGTTGCACCCCAGCGAGCGACGGCTGGCCGACACAATTCTGTCTTTTCCGGGCGAGATTGCCAGTTATTCCGCTACCGAACTCGCGCAATTGGCGAATGTGTCAAATGCTACGGTCACACGTTTTGTGCGTCGCCTTGGATATGAAAATTTCGATCAGGCGCGACAGTCGGCCCGCGCAACCCAACAGACAGGGGCAGCGGTGTTTCGGGTTTCGGCCAGTGATCAGGGGCCAGAGGCAGCGCTGATGGCGCAGATCGCGCAAGGCCGCCAGAATGTCGAAAACAGCTTCGCCGCCATTTCCCTGGCCGAAATCGATGATTTGGCCGATGCGATCTTGCAGGCAGGGCGGGTCTGGGTCATCGGATTTCGCACCGCGCAGGCATTCGCGGTCTATCTGGGCGCACAGATTGGGCAGATTGTACCGCATGTGACGGTTTTGCCGCAGGCGGGTCAAACACTGGCCGAAAGCCTTGTCAGCATTTCGAAGGATGATGTGGTTGTCGTCTTTGCGCTGCGGCGCACTGTGCGTCAGTTGTCGGCGCTGTGCCGCGAATTGCGACACATTCCGGTGCGTGCGGCGTTGATCAGCGATGTAACGCTGCAACATGGCGCTGATATGTCCCCTTTCGAAGCAGAGCTGTCGCCGCAATGGCGGGTTCGGGTGCAGACAACAGCGCCCGGCCCCCTGTTCAATCACGCCGCTGTTCTGACCCTTTGTCATATCCTTGCCACCCGCGTGCTGGAGCGCTCGGGTCAGGCTGGGCGCAAGCGGCTTCTGAGCATCGAAGCGCTGCATGATTCGCTGGATGAACTCTAGGATCAGTGCTTCCAGAACGCCCGAACTCTAAGCATTCGCGGCCATATTGCACAAAAAACACCTGCTTTCAGGCGGATTGAGGCAAAAAAAGCGTTGTGAAAACATTTTTTCATGTAATCCTAAAAAGAAAAATTAATACCGTCAACGTGCCCCCAACAGGCTGTCCCACACTCCAACACCAGAGGTATCAAGATGTCCGTCACGATCCGTCTTTCCGCACTCGCCGCGTCTGTCGCTGTCTTCCTGCCCGCCCTGGCCCAGGCGCAGGTGCTGCAGATCAACTCCTCGCTGCCCGATGGCAGCTTCGCCCATGCCTTCCTTGCCGAGTTCAAAAACCGTGTAGAAGCAGAACTGCCAAGCATGGATGTTCAGATTTTCATGGGAAATACGCTCGGCTCTGAGGAAGATGTTCTGCAAGGCCTGGGGTTTGGCACGCATCACGCCTCGCTCTCGGCCTCGGCCGTGGTGCAAATCAACCCGCGCACTGCCGTGTTTGACCTGCCCTATCTGTTCGAAAACCGCGAAAAGGTGCAGGAGTTTGCAGCCTCGGCCGCATTTGACCTGCTGTCCGAAGGTTTTGCAGGGCGCGGGATCGTGCTGTCGGCGCTGTGGGACAACGGCTTTCGCGTAATTACCAATTCGGTACGCCCCATTGTGACCCCCGAAGACATGCGCGGGCTGAAGATCCGCACCCCCACTTCGCGCCAGCGCGTTGCCATGTTCAACACGCTTGGTGCCAATGCCACGCCGCTATCCTTTGGCGAGGTGTATTCCGGCCTCGATCAGGGCGTGATCGACGGACAGGAAAATCCTGCCCAGATCGCCGAAAGCGCGCGCTTCTACGAGGTGCAGAAATACATGTCGCTGTCAAACCATGTCTATCTGCCGACCTTCATGCTCTTTGGCGAGCCCTGGCTGAACGCCCAGACCCCCGAAGTGCGCGAGACAGTGCTGCGTATCGCAGCGGAAACGGCACCCTGGACCTTCGCCTGGGGCGAGGAAACAGATGCGCGTGTGCTGGAGGAACTTGCGGAGAAGATCACCATCAATGAGGTCGATTTCGCAGCTTTTCAGGCAGCAGCCCTGCCGCTTTACGATGATCCGCTGTTCGTGGATGCCATCGGCGCCGACATGATCGCGGTCACGCGCGAAGTGCTCGGCCTCGACTGATAGCCGTCACGGCCTTGTGCACATGCACAAGGCCGCCCCATTGCCCCACCACGCAGGAGAAGGTTATGGACAGTCTCGGGAATGTCGTCGTCTGGCTTGATCGGCTGATGTGCCGCGCGCTGGATATTTTCACCATTGTCGTGGCCGGTATCTTGCTGGCATTGCTGAACTACGCCGTCTTTTCACGGTTTGTGCTGAACAGTTCCGTATCCTGGGGCGAAGAACTGCCCGCACATATCCTGGCAATGCTGACCTTCATCGGCGCGGCCTATCTGACCCGCACGAACGAGCATCTGGGCTTCGATTCATTCGCCCGCAGCCTGAATTTGGGCCTGCAGCGATTGCTGGCTTGCATCAACCAGATCCTGATGGCGGGCTTTGGGGCGGTGCTGTTCTGGTTTGGCGGGCGTGCGGCGCTCAGCTTCATGGGCCGCACACTGATTTCCGTCGATCTGCCAGTGATCCTGTTTCGCGGCGCCGTCCCTTTGGGCGGCGCGCTGATTGTGCTGATCTGCACTGTCCGGCTGGTGGGTCTGATAATGGGCCGGATCCATCCCGGTGAATTGCTGCCGGAAGGAGATGGCTGATGTTCCTTGCCCCCGGAT
>SKYA01000156.1 GCA_007128135.1 Paracoccaceae bacterium | reverse complement strand
GATCTGACGTGTGGTATTGCCACGGTGGGCTCTCCAGACCCGCGAGCGGGTGCACCTGCCGGGCCACCCTGCGAGCCTCCGCATCGGTTTTCTGCCGCGCGTTTTCGTGACCGGGCCGCGCGGTGTGTTCGAATAGTCTTGCTGACCTGAAAAAAGGGGGGTGGCGCTGCGCGCCGCCCCCCATTCTCGAGAATTCATGGCAAGAAAAAGAACAGTCTGAACTATTCTGCCGCAACCGGGTCCGACACCGCCTCGACCAGGACTGCCGCGAACTTGAACTCGGGGATCTTGCCGTAGGGGTCGAGTGCAGGGTTGGTCAGGATATTGGCGGCGGCCTCGACAAAGGCGAAGGGCAGGAAAACCATGTCGGGGCTGACCGCACGATCGGCGCGCGCCATCAGCGTGATCGATCCGCGCCGGGTCGAGAGTCGCACCTGCCCGCCCGCCTCCACGCCGAGGCGGCGCAGCGTGGCCGGGTGGAGCGAGCAGTTCGCCTCGGGTTCGACCGCATCGAGCACTTTCGAGCGCCGCGTCATCGCACCGGTGTGCCAGTGCTCGAGCTGGCGGCCAGTGGTCAGGATCATCGGATACTCGGCATCGGGGCGCTCGTCGGGCGGGATGATCGCTGCCGGGGCAAAGCGCGCGCGGCCTGATGCGCGCGGGAACCCGTCCGAAAAGACGATGGGCTGGCCCGGGTCCTCGGGCGACAACGAGGGGTAGGTGACCGCACCCTCGCGCTCGAGCCGGTCCCATGTGATGTTGTCGAGGCTCGCCATGCCGCGCTTCATGTCGGCGAAGACCTCGCGCGGGTGCGTGTAGGGCCAGTCGCACCCCAGCCTGCGGGCCAGATCGACCGTGATGGCCCAATCCTCGCGCGCCTGGCCGGGCGGCGGCACGGCCGGGCGGCCCATCTGCACCTGCCGGTTGGTATTGGTCACTGTACCCGATTTCTCGTAGAAGGCCGCCGCGGGCAGGATGACATCGGCATAATTCGCTGTCTCGGTCAGGAAGATGTCCTGCACCACCAGATGCTCGAGCCGTGCCAGCGCCGCGCGGGCATGGGTCACATCCGGGTCCGACATGGCCGGGTTCTCGCCCAGGATATACATGCCCCGGATCTGGCCCGCATGCACTGCATCGAGGATCTCGGTCACGGTCAGCCCCTTTTCGGGGGCGATCCGCGTGTTCCACTGCGACTCGAAGCGCGCGCGCAAGGCAGTGTCCGTAACGCTCTGGTAATCGGGCAGGAACATCGGGATCAGCCCGGCATCCGAGGCGCCCTGCACATTGTTCTGCCCGCGCAGCGGATGCAGCCCGGTGCCGGGGCGACCGACATGGCCGCACATCAGCGCCAGCGAGATCAGGCAGCGGGAATTGTCGGTGCCATGCACATGCTGGCTGACCCCCATGCCCCAGAAGATCATGCCCGCCCTTGCCCCTGCAAAGGCGCGTGCCACCGCGCGCAGGGTCTCGGGTGCAATGCCGCAGATGGGGGCCATCGCCTCGGGCGCGAAACCGGCGAGATGGGTGCGCATCGCCTCCCAGTTCTCGGTCATGGCCTGAATGTATTGCGTGTCGCACAGCCCTTCCTCGACGATCACATGCATGATCGCGTTCAGCATGGCGACATCGGTGCCGGGGCGGAATTGCAGCATGTGGCGGGCATGGCGCGCGAGCGCCTGCCCGCGCGGGTCCATCACGATCAGCGTGCCGCCGCGCCGGGTGAACTGCTTGAAATAGGTCGCCGCAACCGGGTGGTTCTCGACCGGATTCGCGCCGATGACGAGGGCGCAATCGGCGTTCTCGATCTCGTTGAAGGTGGCCGTGACAGCGCCCGAGCCCACGTTCTCCATCAGGGCCGCAACCGAAGAGGCGTGGCAGAGCCGGGTGCAGTGATCGACATTGTTATGCCCGAAGCCTTCACGGATCAGCCGCTGGAAGAGCCAGGCTTCCTCATTGCTGCATTTCGCGCTGCCAAAGCCCGCAACTGCCTCACCGCCATGCTGCGCGCGCAGGTGCCCCAGCCCTGTGGCGGCAGCGTCCAGCGCCTCCTCCCAGGTCGCCTCGCGGAAGGTCTCACCCCAGTTGCCGGGGTCCACATTCAGCCCCTTGGGCGCGCCCTCGCGGCGGATCAGCGGCACGCTCAACCGGTGCGGGTGGTGGATATAGTCGAAGCCGAAGCGCCCCTTGACGCAGAGCCGCCCCTCATTGGCCGGGCCATTGATGCCCTCGACCGCCACCACCCTGTCGTCGCGCACCTTGAGGCTGACCTGACAGCCCACCCCGCAGAAGGGGCAGACCGAGGCCACCTCGCTGTCAAGGGCGCGGCTGTCGCCCACCTGGGCGTCATCGACCAGCGTCGCAGGCATCAGCGCGCCGGTGGGGCAGGCCTGCACGCATTCGCCGCAGGCCACGCAGGTCGACTCGCCCATCGGGTCGTCCAGATCGAAGACCGGCCAGGCATCATGTCCGCGCCCGGCCATGCCGATCACGTCATTGACCTGCACCTCGCGGCAGGCGCGCACGCACAACCCGCACTGGATGCAGGCATCCAGATTGACCCGCATCGCCACATGGCTGTCATCGAGCAGCGGGATGCGCTCGGCCTCCAGCGTCGGGTAGCGGCTCTCGTTCAGGCCCTGCGCACCGGCGATGTCCCACAGATGGCTGGACCGGTCATGCGCGGCGTCGCGCTCGGGCTGATCGGCCAGCAACAACTCGATCACCCCCCTGCGCGCGGATCTGGCGCGGTGGCTGTCGGTATGCACCACCATCCCCTCGGCAGGCTCACGGATGCACGACGCCGCCAGCACCCGCTCGCCCTCGATCTCGACCATGCAGGCGCGGCAGTTGCCGTCGGGCCGGTAGCCGGGGGCGGGCTTGTGGCACAGATGCGGGATGACCAGCCCGCGCCCATGGGCAACCTCCCAGATGGTCTGGCCGGGTTCTGCGCACACGTCCTGTCCGTCGAGCGTGAAATGGATGTGACCGGTCATGCGATGAT
>SKYA01000081.1 GCA_007128135.1 Paracoccaceae bacterium | reverse complement strand
CAGCGGTCGCGCCATGGGCCGGTCCCTGACCCGGGCGCGCGCCAGCGCGCCCGGCCCCGGAAAACTGCATTGTCCATCAGCGCCGCTCCCTTTTCCAGTCTCATCCCAGAGCCAGTGTCATAGCATCCCGCGGGTGAACGAAAACAGCTTTTGCGCCCTTGCGAGGATCGGCAACAGCCCGACTCTTGCGCAGTGGGGCCCCGCCGACCCTGCTTGCGGACATCAGCCATCCGTTCACCCCGCACCGGGCAAGCGCCAGCGTGCCCGGCCCAAGAGACCGGAAACAAGCCGCTTGGCCGACAGGCAGGCGCCGCGCCCCTGTCCGCAGCGACCCACCGCACCGCGGCCCGCTCTGTTCTGACGCCCGTGCGCCGATGCCTTGCTCCCGGGACCGGTCATGGCCGGACGGTTCATGGGGCGCGATTGGCAATCGCGCGCCGGGGCCGCGCCGGGGGGCGCATCCGCGTGGCAGGACGCCAGCCTCAAACCCCGAGCCTAAGGCGCATCAATTCGGCATGCAGCGCAGGTCCTGCGGCGATCACACCGTCGCTGTGCGGCGAGTCGGTATCGAAGCGCAACGCGCTGCCGCACCCGTCGCTGACCACCCCGCCAGCCTCGGCAATCAGCAGCGCCCCTGCGGCGATATCCCAATGCCATGTCGGGCGCAGGGCCAGCATCGCGTCGAAACGTCCCTCGGCCACAAGCGCCATGCGCCAGGCCAGCGACGGGCGGAAATGGCGCGAAACCTGCGGCACGCCACCGGGCCAGTGCTCGGCCGCAAGCTGCGGCCGCGCGACCAGCACCTCGGCACCCGCCACCCTCGCGCCTGAACGCACCCTGATCGGTGCACCGTTCAGCCACGCGCCCGCGCCGCGTGCGGCCGTATAGCACAGATCGCGCAGCGGCAGATGGACCACTGCCGCGACCGGCACACCGTGCTCGACCACCGCCAGCGCATGAGCAAAGCCGGTCTGCCCGTCGAGAAAGGCTCGGGTGCCGTCGATCGGGTCAACGATGAAGCCGCGCGCGGCGGCACCCGGCTCTTGTGCGCTTTCCTCCGACAGCCAGCCGTAGCCGGGCCGGGCACGCAGCAGCCGGTCGCGCAACATCTCGTCAATCTCGAGATCAGCCTGCGAGACGGGACCCTGACCCTCGGCCTTTTGCCAGACCCGCGGGGTCTTGCCGAAATGGCGCCGCGCAATCGCACCTGCCGTCTCTGCCGTTGCCACCAGAAGCGCCAGATCATCAGTCCCCGGCAAGTGTCATCCCTTCCACCAGCAGCGAGGGCACGACCGAGGACAGATGGTCGCGCGCGTCATTGGCCGGGATGATCCGCCCCAGCATATCGCGCAGGTTGCCCGCAATGGTGCATTCATTCACCGGATAGGCCAGCTCGCCCTTCTCGACCCAGAAGCCGCTTGCCCCGCGCGAGTAATCGCCCGTGGTGGGGTTGATGGTCGAGCCGATCAGCGAGGTGACCAGCAGCCCGGTGCCCATCTCGGCCAGCAGCTCGGCGCGCGAGCGCGCGCCCTGCGTCAGGATCACGTTCGAGGTCGAGGGGGCGGGTGGCGCAGAGGTGCCGCGCACGGCATTGCCGGTGCTCTCCATCCCCAGCTTGCGGGCGGTGGCAAGGTCCAGCACCCAGCCCTGCAACACCCCGTCCGCCACCAGATCGCGCGCGCGGCTGGGCAGGCCCTCGGCGTCGAACGGGCGCGAACCCGAGCGGCGCAGGCGCAACGGGTCCTCGCGCAGGCTAAGCCCAGCGGGCAGAACGGCATCGCCGAGCGCATCGCGCAGCCAGCTCGAGCCGCGCGCGATCGCGCCGCCATTGATCGCACCCAGCAGATGCCCGATCAGCGAGGACGCGATGCGCTCGTCATAAAGCACCGGATAGGCGCCCGTCCTGGGGCGGCGTGCGCCATGGCGTGCGACCGCGCGCTCGGCAGCAAGCTGGCCCACCTCTTCGGGTGCCGGAAGATCGGCCTGGAAGATCCGCCCTTCGCCGCACCAGTCGCGCTCCATGCCGCTGCCCTCGCCGCTGATCGCCACGCAGGAGATGTGGCGCGAGGTCCGGCCATAGCCGCCCTGAAACCCGTTCGACCCCGCCAGCCAGATCGCCTGCACGCCATAGGCGGCCGACGCCGATTGCACCTGCGTCACACCTGCCACGGCAAGCGCTGCCGCCTCGGCGCGGCGCGCGTCTTCATGCAGCGCCTCCGGGTCGGGCTCCGAGGAGGGGTCGAACAATTCCAGCCCCTCGGCCGAGCGCCGCGTGGCAAGCTGTGCCGCGTCCGCCAACCCGGCAAAAGGGTCTTCGGGCGCTTCGCGGGCCATCGCAACGGCGCGCTTCGCCATGGCCTCGAGCGTCTCGGGGCGGGTGTCCGAGGACGAGATGCAGGCCTGCCGCTGCCCGATCAGTACGCGCAACCCGATATCAAGCCCTTCCGAGCGTTCGGCATGTTCCAGGCCACCCTTGCGCACGTCGATCGAGACCGACCGCCCCTCGATGGCAATTGCATCGGCCGACTCAGCCCCTGCGCCCCTTGCGGCGGCCAGAAGTGCCTCGGTCACGGGCGCGAGCGACGCTGTCAGATGCGCATCAGCCATGGCCAGGACCCCTTGTCATCCCCTTGATCATGACACCGATCTAGACTGCCCTGCGCCGGATGGAAATGGCTTCGACGCAATTTTCAGCCCGTGCGCCTGCGCGGGGCAGATTGCGCAAGCTTCGGGTCGCCGGGATGGCGGTCATGCGCAATGACAGTGCGAACCCTCCTGAGCCCGCCGCCCATGACTCTTGCCCTTCTCGCCTTCCTGTTTCCCCTCGCCTGGAGCCCCGGCCCCGGCAACATGGTCTTTGCCGCCATCGGTGCACGCCACGGGCTGGCGGCAAGCTGGTGCGCGAGCCTTGCCTATCACCTTGCAACACTGGCCGTGACGCTTGCCATCGGGTTCAGATTCTTGGCGGCAATGCCGGCTGCGCCTGTGCTGTTTCGGGTCCTGAAGCTGGCGGGAAGCGCATATATCCTCTGGATGGCCTGACGCTTCTGGTGTGCAGAGCACGAGGGCACGCGACAGGCGGCAGATCAGGCCGGGCTGTTCGAAAGGGCGGTATTGCTGGTCCTTAACTCAAAGGCATATGCCATCATCGCGGCGATGTTCGCGCAATTTCTGTCGTCCGCTCCGGATATGGCGCTCGTGCTCTGGATTGCGACAGTATTCACCCTCAACAATCTCGTGGCCTTCACCTGCTGGACAATGGCCGGAGAACTCACGCTGCGCAAGGTCCGAGAGGCGCGCACGGCGCGACTGCTGAACCGGGGCTGCGCGCTCGTGCTGGCCAGCGTATCGCTCTGGATGGCGCTCGGATAGCGCATCCATCCCCTGTGCAGGGCACCCCCTGACCAGTGCTAGCGGGGCGGCACCCTCGGCGCCGCCCCGCTGACAAGTCCGGTGCTTCGACATTGCCGCGCAGCCAGGAACCCTCAGCCGTTGGAGGCCGCGACCCGCAGCCTGCGCTGCCCCGAGCCGCCATCGCCGGAATGGGTATCCATGAACTCCATCACCAGCGGACGGATGTTGTTGCGCCAGGATTTGCCCGCAAAGATGCCGTAATGCCCGGCTCCCGGCTCCAGATGGCTGGCCTTCTGCGCCTCATCCAGCCCGGTCAGCAGGTCCAGTGCCGCAAGGCACTGGCCCGGTGCGCTGATGTCGTCTTTCTCGCCCTCGACGATCTTGACCGCCACTTTCGTGACGCTGCCGAAATCGACCTTGTGACCATCCACGACAAAGGCATTCCGCGCAATCTCGCGCGTCTTGAAGATGCGCTCGACCGTCGAGAGATAGAACTCGGCGGTCATGTCCATGACCGCAAGATATTCGTCATAGAAGCGGTTGTGCTTGTCGCGCTCGCCTGCCTCGCCGCGCGCCTCGGCGGTGATCTTGTCGGCAAAGGCCTGGGCATGGCGTTCGAGGTTCATCGAGATGAAACCGCCAAGCTGCAGCAACCCCGGATAGACCAGCCGGCCCACACCCTTGTACTTGAACCCGACACGCTGGATCGCCAGGTGTTCAAGCTGGCCCATGGTCACGCGACGGCCGAAATCGGTGACTTCGGTGGGGGCGGCATCCGGGTCCACCGGTCCGCCGATCAGCGTCAGAGTGCGCGGCTGTGCATCGGGGTCCTGCTCGGCCAGATAGGCCGTGGCCGCCAGTGCCAGCGGCACGGGCTGGCAGACCGCGATCACATGCGTATCAGGCCCGAGATGGCGCATGAAATCGACCAGATAGAGGGTGTAGTCTTCTATATCGAACTTGCCCTCGGAAACCGGGATGTCACGCGCGTTGTGCCAGTCGGTGACCCAGACCTCGCAATCGGGCAGCAAGCTGGCCACGGTGGAACGCAGAAGCGTGGCGTAATGCCCCGACATGGGCGCACAGAGCAGCACGCGGCGGGATTTCTCGGGGCGGCCATGCACCTTGAAGCGCAGCAGGTCACCGAAAGGGCGCGCAATCTCGACCACTTCCTCGACCATGTGATCGCGCCCATCCTCCCCGACGATCGAGGTGATGCCCCAGTCCGGCTTGATGACCATCCGCGCGAAGCTGCGTTCGGTAACCCTGCCCCATGCGGACATGACCTTGAACATCGGATTGGGGACCATTCCCCAGACCGGGTAGGAGGCGAAGGCCCGCGCCGAGGCGCCCATCCACTCGTTCGTGTTGCGGATCGACTCCATCAGGTCGTAAGTCGCCATGCCCTTCATCTCTGCCCTCGTTCTGGTACTGCGCGATGATGTTGCAACAATCGCCGCTTCAATTTCTGGCCATGCATCGTTAAGATCACCTGTGGAGATCTTTGCTGCACATGCGAGGAATACGGGGGAAATAGTTGCATGACAACTTCCGAATATGATGATGACAAAAAAGTCGAGCGCCTGAAGGCAAATATGGCACGGATCGAGGAGCTGACCCACCGCCTGACCGATGCCATGTCCCGACGCGAGATCCCCCGTCCCGGCCTGCAGGCACCCGATTCGGATCTGTTTCTGCATGCGGCCACGGCCTATTGGACCGAGATGGTCAAGAACCCCTCCAAGGCTCTGGAGCAGCAGCTCGACTACTGGGGAAAGGCGCTCAAGCACCATGTCGAGGCGCAGGAGGTGCTGCGTCGCGGCAAGATCGCCGCGCCAGAAGACAGCACCGCCGATGACCGCAGGTTCTCGAACCCGCTCTGGAAGACCCATCCGTATTTCAACTATCTCAAGCAGCAATACCTGATCGCGTCGGAAGCGATGCAGGATGCCGTGCAGAACCTCGAGACCATCGAGCCGCGCGAGAAGCGGCGGCTGCAGTATTTCACGCAGCAGATCGTGGACATGATGGCGCCCACCAATTTTCTCGCCACCAATCCCGATGCGCTGATGAAGGCAGTCGAGACCGAGGGCGAGAGCCTCGTGCGCGGGCTGGAAAACCTTGTGCGTGATATCGAGGCCAACAAGGGCGAGTTGCTCGTCTCGCTGGCCGACAAGGAGGCCTTCACTGTCGGCGGCAATATCGCGACCTCGCCGGGAAAGGTCGTGTTCCGAAACCGCATGTTCGAACTGATCCAGTATGCGCCCACGACAGAGCAGGTCCATCGCACGCCGCTGGTGATCTTTCCGCCCTGGATCAACAAGTTCTACATCATGGACCTCAAGCCCCAGAACAGCCTGATCAAGTGGATAGTCGATCAGGGCTACACGCTGTTCGTGGTTTCCTGGGTCAACCCCGACGAAACCCATGCGGATGTGACGCTCGACACCTATATCGAGGACGGCTATCTCGAAGCGATCCGCGTCGCGCGCGAGATTACCGGCGAAAAACAGGTCAATGTGGTCGGATATTGCATCGCGGGCACCACACTGGCGCTGACGCTGGCGCTGATGAACAAGCGCAGCGACAAGTCCGTGCGCTCGGCCACGTTCTTTACCACGCTCACCGATTTCTCCGATCAGGGCGAGGTGGGGGTGTTCCTGGAAGATGATTTCGTCGACGGGATAGAGGCCGAATGCACAGACAAGGGCTATCTCGACAGCAAGTTCATGTCGCGCACGTTTTCCTTCCTGCGCTCGAATGACCTGATCTATGGCCCGGCGATTCGCAGCTACATGATGGGCGAAGCCCCACCTGCCTTCGACCTGCTCTACTGGAATGGCGACGGCACCAACCTGCCCGGACAGATGTGCGTACAGTATCTGCGCGGGCTGTGCCAGAATGACCGCTTTGCGGCCGCAAGTATCGAGATCTGTGGTGAGGAATTGCGCATAGGCGACGTTAGGCACCCGCTCTGCGCGATTGCCTGCGAGACTGACCATATCGCGGCCTGGCGGTCGAGTTTCCGTGGCGTGACGAAGATGGGCGCGAAGGACAAGACCTTCATCCTGTCCGAATCGGGTCATATCGCCGGGATCATCAATCCGCCGAGCAAGAAGAAATACGGCCATTACGCAGGCCCCGCGCCCGAAGGCACGCCAGAGGAGTGGCGCGCGGCGGCAACCTTCCAAGAGGGCTCGTGGTGGCCGCGCTGGGAAGCCTGGTTGCACCGGCGCTCGGGTGCGAAGGTTGCCGCGCGCATTCCGGGTGATTCGGGCTTTGAGGCACTGGCCGATGCTCCGGGCACCTATGTTGTCAGTTCGAAGAACGATGCCATGTCATAGGGTTATGCGGTCGCAGAAAAAAAATGCTGCACTGCAGAAAAATTACTTG
The DNA here is from genome assembly GCA_007128135.1 of Paracoccaceae bacterium. Lineage (GTDB taxonomy): Bacteria > Pseudomonadota > Alphaproteobacteria > Rhodobacterales > Rhodobacteraceae > Roseinatronobacter. The sequence continues at coordinate 4,821 of SKYA01000081.1, read as the reverse complement.
AAATGCTGCGCTGCAGCGTGCATATTGTGGTCATGGGCAGAGACCAGATGATCTGGACTGCCGGGGAACCAGAGATCAAGGAGATCACCCATGACAAAGAACGTTGATTACACCAAGATGATGAAAGACATGATGGGCGCATTCCCGGTGGATACCGGCGCGATGCAGGACATGTTCAAGTCGCAAGCCGCGCTGGCCGAGAAAATGAGCAAGGTCGCCCTGGAAGCCGCTGAGAAGTCGACCGAAGTCTCGACCAAATGGACCAAGGCAACGCTCGCCAAGGTTGGCGAAGTGTCGACCGTCAAGGAAGACCCGGCTGACTATTCGAAAGCCATGACCGATTTCGCTTCGTCTTCGGCCGAGATGGCTGCCGAGCATGTCGCTGCCTTCGCTGAAATCGCGAAGAAAGTGCAGATGGATACGGTCGAGTTGCTGATGGCTGCCGGCAAGGACATTCAGGAAGAAGCCGCATCGGCTGTCAAGAAAGCCACCGACACCGCGACCAAAGCCGCCAAGGCTGCTTCCGCGAAGTAAGCTGCCAGACTTCGCCAGGCGCCGTTTCCTCCCGATGGGCGCCTGACACCGAAGGGCGAGCGCATGACGCTCGCCCTTTTCTTTTACACGATCCTCGCCTAGTCTTGCTGCACTGCAAAGGTCTCGGGGAGGAAAAAGATGACCGACGACGCCAGGCCGCTGCTGATCAAGCGCTATGCAAGTCGCAGGCTGTATAACACCGAGACCAGCGATTACGTCACCCTCGAGGACATCGCGCGCTTCATCCGCGCGGGCCGCGAAGTGCAGATCGTTGATCTGAAATCCGGCGACGACCTGACCCGGCAGTATCTGCTCCAGATCATCGCCGAGCATGAAAGCCGCGGCGAGAATGTGCTGCCGCTCGACGTGCTCACGGATCTGGTGCGCAGCTATACGACCCAGGCGCAAAGCGTGGTGCCCCAGTTTCTGGCCATGTCCTTCGAGATGCTGCGCGAGGGCCAGTCCAAGATGATGGAAAACATGATGACCCGCGCCAACCCGATGGCCGCGATGCCGGGTTTCGAGGAAATGCAGCGTCAGCAGCAGGCCTTCATGAAGACCATGATGGCGGGCTGGCCGGGGTTGCGGCAGGACAGCGACAGCAAGGGCGAAGAGGATGATCTCGACCAGATCAAGCAGCAACTGGCCGATCTGCAGGAGAAACTGTCGAAACTGAACAAGTAACCCGCAGGCTGGGTGCTGTGCCCCTGCCCCCAACGCAGGCAAAGCCACTTTCCCGGGTGCGTGAACCTGCGGCATTGGCCGCAGAACCACACACCCTACAGACCCAACCGGTCGCGCAGCGCAAACCAGGTCATGGCCAGCGCCAGTAGCGGGCTGCGCAACGCACGTCCCCCCGGAAAGCTGGGCAGACGAAGCCCCGCCAGGAGGTCGAATCGTTCGGCCTGTCCCGCCACGGTCTCGGCCATGATGAGGCCCGCCAGACTTGCAAGGGCCACGCCATGGCCCGAATAGCCCGAGGCCGAGAGAAGATTCGGCCCAAGGCGCAGAAAACAGGGCAGCCGCGTCATCGTGATCGCAAGCGTTCCTCCCCAGGCGTAGTCGATCGGCCGGTCCTTCAGTTGCGGAAACACCTCCAGCATCGGCTTGCGCACGGTGCGGATGATGTCGGGAAAGCGGTAGCCATAGCTCTCGCCGCCCCCGAACAGCAGCCTGCGATCTTCAGACAGGCGGAAATAGTTGATGACGAACTTGCTGTCGGCCACAGCGACATCGCGCGCCAGCACCTCGCCCTCGGGCAGCGGAGCGGTCGCGATGATGAAATTGTTGATCGGCATCACCTTCGCCGCCACCGGTGGCACCAGCCCTCCCAGATAGCCGTTCGCGGCCACCAGGACGTGATCGGCCTCGACATGGCCCTTCACGGTCTGCACCCGCAGTTTCGCGCCGGGCCGGATATCGGTCACCAGAGAATTCTCGAATATCTGCGCCCCTGCCGCAAGCGCAGCGCGCCCCAGCCCCAGCGCATAGCGCAACGGGTGCAGATGCCCCGCCCCGTGATCGAGCACGCCGCCCTGATAGGCGGGGGATTTCACGATCGCCTGCACGCCGGCACGATCCAGCGCTTCCATCTGCGTATAGTCATACTCTCGCGCCAGTTTCTCGGCATAGTCATGGGCATTGGGCACATCCTTTGCGTGCCAGTCGGCGTGCAGCACACCAGGGCGGTAGCCGCAGTCGATCCCGAGCCGTGCGGTCAGTTCCTGCACCAGATCGTGCGCCTCCAGTCCGAGATCCCAGAGTCGGCGCGCATCGGCGCGCCCGACCATCCGCTCCAGCACGTCCTGCCCCACCCTCTGGCCCGGCCCTACCTGCCCGCCATTGCGCCCAGAGGCCCCGAATCCGACACGATGCGCCTCGAGCAGGATGACCGAATAGCCCCGCTCGGCCAGATGCAGCGCGGCCGAAAGGCCAGTATATCCCGCCCCCACCACACAGACATCGGCCCGCCCTGCGCCCCTGAGTTCGGGTAGGGGCGGCAGTAGGGTGGCCGTGGCGGCATAGTAGCTGGACGGGTATTCACCCGCCCGGTCATTCGCGAAGAGCAGATTCATACATTCAGCAGCAGATGCTCGCGCTCCCACGGGCTGATGACCTGCAGGAACTCGGTATACTCGTCGCGCTTGACAGCGGCATAGATCTTGCAGAACTCCGGCCCCAGAACCTCGTGCAATGCGCCCGCCTCGTCGAACATGTCCAGCGCCGCGCCCAGGGTCATCGGCAGCTCGCTTGCATCCATATAGGCATTGGTCCGGCATTCCGCTCGTGGCCCGAGCCGCTCCTTCAGCCCCAGATAGCCGCAGATCAGCGAGGCTGCGATGCCCAGATAAGGGTTGCAGTCCATCCCCGCCAGCCGGTTCTCGACGCGGCGCGACGCGGGCGAGGAGATCGGCACGCGCAACCCGGTGGTGCGGTTGTCATAACCCCACTCCAGATTGATGGGCGCGGCAAAATCAGGGACGTAACGGCGGTAGCTGTTCACATAGGGCGCGATCAGCGCCACTGCCGAGGGAAGGTGGCGCTGCAATCCACCGATGAAATGCATGAAGGCTTCGGTGCTGTCGCCGCCTTCGGTCGAGAACAGGTTGTGCCCGGTCGTCATGTCCAGCACCGAATGATGGATATGCATCGCGCTGCCCGGTTCGCCCTCAATGGGCTTGGCCATGAAGGTGGCGAACATGTCGTGGCGCAGCGCCGCCTCGCGGATCATGCGCTTGAAATAGAAGACCTGGTCAGCCAGGTTCAGCGGATCGCCATGGGCAAGGTTGATCTCCACCTGCCCTGCACCGCCTTCCTGCAGGATGCCGTCGATCTCCAGCCCCATGGCTTCGGCGAAATCATAGATATCGTCGATCACCTTGCCATATTCATCCACTGCCGACATGGAATAGGCCTGACGCGCGGCTGCGCGGCGGCCCGTCCGGCCCATGGGGGGAATGATCGGCATGTTGGGGTCGATGTTGCGGGCGACGAAATAGAACTCCATCTCGGGCGCGATGACCGGCTGCCAGCCTTCGGCGCGATAGAGATCGAGCACCCGCTTGAGCACGTTGCGCGGGGCTGTCGGGATCGGGTTTCCCTCGGCATCCTCGGAATCGTGGATGACCTGCAGCGTCCAGTCCGCCGTCCATGGCGCCGCGGTTGCTGTCGCGAAATCGGGGCGCATGATCATGTCGGGTTCCAGATCCGCGCCGTCGCGGAACTCTGCCCAGCCGCCGGTTATGGTCTGCAGGAAGATCGAGGTGGGCAGGTAGTATTTCGACATCTCGTCAAACTTGAAGGCCGGCATGGCCTTGCCCCGCGCGACACCCGCCATGTCGGCGATGATGCACTCTATCTCGTCCAGCCTGCGACCGGACAGGAACTCCTGCGCCGCCCGCGGGATCTGTGTTCTCCAGTCGCTCATGATGTCTCCGTTCCAGCCCGGTCATGGGCCTTGAAATGCGCAGCAATATGCGCGGCAATGGTGTCTGCGTCGCGGCTTCCCCCCATCCTGGCCTCGGCCTGCGCGATCACGGGCACCGGAACAAGGGCGCGCCCGCGCGCCTCGATCAGGCCCGCGATGAAGCTGTCGTCGAACTCGGGATGCGGCTGGACGGAAAAACCTGTCTTGCCATAGCCGAGCGCGGCATAGGCGCAGAAATCGTTGCGCGCCAGCACATGCGCCCCCTCTGGCGGACGGGTGACCTGATCCTGATGCCAGGCATTGAGCGACAGCCGCGCGCCACCGAAATCATAGTCCTGCGCGCCCACCGCCCAGCCGCCCGCGTATTTTTCGACCTTCCCGCCCAGCGCCTGCGCCATGATCTGATGCCCGAAGCATATGCCGACCACGGGAAGCCCGGCCTGCAGCGCATCGCGGATGAACTGCTCGAGCGGCGCGATGAAGGGATGGTCCTCGTACACCCCGTGGCGCGATCCGGTGATCAGCCAGCCATCGGCATCATGCACCGAGTCAGGAAACACCATTTCCTCGACATGCCAGGAGGCAAAGTCGAACCCCTGCCCCGCCAGCAGGTGCTCGAAGAGCGTCGGATAATCGCCCGGCGCGGCGCGCAAGGGCTCGGGCGCCTGTCCGGTCTGCAGGATGCCGATCTTCATATGGGGTTACTCTCTTGATTTGATCAAATTCTACAGGGCGGCTTGCCGATAGGCAAGCCGCCCTGTCCCGGGACATGTGGCAGCGTCCATTCACGCGGGCAGGTGTCGTGATGTCCCGCCCATGCCGCAGGCATGGTCAGCGCCCGCGAGGGGTCGTGGGCGGGT
>SKYA01000031.1 GCA_007128135.1 Paracoccaceae bacterium | reverse complement strand
GCACCGCTGAACGACACGCCTACCACACAGCGGCTGGCCGCCGAACGCGCCTTTCTGGCGGCCCTCGACGGCTCCTGCGAAACTCCCATCGCAGGGCTGGCGGTCATCGAGAACGACACGATCTGGCTGCGCGGAGAGATCCTGCGCCCCGATGGCTCGGAACGCCTGAGCGAAGAGGGCCGCGCGCCCATTGCCGAGGGTGCCGAGCTTGGCCGCGATCTGGCAGGGCGCCTGCGCGCCCGCGCACCTGCCGATTTCTTTTCCTGGGTGTGACACTGGCATCCCCTGCCCCTGCCCCCTATCATGAGCGGGGTGCGCACAGGAAGGCAGGGCAATGGTGATTGGCAGGCTGGCAGATGAGGTCTTGCGCGGGGTGGACCGCGTCGCCGCCACTGTTACCGGCACTATTTCGGAAGCCTTTTTCGAACCCAGCCTGCGCCTTGGCGTCACCGGCCTGTCCCAGGCCGGCAAGACCGTGTTCATCACCTCGCTTGTGGCCAATCTGCTGGACCGGGGGCGGATGGGCCGGATGCAGGCTGTCGCTCAGGGGCGGATCGAGGCCGCCTTCCTGCAACCCCAGCCTGACGACACGCTGCCCCGCTTCGACTATGAGCGTCACCTCGGCGCGCTCACCGGCCCCGCACCGCACTGGCCCGAAAGCACGCGCCAGATCTCGCAATTGCGGCTCTCGTTCCGCATCCGCCCCGGTGGGTTGCTGGGCGGGCTGCGCAGCGCGCGGGTGCAGCATGTCGATATCATCGACTATCCCGGCGAATGGCTGCTCGATCTGGTGCTGCTGGACAAGGATTATGCGCAATGGTCGCGCGAGGTGCTGGCGCGGATGGAGAAACGCCCCTTCGCAGCCGACTGCCTTGCGGCCCTCCAGGCCACCGACCCTGCCACCCGGCATGACGAGCCCACGGCCCAGCAGTTGAGCCTGCAGTTCACGCAATACCTGCACGAGGCCCGCAGCGCCGGGCTTGCAGATATCACGCCGGGGAGGTTCCTGCTGCCCGGCGACCTGGCAGGCTCGCCCGTTCTGACCTTCGTGCCCCTTCCCGGCCCCGCTCCCCGAGGCTCGCTCGGGCGCGAGATGGCGCGGCGGTTCGAATCCTACAAGGCGCAGGTCATCCGCCCCTTCTTCCGCGACCATTTCTCCCGGATCGACCGGCAGGTGGTGCTGGCCGACATTCTGGGGGCAATTCACGCAGGCCCCGAGGCCGTGGACCGGCTTGGCCAGACCCTGACCGAGTTGCTGGCAGCCTTCCGGCCGGGCCGCAACGCCTGGCTGACACGATTGCTGGGCGGCAAGCGGGTCGAGCGCATCCTGTTCGCGGCCACCAAGGCCGACCACCTGCACCATGGCCAACACGCCCGCCTGACCGCGATTATGACGGCCTTGCTGCGCCAGTCGCGCGACCGCGCCGACTTCGCGGGTGCGCGGACCGAGGCGCTGGCCATCGCCGCGCTGCGCGCCACCATCGAGGAACAGCATGTGCATGACGGGCGCACGCTCGATTGCGTGCGCGGTACCCTGCTCGAGACCGGCAAACAGGCAGCCTTGTATGCAGGCGAGTTGCCCGAGGACCCGATGCACCTGCTCGGTCCCGCACGCGACGGCGCGGCGCGATGGCTTGACGCGGATTACCGGATCATGCGTTTCGCGCCCGCGCCGCTGACCCGCAAATCCGGTGACGGCCTGCCCCATATCAGGCTCGATGCCGCAGCCGAGTTCCTGATCGGAGACCTGTTGCGATGAGCGACCGCAAGCCCCTGCTGATCGAACTCGAGGACGCGCCTCACATCGACCCCGCCGCAGCGGAACCACCACCCGATGAGCTGCCAAGGGGCCGGGCGATGCAGGCGGCCCTTCGTACCGGGCGCCGCCGCCTGCCATTCTGGGCGCGGCTGGGCTGGGCAGCACTCGCCGGCTTTGTGACTCTGGTCGCTTCGGTTGCGGCGTGGGATTTCGTGACCGGGCTTGTCGCGCGCAACCTCATCCTGGGCTATCTGGCACTGGGATTGCTGGGCATCATCCTGCTTGCCGGCGTCCTCATCTCGATACGCGAATGGACAGGCTTCCGACGCCTGCGCCGGATCGACCATCTGCGCCAGGGTGCCACCGATGCGCGCGCAAGCGAAGACCGCGCGCAAGCTCAACTCACTCTCGCGGAACTCACCGCGCTTTACGCCAGCCGTCCGGAATTGCGCTGGCCGCGCGAACGCCTGGCCGAAACCGCGCCCGATCAGATGGACGCGGCGGGTCTGCTTGATCTGACCGAGGCAACGCTGATGGCCCCGCTCGACACCCAGGCAAGGCGCGAGATCGAGTCCGCCGCCCGCCAGGTCGCGCTTCTGACCGCCATGATCCCGCTGGCACTGGTCGATGTGCTGGCCGCCCTGCTGACCAACCTGCGCATGATCCGGCGTATTGCCGAAATCTATGGCGGACGCACCGGCACCCTTGGGAATTTCCGGCTGATGCGCGGGGTCATCGCGCATCTGATTGCGACCGGCGCAGTCGCCGTGGGCGAGGATATGCTGGGCTCGGTCGCCTCGGGTTCGGTGCTGTCGAAACTCTCGCGCCGCTTTGGTGAAGGGGTGGTCAATGGCGCGCTCACGGCCCGGCTCGGTATCGCCGCCATGGATATCTGCCGCCCCCTGCCCTTCGGCGCCCTGCCGCGTCCTCGAACCGGCAATATCATGTCGCGTGCCCTGACCGGGCTTTTCGACAGGTCCTGACATTTTCCTGCCCGAAATACTCACGGGGTTCCTCAAGCGGGTGTAACCCCCTTGAGGCAGGAAACGCGCCCGTGTTGCGCCAATGCTTCAAGTCCAATGGCGACGGGGCGGCAGCCTTTCTGGCTCCCTGCCCGGTTCAACGCGACATGGCGTGATAGTCGGGGTTTGGCTCCATACCGGTGGCCGAGGCGACGCGATTCGACATCGAAAAGAACCCCACCACGGCGATGATGTCGAAGATATCGCGATCCGAGAAACGATGCTCACGCAGGGCTGCGCGATCGGCCTCGGTCACTTTCGCGCTTGCCTCCGTCACCAGCGCGGCGAAATCCAGCATTGCCCGGGTGCGCGCATCGAGGGGGGCAGCGCGGTAGTTCATCACCATTGCCTCGCCCAGCGCCGGGTCGCCCGAGAGTTCGCGCACCGCGGCACCATGGGCCACCTGACAGTACCAGCAGCGATTGATCGACGAAACCACCACTGCGATCATCTCGCGCTCGAGCTTCGAAAGCCCGCTCTCGCCCAGCATCAGGTCGTTATACATCCCGATGAAGGCATCGAATTTGGCAATGTCGAACAGATAGGCGCGCAGCACGTTCGGCACCCGGCCCAGTTTCTCCTCACAGATGGACAGATATTTCGCCGTCCGCTCCGGCAACGGATCGACAGGCGGCAGATCCAGCCGCGTGACCTGATCACTCATTCCTCTCCCTCCCGATAATGATAGCGCGTCACGACTTCCATGCCCGCGCCTGCATAGAGGGCGCGGGCCGCGGAATTGGCCTCGGTCACGGCTAGGGCCAACCACTCGGCGCCCTGCGCCCGCGCCCAGTGCGCGGCCCCGCGCAGCATCAGCGCCCCCACCCCCCTCCGGCGCATGACGGGCACCACCTCGACCGCGTGCAGCATGGCGACGGGTCCATCCATGGCACAGAAACCGACCCCGGCCACACGGTCGTCGATCCGCGCGATCAGCCCGCTCTTGGGCCAGGCGGCGCGCTCCATTACCGCCAGTCGGGGGGCCGTGATACCGCCCGCCGCCCAGATGTCGCGCATGATGGCCAGCGGCGGCCAGATGTCGAACAGGCTCACATGCGGGGGTTTCGCGGCCAGTTGTGCGACAGGCGCGGCCATGATCAGCGTCGGGTCGAGCAACCTGTAGCCGCGCGCCGCGAGCGCGGCATCGAGCGCGTCATCTTCCGGACGAAGGCGAAAGAGCGGCCGGGTTCCCCAGGCACGCATCGATGCCTCTGCGATGGCAATATCACCGCCCGCGCCCAGCGGGCTGGCGGCCGAGACACGCTTGCCGCCTCCGCCGCCGTCGCGCAGGCGCCAGCCGTCCCGCTCCTCGGTTGCCTGCGCAGGCCATGTCGCATCGAGTGCCGCGAAAAGCGCGGCAGCGGCAGGCAGGCTCATGCGGTCGCCTCGGGGAAGAGTGAACTCAGGCGCAGCAGGGCCGAATCAACTGCGTCCTTCTCGGCTCCGCGAACGACCACGGTCGCACCGAAGGCCCCGCCACGCTGGAACGGGTAACAGCCGATGGCGAGCGCGGGGTATTCTGCGGCAAGCGCCGCCAGATCGGCCGCGATCTCGCCCTCGCCGCGCTGTATGGTCAGGCTCTGGCTATAGAGTGCCTGCCCGCCTGCAATCCGCGACAGGACCGAGGCGACCATCGCCTCGAACACTGCAGGAACCCCCGCCATGACATGCACATTCCCCAGCGTGAAGCCCGGCGCGGCCGATACCGGGTTCTCGATCAGTTCGGCCCCTTCGGGGATGCGCGCCATGCGCAACCGGGCGGCGTTCAGTTCCAGACCCGTGCGGTCATAATGCTCGGCCAGAATGGCGCGCGCATCGTCGCGGATGCCGAGAACGACGCCAAAGGCCGCCGCAACGGCATCGGCCGTGATGTCGTCATGCGTCGGGCCGATTCCGCCAGAGGTAAAGACGTGGTCATGGCTTGCGCGCAGATCGTTGAGCGCCGCCGCGATCCGGTCCTGCCGGTCCGAGACGACCCGCGCCTCGCACAGCGTGATGCCTCGCTCGGTCAGTTGCCGGGCCAGGTAATGCATGTTCGAATCGCGCGTGCGACCTGACAGGAGTTCGTCACCTATCACCAGCATGGCGGCAGTGGGGTTGGACATGGCGCGGCTCCTCATGGCAGTTGCGCCTCAGGTATAGAAGCGCCCGCACGGCGTTTCAAACCGGATTCGAAGATGCGGGCATTTCCACTCAGCCTCGCCTTGCCTCTGCCGCGCTGCGCAGGCTGGCCATCAACTCGCCCAGCAGCTTCTGCGCCCTCTCGTCACCCAGTTTCCCATCAGGATCAAAGACCCTGGCGGGCTGTGCAATCATGACCTCGGGCCCGGACAGAAGCAGCGGTCGGAACGCCACCATCATAAGCCGCAGTGCGAATTGCGTCCGCTCGCCACCCGCGCGCCCTGCCGCGGCCGAGACGATGGCCACAGGCTTGCCCGCCCATGGAGAACCCCCGCGACTCAGCCAGTCGAGCGCGTTCTTCAGCACGCCGGGCGGTGCCTTGTTGTATTCGGGGCAGGCAATGACGACCGCATCTGACGACGCGACCAGGTCCTTCAGCACGGTCACGGAGTCGGGGATGCCCTCTGCCTCGAGATCCTCGTCAAACAGCGGCAGGCGCAGATCGCCCTCGTGAAAGCGCGCCGGTCCGAACGCCTCTGCCGCGGCCAGCATCAGCATGCGATTCCATGACTCCCGGCGCAGGGACCCGCATATCCCGACAAGCTTCAATTCGGACATGATCTCTCCTCTGTAGGTTCCGCGGACTAGCTAAGCGCCGGCGCGACAAAAGCAAATGCATGGCTTGAACCCATTGCCCGAATGCGGAAGAGTGCCGTGGACAGGCTTGCAGGGAGGCAAGACGGCACATGACGGAGCGGCATGGCGGGCAGATTCTGGTCGATCAGTTGAAGGCACAGGGCGTGCGGAGGGTATTTTCCGTGCCCGGCGAGAGCTTTCTGGCCGCCCTCGACGCGCTTTACCAGTCGGGAATCGAGAATGTCGTCTGCCGTCATGAGGGGGGTGCGGCCATGATGGCAGAGGCCCATGCCAAGCTGACCGGCCAACCGGGGATCGCGTTCGTCACGCGCGGGCCGGGAGCGACCAATGCCTCGTCCGGAATTCACGTCGCGCGGCAGGATTCGACTCCGCTGATCCTGTTCGTGGGCCAGATCGACAACCGCCACCGCGACCGCGAGGCATTTCAGGAGGTCAATTACCGCGAGTTCTTCAAGCCGCTCGCGAAATGGGCCGCCGAAGTGGACCATATCGAACGCCTGCCCGAATATGTCAGCCGCGCCTTTCATCTGGCGCGCTCTGGTCGTCCCGGTCCCGTCGTGCTGGCCCTGCCCGAGAACATGCTCTCCGGACGCGCCGATGTACCCGACATTGCGCCCGTAGCCCCCGCCCCGCCGTCGGTCTGCGGCGAACAGATCGACGCTGTGCTCGCGATTCTGTGCCGCGCCGAGCGTCCGTTGGTGATCGCAGGCGGTTCGGTCTGGTCCTCCGAAACAGCGGCTGGGCTGGCGGGCTTTGCCGAGCGCTTCGGTCTGCCGGTCTGCGCGACCTTCCGCCGGATGGACCGAATCGACAACCGCCACCCGAACTATGCGGGCGACCTGGCCGTGGGCATGAATCCGAAACTCGCGCAGCGCCTGCGCGAGGCCGATTGCCTGCTGGTGCTGGGCGCACGGCTGGGTGACATCGCAACCGGCAGCTATGAGCTTGTGGACCCTGCCGCCCCCGGCAAGACCATCATCCATGTCCACCCCGACCCGGATGAACTGGGCCGCGTCTTTCGTCCCGATCTGGGCCTGGCTGCCCCGGCGGTCGATGTGATCGCGCGGCTGTCCCGTCGCGAGGCACCCGACCGCCCCGACTGGAGCGCCTGGACACAGGCCGCGCGCAACGATTACCTCGACTGGATCACCCCGCGCGAGACACCGGGTGCCGTGAAACTGGAGCAGGTGATCTGCCAGCTCTCGGAGCATCTGCCGGAAAACGCCATCGTCACCAACGGGGCCGGGAATTACGCGGCCTTCCTGCACCGCTATCTGCGCGCCCGCGCCTTTCCCGGCCACCTGGCCCCTACCTCGGGCTCGATGGGCTATGGCTTCCCGGCTGCCATCGCCGCCAAGCTCGAGCACCCGGACCGACCGGTGATCTGCCTGGCCGGTGACGGCTGTTTCCAGATGACGCTGAACGAGATGTCCACCGCGCGACAATACGGAGCCAATGTGGTCACGATCGTCTGCAATAACGGGCAATATGGCACGATCCGCATGCATCAGGAAAAGACCTATCCGGGGCGGGTCAGCGGCACGGCGATGTTCAACCCCGATTACGCCGCCTTTGCCCGCGCCTACGACGCGCATGGCGCGCGGGTCGAACGCACCGAGGATTTCCTGCCCGAACTCGAGCGCGCCCTCGGGGCAGACTGCCCCTCGGTGATCGAACTGGTGCTTGACCCTGATGCGCTCTCGCCGGGCCTGACAGTGGCGGGCGCGCGGGCACTCGCAAAGGCGTAGCGCCGGTGCAGGCGGCAGGAGCGAGGGCTCTGCCCTCGCGCTGCCGGGATATTTGGGCAAGAATGAAGGGGCAGGGCGCAGTCAGGCTGGCAGCGAGACAGGACACGGCCCGTTGCGGCTCCGGCATTCCGGCCCTGCGGACCAACACGATCAGAGACAACGCCTTGCGCCGTCATTGCGTCGTTGCGTGGTCCAGCAGTGTGACCCAGGTTTCGCCATATCGGCGCTGGTCGCGCAGGTCAAAGCCTTCGGGCGCAGGCTGGGGGGCGTTCTCTTCCCAGACCACCCGCGCGCCCGGTGCAAGCCAGCCGCCTGCGCGCGCCGAGGCCAGCGCCTGCGCGCCAAGCCCCATCCCGTAAGGCGGGTCGAGAAAGACCAGATCGAACGCCGCGCCACGGTTTTCGCCCAGTCTGGAGGCATCGCGGCGAAACACCTTGCTGCGCCCCATCGCGCGCATCTTCTCGATATTCTGGCGCAGAAGCGCGCGCGACGCCGCCCCGTCATCGACAAAGGTGCAATGTGCCGCGCCGCGTGAGAGCGCCTCGAGCCCCAGCGCCCCTGTGCCCGCAAAGAGGTCGAGCACGCGGGCGCCCTCGAGTCCGATGGCCTGCGTGCCGTTGACGAGCAGGTTAAAGACCGCCTCGCGCACACGGTCCGAGGTCGGGCGCAAACGGGCCTGCGCGTCTCCCTCGCCGATTTCGGCCAGTCTCAGGCCCCGCGCGCTGCCGCCGATGATCCTCATGCGCGCAGCAGAGCCTTCAGGTCGGTCCGCGGGTCCGCAACCTGTTCGGGCGCCGGGCTGCGCCCGGCCTCAAGCAGGCGCTTGCCGACCATGTAGGCGCGCGAATCGTTCAGCGCATCAACCGCCAGGAACTTCTCGCCCGCAAAATACCAATGGCTGCGCGCCTCGGCTTCGCGGATCACGACGCGGTCATAGCCCGTGTTCAGCCCCGCGATCTGGAGTTTCAGGTCATACTGGTCCGACCAGAACCACGGCACGGGCGCATAGTCCCTGCCCGCCCCGAGCATGTTCCCGGCCACGAGTTCGGCCTGATCGATCGCGTTCTGCACCGATTCGAGCCGCAGCCGGCCGCCGCGCCACGGGAAGGACGCGCAATCGCCCGCAGCCCAGACATGCGGATCGGAGCTGCGCCCCTGCGCATCGACGGCGATTCCATTGTCCAGCGTCAGCCCGGCCGCCTCGGCCAGCTCGGTCGCGGGCAGGACGCCGATGCCGGCTATGACGAAATCGGCAGGCAGATGCGTGCCGTCAGCAAGTTCCACGCCATCGACCTGTCCCTCGCCCGTGATCCGCGTGAGCCCCAAGCCCTCGCGAATCCGCACGCCATGGCGCTGATGCAATGCGCGGATTGCGTCCGATGTTTCGGGCGCGGCAACGCGTTGCAGGATGCGCGCCGCCATTTCCAGCACCGTGACCTCAAGCCCCTTGCTGGCAGCCACGGCAGCGGCCTCGAGTCCGATATAGCCGCCGCCCACGATGACCACGCGGCGGCCGGCCTGAAACTCGGGTGCCATCGCATCGACATCGGCCAGATCGCGCACCACATGGACCCCGTGCATGTCGCCGCCATTGGCCGCAGGCAGGCGCCGCGGCCGCGCCCCTGTCGTCAGCGCAAGCGCATCATAGGGCAGTTGCTCATCCCCAAGCGTTACCGTTCGTGCGGCCAGGTCGATCGCGGTTGCGGGTTTGCCCAGGCGCAGCTCGATCTGATGGTCGGCATAGAAACTCTCGGGGCGCAGGAACAGCCGCTCCAGCGCCATCTCTCCCAGCAGATAGGCTTTCGACAGCGGCGGGCGCTGATAGGGCGGCACGGGTTCGGCACCGATCAGCGTGATCCGGCCCTGAAAGCCCTGATTCCGCAACCTTGCCACCAGCGAAGCCCCGGCCTGCCCGGCCCCCAGCACGACAATGCGCTCCATTTTGCCCCCCTCCTGCCTCTGGCCGCGTCGTCAACGCAGGCTATATCCCCCGCACAGTTAACCCACAGAACAACAGGAGCCAATCCATGACAATCGCGCAAGGGGACAGTTTGCCAGACACCAGCCTCATCCGGCTGGGAAAAGACGGTCCGGAAGAGGTCAGCATCCCGGAGCTGACCAGCGGCCGCAAGGTGGTCATCTTTGCTGTCCCCGGGGCGTTCACGCCGACCTGCCATTCGGCGCATGTGCCGAGCTTCATCCGCACCAAGGATGCGCTCGACGCGAAAGGCGTTCAGGAGATCATCTGCATCTCGGTCAATGATCCCTTCGTGATGAAGGCATGGGGCGAAGCCACTGGCGCTGCCGAGGCCGGGCTGACGCTGCTTTCGGACGGAACCGGCGCCTTCACCAAGGCGATCGGCATGGATTTCGACGCCCCGCCGGTGGGGCTGATGGGCCGTTCCAAACGCTATGCGATGCTGGTCGAGGACGGCAAGGTCGCGCTGCTGCATGCCGAGGAAAGCCCCGGTGTCTGCGAGGTTTCGGGCGGCGAGGCGCTGCTGGCGGCCATGTGATGGATGGCGAGGCGCTCTTGGTCTCGGTCATCACCGATCTGGGGCAGGTCGCCCCCGAAGACTGGGACGCCTGCGCCAATCCCGGCGCAGGACACCCTGCGCTAGACCCGTTCACCACGCACAGGTTCCTGCATGCGCTGGAAAGCTCGGGGTCGGTCGGCCCCGGATCAGGCTGGGAGCCACGGCACCTGCTGGTTCATCAGGGCCGACAGCTCGTCGCCGTCGCACCACTTTATGCAAAGGCACATTCGCAGGGCGAATACATCTTCGACCATGCCTTCGCGCAGGCCTACATGCGCGCGGGCGGGCGGTATTACCCCAAGCTGCAACTTGCGGTTCCCTTCACCCCCGCGACCGGTCGGCGCTTCCTGTGCCGCCCCGGCCACGAGGCGCGGGGGACAGGGGCCATGCTGCAGGCCATGGCGCAGCTTGCGCGCGACAACCACCTCTCTTCCGCGCATGTGACGTTCTGCACCGCTGATGAGGCCGCGCGCGGCCCGGAGCATGGCTTTCTGCACCGCATCACCGAGCAGTTTCACTGGGAAAACCCCGGCTATGGCCGTTTTGACGACTTTCTTGCCGCGCTCTCGTCACGCAAGCGCAAGACCATCCGCAAGGAACGCGCCACGGCGCAGGGCTTCGGCGGCACAATTCGCCACCTCACCGGCGACGCACTCGAACCCGTCCATTGGGACGCGTTCTGGACCTTCTACCAGGACACGGGCGCGCGCAAATGGGGCACCCCCTATCTGACCCGCCCCTTTTTCGACGCGGTGCAGGAACGGATGCGCAACGATGTTCTGCTGGTTCTGGCCGAACGCGACGGGCGACCTGTCGCAGGCGCGCTGAACTTCATCGCGCGCGACACGCTTTACGGCCGCTACTGGGGCGCGATCGAAGACCATTCCTGCCTGCATTTCGAACTGTGCTACTATCAGGCCATGGACTTCGCGATCACAAGCGGCCTGGGACGGGTGGAGGCAGGTGCCCAGGGCACCCATAAGCTCGCGCGCGGCTACTTGCCGTCGGAGATCCACTCGTTGCACTACTTCCCCGAGAGCGGTTTTCATCACGCCGTCGCGCGCTATCTGGATCAGGAACGCCGCGCCATCAGTCGCGAGATGGAGACACTCGCGGAGTTTGCGCCTTTCAGGAAGGACAACTGAGGAGACCGACGCATGGCACAGAAACTGACCGATCGCAGCGTGCTGGACCCGCTTCTTTCGGCCGGCTGGCGGCTTGTCGAGGGGCGCGATGCAATCCGCAAGGAATTCGTCTTCGCCGATTTCGTGACGGCCTTTGGCTGGATGACCCAGGTCGCGCTCTGGGCCGAAAAGCTGGACCACCACCCCGAATGGGTCAATGTCTACAAGATGGTCAGCGTCACGCTCTCGACCCATGATATCGACGGGCTGTCGGATCTGGACATCAGGCTTGCCCGCAAGATGGACGCGCTGGCCTAGGCCATTTTCCCCTCGCATCGTGCTGCGTTCCGGCCTATCGGATGCAGCATGTCAGATGGTTTTCCGATATTCCTTGCCTGTCTGCCGGGACTGGAGCCTGCACTTGCCGAAGAGGCGGGCGCGCTGGGTCTGACCACGCCCGTGCCGGTGGCAGGCGGCGTCGAGACAAGGGGCGGCTGGCACGATATCTGGCGGGCAAATATCAGGCTCAGGGGCGCAAGCCGCGTTCTGGTGCGGATCGGGTCGTTTCGCGCACTGCATCTGGCGCAGCTCGACAAGCGCGCACGCAGGTTTCCCTGGGGCGAGGTGCTGCGCGCGGACGTCCCGATCCGGGTCGAGGCCAGTTG
>SKYA01000112.1 GCA_007128135.1 Paracoccaceae bacterium | reverse complement strand
TGTGGGGGGGCAGACAGCCCCCCCACATGTTCACGTCGCGCACTCACGCCCGTGCAGCATCCACAACGATTCCCATCAGCGCATAGGTCAGTTGCGCTGCAGTGAAATCCCAGACGTCCCAGCCCTCAATGGGGGCCAACTCCACCACGTCCAGCCCGACACAGCGCCGCCCCTTCAGGCTCGAACGCACCAGCGCCAGCGACTGGTAATAGCCCAGCCCCCCCGGAACCGGTGTGCCTGTGGCCGGCATGATCTGCGCGTCCAGCCCATCGACATCGAAACTGATATAGACATCTTCGGGGAAATCATCGGGCAGGGTGATCTCATGGATATTGCCTGTCACCAGCTCTTCGGCATCAATGAAAATGACCTTGTTGCGCGTGCGGCAGTCGGCTTCTTCCTGGCACAGGGCCCGCACACCGTATTGCGCCAAGGGGCAAGCTTCTTCCTCGACCAGCAGTTGCATGACCGAGGCATGAGAGTGCCGGAAGCCCTGATAGGCGCGGCGCAGATCGGCATGGGCGTCAATCTGGACAATACCCACGGGGCGGCCCAATGCGCGTTGCACCCCCGTGACCGCGCCCCATGTCAGGCTGTGCTCGCCCCCCAGTGTGACCGGCACACTGCCCGCGCGCACGACCCCCTCGACCCGTGCGCTCAGCGCGGCGAGCGCCTCGTCCAGCGGCTGGCTGCAATCAATGGGGGGCGTTGTGCAGATGCCTTTCGCGCAAGGCTCGCTCCCGCGCCACAGCCTTTCAAGCTGGTCTGATGCCGCGATCAGTGCCGCCGGGCCATTCGTCGTTCCAGAACCGTAGGAAACGGTCTTTTCCAGTGGCATCGGAATGACATGGAACAGCGCGTCGGGGCCCCGTTCGGCATGGGTCAGTTCAGAGTCGAGAAAGATCACGAGAGCCGTCCCTTGAAGTCCTGATAATCGAATTGCCGGATGATCCGCAGCGAGTCACTGGTGCTGTTCCAGACCGCAAGCGCAGGCAGGCGCACGCCGTTGAAGGTTGTGGTCTTGACCATCGAGTAATGCGCCTGATCGAGAAAGGCCACGCGCGCGCCGATTTCGGGCGTCCGGGCGAAGGCGTAGCGCCCGATCACATCACCCGCAAGGCAACTCGGCCCGCCCAGCCGTACCTGCACGTCGCCGCCCTCGCCCAGCAGCGCGGGGCGGTAGGGGGCTTCGATCACATCGGGCATGTGGCAAGTGGCTGAAATGTCCAGAATTGCGTTCGGGCCGTCATTTTCGACAATGTCCAGCACTTCACCCACCAGAATGCCCGCATCCAGCGCCACGGCCTCGCCCGGTTCCAGATAGCAGTGCAGCCCGGTTTGCTCAGATACGCGCCGCAGGAAGGCAATCAGCCCCTCGCGGTCGTAATCGGAACGGGTGATGTGATGGCCACCGCCGAAATTGATCCATTTCAGGCGCGGGGCAAACTCGCGGATGCGCGGCGCAATATGGTCCCAGATTGCCAGCAGCGGGTCGAGGTCCTGCTCGCACAGCGTGTGCATGTGCAGCCCGTCCACCCCGGCAAGCGCGGCGGCGTCGATCTGCTCCAGCGGTGTGCCAAGACGCGAACCCGGCGCGGCGGGGTCATATTTCGCGTCCTCGCCCATCGGCAGGCCGGGATTGAAACGCAGGCCGACATGCATCGCCTTTCCGCTCTCGCGGATCATGGCCGCGAAACGGTCCTTGGCGGCGGGCGTGTTGAACACGACATGATCCGACAGGCGGATGATCTCGCTCATCTCATCGGGTTTGTATCCCGCCGAGAACGTCTCGACGATCCCGCCATAATGCTCGCGCCCCAGCCGCGCCTCCCACAGACCGGACGCGCAGACGCCTGACAGGTAGCGCGACACCAGCGGCGCAAGCTCCCACATCGAAAAGGCTTTCAGCGCGCAGAGCACTGTTGCGCCGGACCGCGCCTGTATTTCGGCGAGGATGCGCAGATTCGCCTCCAGCCGGGCCTCGTCCACTACGAAACAGGGCGAAGGGACGCGTCTCAGGTCGAACCGGGCAAAGGCGCCCGGATCGCCCGCATGGGTCTGCATCGCCATCAGAAATCAACCGGGGCCGACAGCTCCGTGATCTGCCACGGCAGGCCGTGCTCGTTGAGCATCTGCATGAAAGGATCGGGGTCCAGCTGTTCGGTGTTGAACACGCCCGCGCCCGACCAGGTGCCATTCAGCATGAGTGCCGCCCCGATGAAGGCAGGCACGCCGGTCGTGTAGCTGACAGCCTGGCTGCCGACCTCACGGTAACATTCCTCATGGTCGCAGATATTGTTGATGTAATAGGTCTTCTCTCCCGACCCATCCTGCGCAGGGCCGGTGATGATGTCACCGATATTGGTCTTGCCTTTGGTGCGCTCGCCCAGATCGCCCGGGTTGGGCAGCACGGCCTTCAGGAATTGCAGCGGGATGATCTGGTGGCCCTCATATTCGACCGGTTCGATGCTGGTCATGCCGACATTCTGCAACACCGTGACATGGTTGATATAGGCATCGCCAAAGGTCATCCAGAAGCGCGCGCGCTCGATCTCGGGGAAATGGGTCACAAGGGATTCCAGTTCCTCGTGATACATCAGATACATGTTCTTCGGCCCGACCTGATCGAAGTCGAACTCGACCCTGGTGGACATGGCGGGGCTTGTGACCCAGCCACCGTTTTCCCAGTGCCTTACTTCAGCGGTGACTTCGCGGATATTGATCTCGGGGTTGAAGTTGGTCGCGAACGGGTGGCCATGATCGCCGCCATTGCAGTCCAGAATATCGATCAGGCGGATGCCGGACAGGTAATGCTTGCGCACATAGGCCGCGAAAATACTGGTCACGCCGGGGTCAAAGCCCACACCCAGTGTTGCCATCAGACCAGCCTCCTTGAAGCGGTCATGCAGTTTCCACTGGTGCGAATACTCGAATTTCGCTTCCTCCGGAGGCTCGTAATTGGCCGTGTCCAGATAATGCACGCCGGTTTTCAGGCAGGCTTCCATCAGTGCCAGATCCTGATAGGGCAGTGCGAGGTTGACCAGAAGCGCAGGCTTGACGGTCTCGATCAGCGCGACCGTCTGGGCCACGTCATCGGCATCGACCTGATAGGTCTCGATCCCTTCGCCAGTGCGCGCCTTGACCGAGGCCGCAATCGCCTCGCATTTCGACAGCGTGCGGCTGGCCACGGCGATTCGCCCCGGAAAGAGGTCGCGATTCATCGCCATCTTGTGCAGCGTCACCGAGGCCACCCCGCCCGCGCCGATGACCAGAACATCCTTGTTGTCAGCCATTCGTGTGCTCCTCATGTTCGTAATAGGTGTAACCGCCCAGCGCATGGCGGTAGGTTTCCATCAGCATGCGCCGCTGCGAGGGGTTGAGCTTGCCCTCCTGCACGCCACGCTCGACAATGCGCTTGAAGGCGTCAAGGCACTGTTTCGGCTCATACTCGACATAGGCCATGACCTCGGACACAGTGTCGCCCTCGACCTCGTGCTGGATCTCCAGCACGCCATCCTCGTTGAAATCTACCGTCACGATGTTCGTGTCGCCAAACAGGTTGTGCAGATCGCCCAGCGTTTCCTGATAGGCGCCGACCAGAAAGGCGCCGATGAAATAGCGTTCGCCGCCGCGCAATTCATGGATCGGCAGCGCATTTCCTACGCCGTCGCCCAGCACGAACTGGTCGATCTTTCCATCACTGTCGCAGGTGATGTCGGACAGTACCGCGCGGCGAGTCGGCACCTCGTTCAGCCGTTGCAGGGGCGCAATCGGCACAAGCTGGTCAATCGCCCAGACATCGGGCAGCGACTGGAACAGCGAGAAGTTCGCGCGGTATATGTCGCGATGCGCCGAGAGTTCCTCGAGCACCTCCTGCGGCGGATCGGGGATCTGCGCGACCATGTCCTTGATGCGGTGGACGACATGCAGGAAGATCTGTTCGGCCCGCGCCACCTGCTCGATATCGATCACGCCCCGTCGGAAGAGCGCGCGCAATTCCTCGCGGTAGTATTCCGCATCATTGAGCGATTCCTGCAGGCGTCGCGGCGAGAGATATTCCACGATCGCGGCCATGTCCGAGAGCATGTGATGATCCCCCTCTTCCGGAGCGATGGGATCGGCGCGGTCGAAATAACTGGCTTCGAGTATGTCCGACAGCAGCATCGAGGAATAGGCGACGATCGCACGTCCTGATTCGGTGATCAGGATCGGATGCGGCACTTCGGCCTCGTCCATCTGGTATTTCACGGTTTCGACGATATTGAAGCAATATTCGTCCATCGTGTAGTTGATCGAGTTCTCTGACGCACGCGCCTCGCCGGTGTAATCGACGCCAAGGCCGCCACCGAGATCGAGATAGGTCAGCGGTGTACCCAGGCGACGCAGCTCGGTATAGAAGCGGCAGGCTTCATCCACGGCCTGACGAATATCCATCATCCTTGGCACCTGAGAGCCCAGATGGGCATGTTGCAGCACCAGACAATCGAGCATGTCGGCAGCGCGCAGCTTTTCGACCAGATCGACCACTTCCTTGGTGGTCAGGCCAAAGGTCGAGCGGTCGCCAGATGAATCTGCCCAGTTCCCTGTCACCCGCCGCGTCAGCTTGATACGCACGCCCAGGGCGGGTTTCTCGCCAAGGCGCCTGGCCTCGGCAATGACGGTATCGGCCTCGCCGGGGCTTTCGATGACCAGAACGCAGTTGATCCCCGCCTTGCGGGCCAGAATGCCCAGCCGGATGAATTCGGCATCCTTTATGCCGTTGCAGATCAGCAGGGCATCCTTGGGCAAATCACGCGACAGCGCCAGGATCAGTTCAGGCTTGGAGCCCGCCTCCAGCCCGAAGCTGTAGGGCCGCCCGTAATCCACGATCCGGTCGATCACCTCGGCCTGCTGGTTCACCTTGATCGGAAACACCCCGCGATAGGGCGCCTTGTAGTCGTTCGCGGCGATGGCGCGGGCGAAGGCGTGGTTCAGACGTTCCAGTTCCCGGCGCAGAAATGCACCCACACGCACCAGAACAGGGGTATGGATTCCGCGTGCGTCAAGGTTGTGCAGCAATTCGGGCAGGCTGGCCGGGGGCGCATCGGGGCGGGCGGGGTTCACCAGCCCGAGATCGCCGTTCTCCAGCTTCGCGAACATGCCTTTCGACCAGCGGTCAATCCCATAGGCCTGAAAAACGCGATCGGGCATGTGGGTCTCCTGTTTCGGGGCGCGTTGCGTGAAGACCCGGGATAGGGAAATCATGTAACAATGGCAAGAAAGACTCGCGAGACAGGCCCCGTCTCCGGGCCACGGAGCCGTTTGCCGCAACGCACTGCCGAGGTGCGATCTGTCTTGTGACGCAGGGTTTTCAACCCTCGCTCCCTCACGTCAGCCCTTGTGCGATGCGCGCGGCTGGGCTTTGGTAGGATCGGAGATCCGGCCAAGCTGCCGGAAAGGGAGGAATAACCGTGAAAGAACGCACACCCCGGCCCTGGCTGGCCGCCTACGGACAAGATATTTCCCCGGACCTGCCAGCGCCCGCGCATCCTTCGCTGGCGGCTCTGGTGGCCGCGACCTGCGAGAGTTTCGGCAGACGTCCCGCCTTTACCTGCGTCGTGCCCAACGGGATGAACGGAACCTTGCGGTTTTCGCAGGTGGGTGCGATGTCGGACGCCTTCGCCTCCTTCCTGCGCCACCATTGCGGGCTTGAACCGGGCGCGCGGGTGGCAGTGCAGATGCCCAACGGTCTTGCCTATCCGGTCGCGGCCTTCGGCGTGTTCAAGGCAGGCGGTGTCCTGGTCAATACCAACCCGCTCTACACACCCTCCGAGATGATCCACCAGTTCAATGACTCGGGCACCGAGGTTCTGGTCATCTGCGACATGTTTGCCGACAAGCTGACCGAGGTCATCCCCAAGACCGGCATCCGCCATGTGGTCCTCGCCGGGGTGCCCGAATTCTTCCCGCGCATCCCCGAGACCATCGTGCGCGGGGTGCAGAAGGTCTGGACACGTTCCCTGCCGCCAGTGCCGAAACTGGGTGTGCCGGTGCTGCGCATCCGCGACGCGCTGCGGATCGGGCGCAAATTGCCGAAAGTGACCGATTGGGACCAGATCGGCCCCGAGGATCTGGCATTGCTGCAATACACCGGCGGCACGACCGGCGTGGCCAAGGGCGCGATGCTGACGCATGGCAACATCCTGGCCAATCTCGAGCAGGTCAAGGCCATGGGCGGGCGGCACATGAGCGGTGAAGACTGCGTCCTGACCGCGCTGCCGCTCTATCACATCTTTGCCTTCACGGCCAATCTGATGACCTTCTTCGCGCTTGGTGCGCGAAATATCCTGGTGCCCTCGCCCCGCCCGGTGCAGAACATCCAGCGCGCGCTCGAGAACTATCCGGTGACATGGGTGACAGGTGTGAACACGCTGTTCAACGGGCTCATGAACGAGGAATGGTTCGCGGCCTTCCCGCCCAAGACACTCAAGGCGGCCATCGCAGGCGGCACGGCGCTGCACCATGCCGTCGCCGAACGCTGGCACAGGATCACCGGCACCCGCGTGGCGGAAGGCTACGGGCTGACCGAGACCGCGCCCCTGGTCAGCTTCAACCCGCTGGAGCAGTCCATGCGCATCGGCTCGATCGGCGTGCCGGTGCCGGGAACGGATGTCGCGCTTGTCGATGACAAGGTCGAGCCTGTGGCGGAGGGCGAGCCCGGAGAATTGCTTGTCAAGGGGCCGCAGGTGATGCGCGGTTACTGGAACCGGCCTGACGAGACCGAAAAATCCATGCAGAACGGCTGGTTCTTCACCGGCGATGTCGCCGTGATGGACAAGGACGGGTATCTGACCATCGTGGACCGCAAGAAGGACATGGTCCTGGTCTCGGGTTTCAATGTCTATCCCAACGAGGTCGAGGATTGCCTTGCCGGGCTCGAGAACGTGCTGGAAGCTGCGGTCATCGGCGTCCCCGACAAGAACACCGGCGAGGCGGTGCGCGCCTATGTGGTGCAGAACCCCGACGCGGCCGGAACCGTGACAAAGGAAGAGGTCATTGCGCATTGCCGCAAGCATCTGGCCGCCTACAAGGTGCCGAAATCGGTCGTTATCCGTGACGAATTGCCGAAATCGCCGATCGGAAAGATCCTGCGCAAGGACCTCAAGGCCGAGGTACGCGCAGAATTCGCAAAGGGAGCCTGAGCCATGCTGACCGAACTGGAAACCACTCTGCTCGGGATCATGATGATGGTCATCATGCTGGGCATGGGCGCCTCGATGACCCCGCGCGACTTCATGATCGCCTTCCGCAAGCCCAAGGGCATTCTGGTAGGCCTGCTCAGCCAGTTCGCGGTCATGCCGTTTCTGGGCTTCATGCTGGCCATTCTGCTTGGCCTGCCCCCGGCGCTGATCGTGGGGCTTTTGCTGATCGCCTGCATGCCAGGGGGCACCACCTCGAACATCTTTGCCTATTTTTCCAAGGCGGTGCTCGCGCTCTCGATCATGATGACGACCGTCTCGACCCTCGCGGCGGTCATCATGGTGCCGCTGCTGCTGAGCTTTTATGGCGGACTGGCGGGGGTCTCGGGCGAATACGCCATCCCGCCGGGAAATGTTGCGCAGATACTCGTCGTGCTGCTGGTGCCGACGATCATCGGAATGATCCTGCGCAAGGCAAACCCCAATATCGGCGCAACCATCGAGCTGATCGGGTCGTTCATGGGGGTGGTGGTGATCCTGTTCCTGATCGCAAGCTGGGTGCCCCGAAACTACCAGTTGCTGCTGGATACCGGCTTTCCGATCTATGTCGCGACCATCGGCATCGGCCTGACCGGCATGCTGTTCGGCTACTGGGTCGCGCGCGGACTGGGGCAGGACACGAATCGCGCGCGCACGATTTCGCTTGAAACCGGCATCCAGAACGGCCCGCTTGCCGTGCTGGTAATCACGCTCACTTTCACCGGTGCCATGCAACAGGAAGTGCTGCTGATCCCCGTGCTCTATTCGCTGTTCATCGTGCTCACCTCGACGGCCATCACACTCTGGTATCGGCGCAACGCCACGCGCGAGGCACTCGCCCGCGATGCGGCGAAGCTCGGGACATAGCGCAAGCCGCGTCCGAGCTTCGAGCGCTGGACAATCCCTGCGCCTGCGCCGATATGCCCGGCACGAAAGGCGAGGACAGATGACCGCGATCGAGATCGGACCCCTGGTGCTGGGATGGGACCGCTTTGCAGCGCTGGCGGGTATCGCGGCTTTCCTGTTTGCTGCAGAGGTCATCGCGCGCATTGCCCGGCAACCCGACCTGTCGCCCTGGGCCGGGCGCGCGGTTCTGTGGGGGCTGATCGGCGCGCGGCTGGGCCATGTCGCTCAGTTTCCGAAAGTGTTCCTGGCCGAGCCATGGACGGTCTTCGCTGTCTGGCAGGGGGGATTCTCGCCTGTTGGGGCTGCGCTTGCCGTTGCGGTTGTCAGCGGTCTCGCCCTGCGGCGGGGGCTGTCACCCGTGCCCGCCTTTGGCGCGCTGTGGCTGGGGATGGTCGTCTGGCTTGCGCTGGTTCTCGACCTGTCGGACCGCCCGCCTGTCCCCGCACCGCAGATGCAGTTCGCGATGCTGGACGGCACCGTGTTCGACTTCGCCGCGCGCGCGGACAAACCTTTGGTCGTGAACCTCTGGGCCACATGGTGCCCGCCCTGCCGGCGCGAGTTGCCGATGCTGGCCGAGCTGGCACAGGCCCACACGGATGTGACATTCCTGCTGGCATCGCAGGGCGAAGACGCCGACATCGTGCGCAGCTATCTGCAGCGCAATGGCATCAGTGCGGCGCATGTCGCGCTGGACCCGCCGGGTGCGCTGGCCAGGCACTATGGCACCATCGGGCTTCCGGTCACACTGTTCCTGGACAAGCAGGGGATGCTGGCGCATGTCCATGTTGGCGAGATCTCGCGCGCGCTGCTGTTGCGCCAAATCACCGCCCTTGCCCGTTGAGTGGCCGTCGCCTGATTGCAAGCCCGCCTGCGACCCGCTAACAGGACGCCGAGATCGCCCGCACCAGATGGAGCCCCAGACATGAGCACTCCCTTGCGCCTTGGCATCGCCGGGCTTGGCACGGTCGGCACGGGACTTGTGCGGATTGTCCAGACAAACGGTGCCCTCATCACCCGTCGCGCCGGTCGGCTGATCGAGATCGTCGCTGTCTCGGCGCGCTCGCGCACCCGCAACCGTGGGGTCGATATCTCGGCCTATGCCTGGGAAGATGATCCGGTGGCTCTTGCGCGACGGGCGGATGTCGATCTTGTCATCGAACTCATGGGCGGCGAGAACGGCCCTGCGAAAGCCCTGACAGAGGCCGCGATTGCCGCGGGCAAGGATGTGGTCACTGCCAACAAGGCACTGCTCGCGATTCACGGGCAGGCCTTGGCCGAGGCAGCAGAGGCGGCGGGGGTGGCGCTGCGTTTCGAGGCGGCGGTCGCAGGCGGTATCCCTGTGGTCAAGGCGCTGGCCGAGGGGTTGGCCGGGAACCGGATCACCCGCATCAAGGGCGTGATGAACGGCACCTGCAATTACATCCTGACGCGGATGGAAGATGCGGGCCTGCCCTACGAGACCGTGTTCGAAGAGGCCAATCAGCTTGGCTATCTGGAGGCCGACCCCACGCTGGATGTGGGCGGCATAGACGCGGCGCACAAGCTCACGCTGCTCAGCGCCATCGCCTTTGGCACGCGCCCCGATTTTAACGCCATCACCCTGGGCGGGATCGAGCAGATCTCCATCGAGGATATTCGCGCTGCGGCTGATCTGGGCCTGCGCATCAAGCTGCTGGGTGTGGCGCAGATGACCGGGCGGGGGCTCGAGCAGTCGATGACACCCTGCCTCGTGCCCGCCGACTCTCCGCTCGGGCAGCTCAAGGGTGGCACCAACATGGTGGTGATCGATGGCGATTCCGTCGAGCAGATCATCCTGCGCGGCCCCGGAGCCGGGGCTGGACCGACGGCCAGCGCCGTCATGGGCGATGTGATCGACATTGCCCGCGGGCTGCGCCTGCCGGTCTTCGGTCAACCCGCCCACACCCTCGAGGCGGCCTTCTCGGCCAAGGCGATGGGCTCCAAGCCCTGGTATCTGCGCATGGGGCTGCTGGACAAGCCCGGCGCGCTGGCCAAGGTGGCCGAGGCGCTGGGCAATGCCGGGGTCTCGATCAACCGGATGCGCCAGTACGGCCATCAGGACACCCGTGCGCCAGTGCTGATCATCACGCACAAGACCACGCGCGATGCAATCGACCACGCGATCGCGCTTGCAATGCGGACCGGCGTGGTCATGGGCGACCCTGTCGCGCTGGCCATCGAGGAAGACTGAGTGCATTGCGCCGATATTGGGATTGGCGCATCAACGGATACAAATGCTTGTGCCATGTCCTGCTTTGCCGCTAGACAGGATTCAGATCGCTGACGAGGGACGCCAGACATGAATACGCCACCGGAATTTCACGACCGCATGCTGTCACTGGGCCTTGCCCGCGTGTCCGAGGCCGCAGCACTCGCCTCGGCCCGGCTGGTCGGGCGTGGTGACGAGAAGGCTGCCGATCAGGCCGCTGTCGATGCCATGCGCCGCCAGCTGAACCTGCTCGACATTCGCGGTGTCGTCGTGATCGGAGAGGGCGAGCGGGACGAGGCGCCGATGCTCTATATCGGCGAGGAGGTTGGCAGTGGCGAGGGGCCGGAAGTGGATATCGCACTGGACCCCCTGGAGGGTACCACGCTGACCGCCAAGGATTTCCCCAATGCGCTGACCGTCATTGCCATGGCGCCCCGCGGGACGATGTTGCACGCGCCTGATGTGTATATGGAGAAGCTCGCCATCGGGCCGGGCTATGCGCCCGACACCGTAACGCTGGAGATGAGCGCCTCGGAACGGGTCCGCGCGCTCGCCCGCGCCAAGGGCTGCGCGCCTGAGGATATTTCTGTCTGCGTTCTCGAACGTCCGCGCCATGAAGCGATGATCGCCGATATCCGCTCGACCGGTGCGGCCATCCGGCTGATCATGGATGGCGACGTGGCCGGGGTGATTCACTGCGCGGAGCCACAGATCACGGGTATTGACATGTATATGGGCTCGGGTGGGGCGCCCGAAGGGGTGCTTGCGGCCGCGGCGCTGAAATGCATGGGCGGACAGATCTATGGCAAGCTCCTGTTCCGCAACGAAGATGAGATCGGTCGCGCGCGCCGCGCCGGGATCGAGGATCTCGACCGCGTCTATACCCGAGACGAGATGGTGACTGGCGATGTCATCTTCGCGGCGACAGGCGTTACCGATGGCTCGATCGTGCAGGGAATCCGCACCGAACCGGGCTGGGTGACAACCGACACCCTGCTGATGCGCTCGAAAACCGGCTCGGTGCGGCGCATGAGCTATAGGACGCCGGTCTGAGACCCGTTCTCGGTCATGGACCGGATGATTTGGATATCTTGGGCGCGATGAAACCAGAGGCCGGTTTTCCGGCGGATCCGGCAGTGGCGCGGTCGCGGTGCACCGGCGTGACAGTCAGTGCCGCGACCGATAGTCTGCACGGATGACGGACAGGACCGCCTATCTGGGAGTCGATGCCTCGATGCTGGGGCAGCGCTGGGTTGGCCCGGAACCGGCGCAGGAGCGCGCGCGTGACGCTCTTGCGCAGGCAACAGGCCTGCCGCTCGCCGTGTGTGCGGTTCTTGCACGGGCAGGAGTCGAGGCGGATGCAGCCGCGCAATTCCTCGCCCCTGCCTTGCGCGATCTGCTTCCAGACCCGCGCATCCTGCGTGACATGGAGCGCGCTGCCGCGCGGTTTCTGCAAGCTGTCAGGGCGCGCGAGCGGATCGCGATTTTCGCCGATTACGACGTGGATGGCGGGGCTTCGGCGGCGCTGCTGATGGTCTGGCTGCGCGCGTTGGGCCAGTCTGTTACACTCTACATCCCCGACCGGATCAAGGAGGGCTATGGTCCGAACGCGCCCGCCATGGCGGCGCTCGCGCGCGATCACGGGCTGATTGTCTGCGTCGATTGCGGCACGCTCAGCCACGCGCCGATCGCTGCGGCGCAGGGCGCGGATGTGATCGTGCTCGACCACCATCTGGGCGGCGAAACCCTGCCGCCTGCCTATGCCGTGGTCAATCCCAACCGGCAGGACGAAACCGGCGATCTGGGCCATCTTTGCGCGGCTGGCGTTGTTTTCCTGATGCTGGTCGAAGCCAACCGGCAGATGCGTGCGGCTGGCGCAACGGCGCCCGACCTGATGGCGCTGCTCGATCTGGTGGCGCTGGCCACTGTTGCGGATGTCGCGCCGCTGATCGGCGTGAATCGGGCCTTTGTGCGGCAGGGGTTGCGGGTGATGGCGCGGCGCGAGCGCGTGGGCTTGCGCGCACTGGCCGATGTGGCGCGCCTCGACACGGCGCCGGGCGCCTATCATCTGGGCTTCGTGCTGGGGCCACGGGTCAATGCGGGGGGGCGGCTGGGCGCGGCGGATCTGGGCGCAAGGCTGCTGGCCTGCGATAATCCGGCCGAGGCCGCATCCATGGCAGAGCGTCTGGAACAGCTCAATGCCGAGCGCCGTGAGGTCGAGGCCAGTGTCCGCGCAGCGGCACTTGCACAAGCCGAGGCGCGCGGCCTTGACGGGCCGCTGGTCTGGGCGGCCGGGGAGGGCTGGCATCCGGGGGTGATCGGAATCGTGGCGGCACGCCTCAAGGAAGCCGCGGGCCGGCCCGCGATCGTCATCGCGCTGGATGGGGACGAGGGCAAGGGATCGGGCCGCTCGGTTGCCGGAGTGGATCTGGGCGCGGCCGTGCATCGGCTGGAGCGTGAAGGGCTGCTGCTCAAGGGCGGTGGCCACAGGATGGCGGCGGGGCTGACGCTTGAGCGCGCGCGACTGGACGAGGCCATGGGGCGACTGGCCGAACTGCTGGCACAGCAAGGCGCAGGAGGGGGTGGTGCCGCGCAGTTGCGGCTTGACGGTGTGCTGATGCCGGGCGGCCTGACACTCGAGATGATCGAACATCTGGAGGCTGCAGGCCCCTTCGGCGCGGCCGCCCCGGCCCCGCGTTTTGCCTTTCCAGACATGCGGATACACTCGCTGCGCCAGATCGGCGAGAGTCATCTGCGGCTGCGCTTCGATGACGGCCAGGCCGCCCCTGTGGATGCGGTCGCCTTCCGGGCCTTCGAGTCCGACCTTGGCCCGCGTCTTGCCGCGGCAGAAGGGCGGCGGGTTCATCTTGCAGGCCGAATCGAAGTCAATACCTGGGGCGGCAGACAGCGCCCCCAGCTGCGCCTGGAGGACGCAGCCTTTCCCATGGGTTGAGTGCGCCCCGGGGTTAAAAAATGATGACAAATCCTCTTGCACTGTGCAGCAGCTTTGCCTAAAAGCCCGACACACGAGCGCTGGCCCGTTCGTCTATCGGTTAGGACGCCAGGTTTTCAACCTGGAAAGAGGGGTTCGATTCCCCTACGGGCTGCCATTTCCTTGAAAATCTTATGTTTTCTCGCTGGTTGTGGGACAAAAGTGTCCCACCGCTTGGACGGGCTGCGAAAGGTAGGACACTCTTTGCAGTTTCGCGCGGTTGCGTGAGCCTCGCGAGAGCGCTGGCGGCACGCAGTTTCTGGGACGCCCCTTGGTGTAGCGCGTGACCTCCTTCGACGTCTGGTGGTCCGTCATCGCCATGATCTCGAACTCGCTGTAGCCGAACTCGGCCAGCCTCGCTGAAGCCGCCTTCCGCAGCCCGTGGACCGAGCAGTGACCGAGGCCGGCTGCGTCGCACCATTTGCGGAACCGGTTGCCGGATCCGGCTGCCGTGAACGACTTGCCGTATTCGCTCGGCAGGGAGGTCGCCTCCTCCACCCGGTCATCCGCAAGGTAGCGCTGCAGTTCGGGGATGATCGGGATTTCCAGCGTGATCGGATGGAGATTGCGACCCTTGTGCTGGGTGAACCCGATCCAGAGCACGCCCTCCTCATCCTCGCGGACGTCCTTCCGCCCGAACCGCACAAGGTCGGACCGGCGCTGGCCGGTGTAGAGCGCCAGCGCGAGCGCAAGGCGCGCCAAGCTGCCGAAGGGGTGGGCCTTCCCGTATGCCTCGATCTCGTCGAGGCTCCAGGAGTGGTAGCCCTCGGCACTGGTAGTCAGATACTCCAAAGGGCACCGGCCACGACTGGATGGGTGTCCAACGGCAAGTCGGTATCAGCCGGACCAGTCCAGGGCGTGTATTCCCCCGTTCGACAGAGAGCATACCCGTCGGGCCGGAAGCCTGTCAGGGCGGCAGTTGTCAGGCGCCCAGGGCTGCGACAGTGATTGCGACATCCATGTGTGCCAGATCCCCTTGCAAGGTCAGGAAACTCCCGGTTACCGGCGCAACCTGGGTGATGTGGCGCGCGGCTGCCACTGGGACAAGATTGGCGGCGCCGACCGCGCGGTTGGTCGGGTCGAAGGATATCCAGCCCGCACCGGGAACAAATACCTCGACCCAGGCATGGGTCGATCCCTGTCCTGCCGACCCCACAAGGCTGTGTGCCGGATCGAACATGTACCCAGACACGATTCGCGCCCCGAAGCCCAGCGTGCGGACAGCTTCGGCAAACAGCACCGCAAAGTCGCGGCACGATCCCCAGCCGCGGTCCAGGGTTTCCAGCGGACCTTGCGTGCCCATGTCCTCGCGGCTCTGATAGGCGACCTGTCCGGACACCCCGTTGCTGACGTCCTTGAGTAACGAGAGCGTGTCGGTGGGACGCCGCATCACGAAGCGCTCGACCCAGTCTGACAACCGCCCCGTGCGATCAACATATTGCGGTAGCGCCAGCGCGCCAAGGTCTGTCCAGTCCTCGTCTGAATAGCGGAAGGGATAGGTCTGTGCCGAGGCTGCGATTGCGAAAACCGGCCAGTGTGGCGCGCTCATTGCAAGTGTGAGCCTGCTTTCGATCACCAGATGATCCGACATGTCCTGAAAACTGGCCGTCGCGACAGAATTGCCGGCGACGTCCTGGGCCCATGTGACATCGGCCTCGGGAGATATGGTCAGATCAAAGGACAGCAGCTTGAGTTCGCGCGTCTCTCTGGGGCGCAGCATCATCCGGTGCGGGCCGAGCGACACCGGAGACTGATACGAATACACCGTCTTGTGGATGATACGGATGTCGGACATGGTCAGCGCTGACGCCCGCCGTCGCCGCGCGGAGGTGAGCCCGATTTCCAGATGGCCGACCCCTTGCAGCGCGGGCAGACCCGTTCGCCAAAGCCTTCGCTTTGAAACGGGACCTTGCAGCGCAGGCAGGCACGCTGCGTCGGCACATCTCGCGGAGATCTGGCAGGTGAGACGTTGTCCGGATGGGGGGTGGTCATGGCATGCGCTCCTCGCGTCGGGTCAGGCGAGCTATATCACATAACGCGCGCCGTATGAGAATTTGTATCTGGCTGCCCCGAGATTCAGCTGTCCTTGCGTAGCGTTCGATCAGGAAAACGGCCTTCTGTGTCGTGTCTGGCCAGCTATCCGCCGGTCCCGCATGCATCTGCGCATGAAGGGCCGCGCGCACAGGCGCAATGGCCAGATGATCGGCACCGCACGCCCCGGAGGCATGACGCCTGAAGGCAACGGCAATCTGGTTGTCGAGGCTGCGGCATGCGTCCAGATCCACCGGCCGGTCAGTCATGGGTCGGCTCTTGCCCCGTCAGCGGGGGTGGATCAGCATTCGGGATCTCATCCGTCCAGACCTCGAAGCCTGTCATGGTGGCTGGGCCGAAGGTCTGGGTCAGGGGCACATCGGCGGCATCGCGGCCGCGCGCGACCAGGAACCGCGCGTAGCGGCGGGCATTGTTGCGCGGGTCGAACATGTGCCACTGGCCGTCCAGATACACTTCCATCCAGGCGGCGAAATCGCCTGCCGGGTGCGGAAGCGGCTCGCCGATGTCGCTCAGATAGCCGGTGCAGTAGCGCGCAGGGATATTCATGCAGCGGCACAGCGTGATGGCCAGGTGCGCGAAGTCGCGGCACACGCCCACGCCTTCGGCAAGCGTCTGTGAGGCTGTTCGCGTCGCTTTCGCGTGTTGATAGTTGAATGTCACATGCGTCTGGACGAAATCGCAGATCCGCTGCACCCGCGCCCATCCGGCTTCGCCTTGCGAAAACATCTGCCATGCCTGCTCCGAGAGCAGATCCGTATCGCAATAGCGGCTGCCCAGCAGATAGACGAGCGTATGGAAGGGCAGTTCCTGCACCTCATGCTGATGCGCCGAGAGGGCAACAGGGTCAGGTTGACCCGTATCGCGAAAGACCCCATTCGACGACAGTACGAAATCACCGGCCGGGGCCAACATGCGTGTGCACCAGTTGCCAAAGCCATCCCTGTATCCGGCCAGCGGAATGCCGGGATCGGCGACAAGATCATCCTGTTGCACCACATCGTTGAAGCGTGTGTAATGGACGTTCAGCATCGCAATCAGCGGGGTTGGCTGCAGGAGCCGGAACTCCAGCCGGCATCCAAGGCGTATCAGCATGGTCGAACCCTGCAGCTATCGGATGAAAGGATGTGGCGCGGTGCTGTACGCCGGGTCATCTGTGCTCTCGCTGCGTGTCGTGCCCAGCGGCCTTGACCGCGGCCGCCGCATGCTCGCGCTTGATATAGTCCCCGCGCCAGATGCCACCGATCGTGACGACCCAGATCCCGTTGCGTTCGCGGATCTGGCTGTTGCCATCAGGTGGGTCTGTTTCTGCTGGACCGACAGTTGTCCCGAACCGCGCGGAGGTGGCATTCCCGTCGATCTGCCCGGCTTCGGGTCTGTGGTCCAGACCCTTTGCCATGGCGCCATCAGACAGGGAGCCAGGGGACGCAGCAGCCAGGGTATCCGCTCGCAGTATGGGCATTTTCGGTCTCGATACTCTCTGGAATCAGTTGGTCTGCAGGTCAAGCGCCGTCAGGCAGGCTGCTGCAAGATCACACTCAGGGGTCTGGCTGCAGGGCATTGTCGCCTACCCCGTTATCATCAGCGCATCGCGCCTGCCGGTGCCGGAGGCCTGCCGAATGCTCTCAAGATGGCCCATGCGCTCGGGGTCGGCGCGGGATCGCTCTACACGGACTGGCACCATGGTAGCCATCACCTGATCGCGTCCCATTCGCTTTGCCATGGTATCAGCGTGAGAACCTGTCATCCAGCCGGCCGAGGTGAAGCCGACAACGGCGATGATCGCGCCGCCAAGGGCCATGCCGACAATGCCGGGTATCGGCCATTCGGGAGCATTCATGTTGTTTCCTTTCGCGGGACAACGTCCGCATCTGAGCAACGCGGTGAACCTGCTGCCAGACCGCGCGCATGACCGCGAGCCTGATGCAGATCAGCCTCCGTGACGGGACGAAGCTCCCTTCGGCCGGGAAAGTGCGGGTCGGCCGCGACTTCCAGGAACGCGCTTGTGCGGCGATAGGCGTCGAAAGTCAGCCCTTGCAGGCGTTCTTCCTCGGTGACGAGGTCATAGTCGCCCGCAGGGAAAATCACGTTTGACCCGGGCAAAGAAAACGCCTCGGGGAAGGTAACCCTGCGCCATGTCGTCCTTGTTTCCATCGCCGGGGTTCTTTCTCGGGTAGGGCCGCCCTGTCACGGGTCAGGACGAAAATGCGCTGACCGGGCATCTGGGCGCGCTCGAAAACCGCTCCCGACATGTCTGCGCGGCGCGTTCATGGCTGCGGCATTCACCCTTGATGATGCAGCGGCATTTCAACCCCCCACCCGGATCCCGGTCATGTTGCCCAGAACGCCGAACGCACTGAGCAGCCACAGGATAACCGCGATCACGATGACTACGTTCAGGATGGACTTGATCTTGCGATCCATCGGGACATAGGTGTTCACCAGCCACAGCAGAACACCGACAACGATAAGGGTAATGATCAGATTGATAAGTGGCATCTCGGGCATCCTTGTGCAGTGAATCCTGGATAAGGGCCATCGGGTAACGCATCCATCAAGGTATCCGGCACCATCTGACCGTCAGGTTGGATCTCACCCTACATCTGACAATCACTGTCGAAACTGATCGACGTTAGTGGATCGTTCTTCAGCCGGAAAATATCCCGAGCGCGAGGGACACTGATCTGGATCAGCGGCATAACATGTGTTTTCGACTATAGACAGGCAATGACAGGGAACGCTCCTTGTTCGACACGACTGCCCTGCTCGCAGGCCACTGTGTCTCACAGCCCGAGATTTCACAGAAAGGGCGCATCGCATGTCCAGAATGGATGATTTCCGTCAGGGGGGCACCCCTTTCGATGGCTTTCTCTATGCTGATCTTGGTCAGGACCGGGCTGGTAACACCGTCAGCGTCCTGTCAGCTCTGGCACGTTTGGGGCGCGACCCGTGGGACGAGGCCGCAGAATTGTCAGCCCTTTCCAGTACAGCGGCACACACCCGGCTCGAGGCGCTGCTGGCCCGTTTTTATGACGTTCCTGCGGGCGGGCGCGATCCGCGCGCAACCATTCCGAGCCTCGTGGCCTTGCTGCCGTCGGAATCCACCACAAGGCAGAGAGCAGGCAATGCCCTGCCAACCAAGATGAAACTTCCGGGAATCGGCCCGATCATCGGCTTCGCACTGCTGGTCTTCTTCCTGGTGCAGAACTTCTTCATGGGATCTGACGGATCAGGTGACTAGAGCCATGATCCTGCGCGCTGGGGCATGCCAGAAGGTCGATGGCGCCAGAGCAGATCGACGCCCCGTCCAGCCTGCCGCAAGGGTCTGATGCGGGACCGGTCCGACCTGCGATGCCGTGTCCCGCCCCTGCACTCTTGCTGCGGCTTCAGGTCCGCGTCGCGCCCCGCAAGAGCAGCACGCCACCAATGACAACCCCGGCAATACCTGCAAGCAGATACCACATCGTGGTGTTGGTATACCGGCCTGTCAGGGCTTCGGACAATTGCTCGATCGGGGCATTGGAGGCGCGCCATGCGAGCAAAAGCAGAACTCCGCCAAGGACAAGCGCGACAAGACCGATGATGCGTGACTGGGACATTCCGTGTTCCTTTCTGGGGTGGAGAACCGGGGGCAGGCCCTGACGGAACGGCGCGCCACCAGCGATCCTCGGGGCAGGCTGATTGCGGCATACAGGGTTTTCCTGCGTCGGCGCTGACTTCGATCAGTCTGGCAATGATCGATATGCAGTATCCTGTAACGGGTTCGGACAACTCGCACCGAGGGTCTGGTCATCGGACCATCCGAGCAATGTCATATCCGGTCAGATGAAGACCCATGACATTCCCATGCAACCACAATCAGAACTGGAAACGCCCGTGAAACAGAACGCGCTCAGATCGACCACTGCCATTCTAGTGGTGTTTTCATTGGTTCAGCCGCTGCCTGGAATTGCGCAATCCGGCAATTCCGTCCGCTCGGATGATGCCGGTGAATTGCCACTTACAGGTGCGGATGACACACTGGTCATTTCGCCCGAGTCCGCAATGATCTGCATCGACGCAGGCATAACCGACGCTCAGGCCTGTG
Organism: Paracoccaceae bacterium; assembly: GCA_007128135.1. Taxonomy (GTDB): domain Bacteria; phylum Pseudomonadota; class Alphaproteobacteria; order Rhodobacterales; family Rhodobacteraceae; genus Roseinatronobacter. Next base: position 12,498 of record SKYA01000112.1, on the reverse strand, counting down.
TGCTCTTTATCGAAGAGCGTGATGAAGCGGCCGCCACCGAGATTGAAGCACAAGCTGCGGCCAGCGCAGAAGAAGACGCAGCCAGATCCGAGGCTGCAGTGACCGCCCTGGAGGAAGAGGCCGCCGAAGCCACGCGCGCAGAGGCAGAGGCAGAAGCATCCGCCAGGATTGCCGAAGATGAGGCCGAAGCACGCGCACGCGCGGCCCTTGCGGAAAAGGTGGAAGAAGAAGCCGCTGATCGCGCCGCTGCCGAATCTGCCCTTAAGGAAGAGGAAGCGGCAGCATCGCAGGCCGAGGCCGAAGCGCGCGCTGCGGTCGAGGCGGATGCCGATGCAGCCCGCGCGGCGGAAGATGAAGCCGAGATGGCCGTCATCCGCGAACAGGCCCTTGCTGATGCACAGGCGGCAGCCGACGCCCTTGCCGAGGAAGAAACCCAGGCGACCCTCGCCGGCTCGGACACCGAAACCGAAGCTTCGGCCGAGGTGACGTCTGAAGTCGTGACCGGGGAGACACGGCGTTCCAGCAGCGAGGAATTCCGGGACTGGAGCGCCGAGGAACTGGCACGCAGGGCAGGCGGGCAGACTTCTGCATCCGCCTCGACCCGCGACAGCGGATTGAGCGATCTGGAGCGAGGAGGCTTGTTGGCCCTCGGTGCGGTCGTGGTAGGTGCGATCCTGCTGAACGGACAGCGCGTCCAGGCACAGACTGGCGACCGGGTGATCGTTGTTGATGACGCGGGAACCTATACCGTGCTGAAGGATGATGACGCCTTGTTGCGTGTCCCCGGCTCCGAAGTGCGCACGGAGCGCTTTGCCGACGGGTCAACCCGGACCGTGCTGATCCGCGAAGACGGCACGCGGATCATTACAGTGCGCGATGTCAATGGCCGCGCGCTGCGCCGCGTCCGCATCGAACCGGATGGACGGGAATACCTGCTGATCGACGACACGCGCAGTTTCGCGCCCGTGATCGTCCGAGATCTGCCGCCCCCGATCCGCGACACGATCGATTATCAGACCGCCACCGACCGTGAAAGCCTGAGGCTGGCACTGCTCGCCGCCGACCGGCGCGACTTGGGCCGCGGTTTCAGCCTGCGCCAGGTGCGCGAGATCGTGGAAGTGCGCGAGCTGGCCCCCGAGATCAATCTGGGCGGGATCACATTCGAGACGAATTCCGCCGCCATTCAGCCCGCGCAGGCCGAACGGCTGCGCGAAATGGGCCTGCTGATGCGCGAACTTGTTCGCGACAACCCGACCGAACTGTTCCTTGTCGAAGGTCATACGGACGCCATCGGGGATGCGGGATACAATCTTCTGCTGTCCGACCGCCGGGCAGAATCCGTGGCCCTGGCCTTCAGCGAATATTTCGGAGTGAGGGCCGAGAACATGATCGTTCAGGGATATGGCGAACGCTTCCTGAAGATCCCGACCCAGAGCGCCGAGCGCAGGAACCGCCGCGTCGCAGTGCGCCGGATCACAACGCTTGTGCGGGCATACTGAAGTCAAGCTCGGGAGCGCGCCTGACGTTCAGCGCCTCTTGTCTGCTGCCGCTTCAGACTGCCATAAGGAAAAGGCGGCCCGGAACACCGGGCCGCCTTTTCTGTCTAGGATTTCAGGTTCTGGAACCTGCGCTCACCGAACGATATAGACGATGCGGCGCTGTTCGCGCTCCACCAGAACGCGGTTGCCATTGATATAGGCGTAATAGAATTCGCTCTCCGGGACTTCGGTCAGGGTCACGGCTTCGGGGATGCCCGCGCCCACGACGATCTCACCATCCAGATAGATCGGCTCGACCGGGTTTTCCGTGACATAGGTCGTCACGCGCTCGCTTGGGGTTGCAGCAGAACCGATCCCCATGCCGATCGCGGCACCGATCACGGCGCCAAATGGCCCGCCAACAAGACCACCCGCAACCGCACCGGTCACGCCGCCGCCAATCGCGGCATCAGGGCTTTTCTCATAGGTGACAGTCTGGACGGCCAGCCGCTCCCGATTGGCATAGATCGGGGACTCGACCATGGCTGTCAGGTATTCGCCCGAAGCCCAGCCATCCATCCCGCCATAAGAGACACGGCACCAGTTGGACGCCTCGAGGCAGCCATCGACCCTGACGGCCTGCGAGGCGGGTATCACCCCGATGATCTGATACGACACCGCAGGCCCCGCACGCAGGTTCAGGTCCGTGAACGCGGTTGCGGATGTCTCCGCATAGGCAGAAGAAGCGAGAAGCACGGCACTCAGTGTCGCGCCCAGTTTGAACGTCATCGACATGTTGATTTCCTTGATTGTCATCCGCGACTTTTGGTGTAGCAAGGCTGTGCGCCCCCTTTGGTCGGGGTGCCGGTTGTTTTCTTCATGTCGGGACAACGGCTTTGCGAGCGAGGATTCGGTCGCTGAACTAAGCAATGACATATCGACGCACCGCATGCGCTGACGCAAATCAGTATTTGATCCTTTGGATGAAAAACGTGCTCCATCATCCAGGTTTTTCCTGTTCCGGGTCGATTGATGCAAAAGGACCTGTCGGGACTGATCCATGTTGTGGCCAGTTCATGGGATGCAGGTTTATGTGGGTCATGGCGGTCGCGAAACGATACGCCACAGAATAGAATGGCAGGGTGGACATGAATCGAATTATCTACATTGTTGGCTTTATCGTCATCGTTCTCTTCATCCTGGGGTTCTTTGGTCTGCGGTGAACCGATCTGCGTCCGAACAGTATTGTTCAGGCGTGCAGACAGGCCCCGATCAGACGCAACCAACATGTGAGCCCCGGCACAATCCGGTGCGACCACGGATCAATCTGGAGACATCACATGACGACCGCTAACGCCGCAGCAGTGAAGGCCAATTCGCAAAGCGACGATCTGGGACACCAGATAGAGGCGCTCAGAGCGGATGTGTCAAAACTGATGGCAACCGTATCGGGCGATGTGTCCGAAGGGCTGGAACAGGCCGGCCGCCAGATCGGGCAGACAGGCCGCGATGCGCGCACTGCGGCCACGAACACGGTGATCGAGCATCCCCTGGCCGCTGTGAGTATCGCTGTCGGTGTCGGCTTGCTGTTGGGGCTGGTTGCCCGGAAGGGCTGAAGGCAGATGGCCATTGCGATCCTGGACCCGGCGCGCATCTTCCTGCAAGCCCTGCTGCGCGATTTCGGTGACAGGGCAAAGGTCGAGATCACCAAGCTGGCCCTGGGTGTCGTGTCTGCAGGGCTTCTGGTGTCTGCCGGGCTTGTGGCGCTGGCCCAGGCCGTGGGCTATCCGATCGCGGCAGTGGTCTTTGCCACGATCCTTGGTCTTCTGGCGCTGGCGGTTCATATGATGGGCCGCATGCTGGCCGCCAGACAGTCGCAACGGATCGCCAACGCCCAGGACCGTATGCAGGCCGACGTGGCCCTTGCGAGTTCGGTTGTCCGGTCAGCGCTGCCGCTGCTGCCACTTGTGGCGTTCCTCGCCGCCTTCACCCTTGCGCGGCGTCGGTGACCGTTCAGCCTGTGATCACTGCCAACGGAAAGCCTGGAACAAGCTGCGTCGAGTCTCGTCCCATCCCCCCACACTCCAGTCAAGGACAACAGAAAATGGACAAGGACCGCATCAAGGGCAGCATCAAGAAAGCCGAGGGCACTGCAAAGGATACCCTTGGCAAGGCGACAGACAATCCGAAGCTGCGGGCACAAGGCAAGATGAAGAAAGCCGAAGGCAGCATTCAAAAGGCCTTCGGCAAGGCCAAGGACGCCTTTCGCAAAGGCTGATGCGGCCTGTGAGCGCTCAGATCGAAAAGGATAAAGAGCATGGACAAGAACGCAAAGAAGAAATCGGCAGCGGGCGGATCGAAGGGAACGAAACCCCCAAGTGACTACAAGTCGCGCGAAGCCGATAGCAAGAACAGCCAGGCAGACAGCAAGTTTCAAAAGCAGATCGGCAAGGCAAAGGATACCCTGCGCAAGGGTTGATACCGTCTGCCGAAAGCCCCGCCGCAGTGTCCCTCTTGCGGCGGGGCTGTTCATGTCTGCGATGGCATGAGGAAATTCAGCGTCTGCGTACGGAATTTCCGCCGTTCAGTATTCCATTGATCAGCGCCGCGACTGCGACATGCATGTCTGCATTCTCTGCATCTGCGGCAAATTCATGCGCGGCGGCGGCGTCTCGCAATATCCCGACAATCTCTGCTTCCGGCAGGAGATTGCGATCATTGATCGCCAGCAGCAGCGACTCGCAGATGGAAAGTGCAGCGATTCCGGCGATCTCGTTAGGGACGGACATGAGCGGTTTCGCTTTCTGTTTCAGGGGGGACAAATCGTTACGTGTCGCAACACTAGACCTGATCTGTTATCCTCGACTGATCCAGAGCAGCATCAGGCAGATGTTTTGCGCCTATTCGAATGGTTGGCCCTTTACCACCGATCCAGCTGGAAACTGAAATGTCGATCTTGCAAAGCCCCTTGACGCGAAAGCTGTGCACCTTTGTCGCCTTGTCGGATACGGATCTCGAAACACTCGCCCGCTTTCACCGGCGCAGGCGCAACTTTCTGGGCGGGCATCAGTTGATTCATGAAGGACAGAAGAACCAGTCTGCCTTCATCCTGGCGGAAGGATGGGCCTGTTCGTACAAGATACTGCCCGATGGCGAGCGGCAGATCGTGGATTTTCAGGTTCCGGGCGATTTTCTGGGTCTGCGCAGCGTGCTGTTCCGCACCACTGACCACAGCGTTGAGGCCGTGACCCGCATCGAGGCCTCCGAGGTGCTGGCCTCCGACATCCTGGACGGATTCGCGAACGCCCCGCGTCTGGCGACGGCTGTCTTGTGGGCGGCGTCACGCGATGAGGCCATGGTGGTGGAGCATCTGGTCAACCTTGGCCGCCGGTCTGCGGAACAGCGCATGGCGCATTTCCTGCTGGAACTCGGGGCAAGATTGCAACTGGTGGGGATCGGCGACAGGACCGGCTTTGCGTGTCCGCTGACGCAATACCATCTGGCCGATGCGCTGGGGCTGAGCGCGGTCCATGTCAACCGCGTGCTGCGCCATCTGCGCGAAAAAGCGCTGGTCACTTTCCAGAAGGGACGGGTCAGTTTCGACGATTTCGAGGGACTTGTGGAATTGTCGGGTTTTGACACCGACTACCTGGACCAGGAAGGGCCCCTGCTGCGGTGATACGCCCCCGGCAGGATAGCCGGGGACATCCGATATTCGCTTCAAGACGTTCAGACCAGCGCGTGCTTGGCCGCGTCCAGTTCGCGGTCACATTCGGCGTCATTCTTGGCCGTCTGCGCCTTCTGGGCCGCCTGATAATGCTTCAGCGCCGCGTCTTTCTTGGGCCCGGCTGGTGCTGCATCCCAGGCCGATTTGACGATCTTCATCTTTTCGGCGGTGCTTGGCAGTGGGGTTTTCGCATCCATGGAATTGGTCCTTCCTTGGCCCGCTCAAATTGACGAAGCCCCGCTCTCTGGCTCCGGATCAGACCCGGAGCCAGATCGAGGAACTTCGTCGGCACTTGAGACAAACAATCAACGGCGGAATATCTTGCCGTCAGGGTTACAATACGCCCGTCGGCTGCCGACAGGACTGATGCATGTTTGCGTCTGCGGTGTTTCTTTGCAGGATCCCGGTCGTCCGCACATGAACAGAGCGGGCACGGGATCACCCCGGCCCGCCCCGACACCACAAAACCGGTTTGCGTCAGTTCGTAGGCGTGATCACGATCTCGACCCGGCGGTTCTCGGCCCGCCCTGCTGCACTGGCATTTGAGGCGATCGGTTCATAAAACCCGCGCCCGGCGACCGCGATCCTGTTCCCGCTGATGCCGTTTTCAATCAGCACACGCGCGACCGCGAGGGCGCGATCCTGGCTCAGTTGGTTGTTGAGCGCCGCAGACCCGACATTGTCAGTATGCCCCACAACCCTGACGGTGGAAGCGGGATGGCGCCGCAGGCTGTCGGCGACCGTCCGCAAGGCCGGGCGGAACCCGGGATCGACCACGGATGATCCCGTGCGAAATGTCACGGATTCGGGCAAGACGACCCGCAGGTCGCTGCCGGTATTCGTGATTGCCGCACCCGTGCCGGCCAGCGATTGACGCAGTTCGCGTTCCTGCGCGGCCATGCGCGCCCCGATTGCCCCGCCAAGCGCCGCCCCGACGACGCCGCCGATCACGGTGGCGCGCGTATCGCCCCCGATGATCTGTCCCGCCGCAGCACCTGTCAGCCCGCCGATTACGGCGCCAGAGGCAGGGCGATTGGCCGTCCCGTCCGGGTTTGCGCATCCTGCCAGGATCGAAACTGTCAAAAGGCCTGCAGCAACTGATTTTCCATTGTATCTCATTGTCATAATCCTTCGAAAGATGCCACCTGCACAGGAACTGTCAGGATGCTGCACCGAACCGTCATCAGCTTGCCACTGAAAGCCAGGGAAGGTGCTGATCTGGGTTAAGTTCTGGCATGAAGGACAGACAATGCCGCCAGGACCGGGCACTGGTGTGTCCCGTCTTGCGGTCATGCGTACGGACAGTTTGTCGGGGCAGAATCGGGAACGGGCCTTCGGAAGCCAGAACAGATCAGTGCAGGATCCGCACTGTCGCAAGGTCTTCTGCCACGCCGGACAGGTCATGGCACGCCTTGAAGCGAGAGATGTCGATATGGGCTTCGCATTCGGCCCCGCGCTGCAGAATCTGGCCGCCTGCGTCACTCACCAGACTGCGAATGCCATGGTTTTCACTGGAGAAGTAGAGATCGGCCGTGCGCACACCATGGTCTTCTGCCGCTGCAAGCCCGTCCAGAAACAGCGCCCTGCCAAGACCCTGACCCTGATGGGCATCCTCGACGGAAATACCGATCTCGGCATGCGCATTATCGCCCTTGAAGACTTCAAGCACCCCGACAAGACGGCCATCCGCCCTGATGCCCAGAACGATATCAGGACTGGCCCGATCCGCGATTTTCTGCAGCGAACTGTTTGGCAGCACCGCCATGAAGCGCCGAAGCCGCGAGAGGTGGCCAAGGCGCTTGTAATGCCTGGCCAGGGCTGGCCGCCAGTCGGCAAGCCTGCCCGGCAGGACTTCCGCGTGAGGCGGAACAAGAGCACGGGGCATGGACGATCCTTCTCCTCCGGGCGGTGTTGCACGTCACCATGTGGTGCTTCACTGCAGCACTTATGAGGGGGTCGGGGCGCTGCAGCAGGCAAGTCACTGCAAGTTGACCCCAGGTGGCTTGTCCCTTGGTCAGGATCGGAATGCCGCGCCGGTTCTGGCGGGACGGGCCGCCAGAGGCGGTGCCGCAGGATGGGACTTTCCCGCAAAAGGGAATCCCCGGCCAGCACCGGGCTTTTTCAACCGGGCTTCAGCCTATCCTGAGAACGCGCTGCGGCCCTGTCGCGCCAGCCACAGGTTGACCAACAGCAGGATACCAGAGGTGATGGTGATGGCGATCATGCTCATGGCCATGCCGGTCTGCACAGAACCCTGCTCGAACTGCGAGAAGACAAAGGTCCCCACAGTGCGCATCCCGGCAGGGGCAAGCATGATCGACGCCACCAACTCGCGAGAGGCGATGGCAAAGACCAGCATCATCGCCGCAATCAGCGAGGGTGCCATCAGGGGCAGGGTGATGTGGCGCAGCGCATGCATCTGGGTGGCGCCCGCCACGCGCGCGGCATCATCCAGCGAGCCCGAAATCTGGCGCAGGCGTGCCACCGCATAACGGATAGGATAGGGCAGCAGTATGCCGATATAGGCGATCAGAAGAATACCTGCCGTTCCATAAAGCGTCAGCGGCAGGAAGGGCGAGTTCCATGCAAGGATGAGGCCCACTGCCAGAACGATGGCCGGGATGGCATTGGGAAGAACCGACAGCCCGTCCATGACCGCCCGCCCCCGCCCCGTGCCACATACAACGATATACGCGACCAGCCCCCCGATCACGGCTGTCGCAAAGGCGGTCAGCACGGCCAGCCAGCCGCTGGTGAGCAGCGCCTGCGCCGCGCGGCTGCCGCTGCGGAAGATCGGCTCGTAATGGCGGGTATCGAGATTTGACCATGCCAACCCGCCCGAGATCGTGCCCATGAAGGAGGTGACCGAAATCGCCGCCAGCGGAATCACGACGCCAATCAGCGCGACAAGGGTGAACAGCGCCAGCACGGGCCAGCGCCACACGCCCAGCTCGGCCTTTTCCAGGTCGGTCGGCTTGCCCGTCTGGCTGATGTAGGAGCGCCGCGTCGCGATCCAGTTCTGAAGCGTGAACGCCGCCAGCACCATCGCCATCAGCATGACTGACCCCAACGCAGCGCCGGACAGGTCGATCGGCCAGTCCGACAGGCGCGTGTAGATGCCCGTCACCAGCACCTCGAAGCCGGTCCGCGCAGCCAGCGCCGCAGGCGTGCCGAATTCCTCGATGGACATTGCAAAGACGATCAGCAGGCTTGCGGCAATCGCCGGGATCGAGAGCGGCAGCGTGATCAGGACAAACGCCTGCAAGGGGCGCGCGCCATGCACGCGGGCGGCCGAGGCAAAGCGCCCGCCGACCATCTCCAGCGCGCGTGACACTGCGAAATAGACCAGCGGAAACAGGTTCAGCGTCATCACGAAGGCCACGCCAGTAAAGCTGAACAGGAAGCGGCCCAGATCAAACCCCACAAGCTGGAACAGATAGCCACGCGGCTGCAGCGTCATCATCCAGGCGATTGCGGCAATGAAGGGCGGGATCAGGAAGGGGATCAGGAACACCACATCCCAGATACGCGCACCGGGAATATGGAACAACCCGCGCAGCACGCCGATCGGCAGGCCAAGGATCAGGCAGCCCAACATGACCGAAAAGGCCAGAATCAGGGTATTTCGTGCCTGCATGAGCAGGCGGTCATTTTCCGTCAGCATGGCCAGCTTCGAGAAGGCACCGCCCAGCGACCCGCGCGCGAAGTCCGGGAACACAGCTTGCAGCAGGATGAACAGAACCGGCAGGCCGACAAGGATCAGCAGCGCGCTCGCGGCCAGCATGGTCAGGATGGATTGCGCGCGCAGCATTTGGGCGAACCTCATGGAAACACACATGGCCCCGAGGCTTGTCGGGGCCATGCGCGGGAGTGCTGGCAGATCAGCGGTTGGTCACGGTCGCACTGAAGCGTGCGATGATCTCGTCACGCCGGGCGGCAACCGCATCTTCATCGACCTCGATCACGTTGAGATCACTGATGCCGGGGCGCAGCCCTGCGACATCGGTGCGGGCCGGCATCATCCATGTCGCGGCGACAAGCTCCTGTCCTGCATCGGACAGGACGAAATCCACAAAGGCCCGTGCTGCATCCGGGTTGGCCGTGGATTGCAGGATCATCATCGGGCGCGGTGCGATCACCGTGCCGCTCTCGGGCACGATCACTTCAATGGTCTCGCCGCCAGCCGCCTGCGCATAGCTGATATAGTCCACCGCTCCGAACACGACCGCCTTGGCCCCTTGCAGCACCGGATTCAGCGCCGCTGCATTGGGGCCGGGCACGATCATGTCATTCGCGGCAAGTGCGGCCAGCAAGTCCCAGACCTCATCGCCCATCGCGGCTTCCAGCCCGGCGATCAGATCGAAAGCCGAGCCGGATTGCGCCGGGTCGGGCATGGTAATGAGGTCGCGGTAGGCCTCATCTGTGAGATCAGCCCATTCGGCGGGACGCGGCGCGTCGCTCTGCATGTTCCACACCATCGCCAGCGCCGAGATGCCTTGCGCGACGTAGTGGCTGTGTTTCAAGAAGTCCGGAACATCTTCCGCATTGGGCGAAAGGTAGTCCATCAGCAGGCCGCGCGCGTGCATGTCTCGTGCCGACCCCCAGCTTGCCGATACGACGACATCGGCCTGCGGGTTGGTTTCCTCGGCTTCCAGCCGCGCCATCACCTGCCCGGTCGTGCCCTGAAACACATTCACCGTGATGCCAGTTTCGGCCTGAAAGGCTTCGGCCAGCGCATCGGCCAGCCCGCCGGGGCCAGCTGTGTAGAAGGTCAGCGTGTCGGCATGCGCAAGGCCGCCGATCAGGCCAAGCGTTGCAGCGAAAGCAGTTGTGCGGAGCATGATATCTCTTCCTTTCGGGGTCAGTGTGGAAAGACGCGCAGGCGACCTTGGTCAATCGCCAGCGGGATCTGGCTGTTCAGGGCGACTGCGCGATCTGTCGGGCAGACAAGGCTTGCGGCATCCCCCTCCAGCCCCAGATGAAGCAGGTACCGGTCACCCTGAAACTGGCAGCGCAGCACCTGCGCCATCAGCGCGCCCTCGGGCGCCGGGCGGATGGCGGTGCGCGGAATCAGGATTCGCGCCGGCCCCTCGGGCGCAGACCGGGCCAGATCGGGCAGGTGCAGGCGGTCACGGTTGCAGGTAAACCCGCGCGCACGGCACACGCGCCCTTCGATCAATGCGCCGATATTCAGGAACTGCGCCACCTCTACCGATGCCGGGACCGAGAAAATCCGCTCTGGCGTGTCTATCTGGGCAATCCTGCCGTCCAGCATGATGGCCACACGGTCAGCGATGGTGAAAGCCTCGGACTGGTCATGCGTGACATAGATGGCGGAGAGTCTCAATTCGCGCAGCAGGGTGCCGATCTCCAGCGCCAGCCCCTCGCGCAACTCGCGGTCAAGGTTCGACAGCGGCTCGTCGAACAGCACCAGCGGCGGTTCGGCCACAATGGCGCGGGAAAGGGCCACGCGCTGCTGCTGACCGCCTGACAGCGTGCCCGGAAGACGGTCCGACAGATGCGACAGGCCGACGCGGTCCAGCGCGCGACGGGCTCGGGTCTCGCGATCATTGCGGCCCAGCTTGCGCATCCGCAGCGGGAAAGCCACGTTCTCCAGCACGCTCAGATGCGGCCAGATGGCATAATCCTGAAACACCATGCCGATGCCGCGCGCCTCTGGCGGGGCATTGAATCCGCTGCCATCGACCACGCGATTGCCGGCAATCTGCATCCGGCCGGAACTGGCCGCCAGAAGTCCGGCGGCAATGCGCAATAGCGTGGTCTTTCCGCAACCAGACGGTCCAAGCAGGGCAACAACCTCGCCCGGGGCCAGGTCGAGGTCGATATTGCGCAAGACCTGCGACTCACCAAAGGATTTCGCGATCTTCGATGCGGTCAGGGCGAACGAGCGCTCGGCTTGTGCTGGAGTCGTCATGAGCGCGCAGTAGCAGGCTATTGTAACGGTTTTCTGTCACTCCTCATGATCGTGCCCGTCTTCTGGCTGCCTCCGTTACGTTGTCGCCAGCCGCCGTGCCGCCCGCCAGCTTGCCAGCGCCATCAGTCCCGCAGTTGCCAGGCACAACGGCAGCCCTCCGATCTGGTAGCTGATGCCCGAGAGTGCCGTGCCGATCAGTCGGCCGGCGGCATTGGCCATGTAGTAGAAGCCCACGTCGCGGGTGATGCGCTCTGTCGCACCAAAGGCGAGGATCAGGTAGGAATGCACCGAAGAATTGATTGCAAACACAAAGCCGAACAGCATCAGCCCCACCACGAGGGTCGCGGTCAGCCAGTCTGCGGGTGGCCCTGCCAGCCATGCGGCAAGCGCCAGCAGGAACGGGATCGGAACCAGAAGCCCCGCCCAGAAGATGGCCTTTTGCGTGATGTCGGTTTCTGACTGGCCCTTGCGCCCCAGCAGGCGCGGCGCCAGGGCCTGCACCGCGCCATAGAGGATGATCCAGACCGCCATGAACCCGCCCACCAGAAAGAACGCCTCGCGCCGACCTTCAGCGGTGCCGTCGGACAGGACGGCCTGAAAATATATCGGGATGCCGACCACGAACCAGACATCGCGCGCTCCGAACAGGAAAACGCGCGCAAGGCTTAGCCGGTTCACGCGCGGATCGCCCGAGCGCCAGCCGCGCCATGAGTCAGCGCCTTTCATGCGTCCCGGCAGCCCTTCGGGCAGGAACAGAAGCACGCCCGCCAGAATTACGGCCAGCACCCCCGCCATGCCCCAGACAGCGCCCTGGAACCCGATCAGCGCCAGAAGTGCTGCCCCGAGGAAGAAGCCCGCGCCCTTGACCGCGTTCTTCGACCCCGTCAGTGCCGCGACCCAGCGAAACAGCGCGCCCTCCTGCGCGGGCGCCAGCAGCTTGACGGCGGATTTCGACGACATCTTCGCCAGATCCTTGGCCACCCCCGATACGCCCTGCACCGCCATCACGAAGAGAACCGATGCGGCAACCGACCAGCCCGGATTAAGCTGCGCGAGGGCGGCCAGCGCCGCGATCTGCAGCGCGAGCCCCGCGTAGAGCGTCGCCGCCAGCCCGAAACGCGCCGCCAGCCAGCCGGCGGCAAGGTTGGTCACGATGCCGGCCACCTCGTAAAGCAGGAACAGATACGCAAGCTGGACCGGCGAGAAGCCAAGCGCGTTGAAATGCAGCAGCACCAGCATCCGCAGCGCCCCGTCCGAGAGCATGAAGGCCCAGTAGGCCGCCGTGACGGCAATATAGGCGCGCAGGGGGTTGGCAGGGCTCATGATCCGGCCTTTCGCTTTCAGGTCAAGGGCGGGGG
>SKYA01000028.1 GCA_007128135.1 Paracoccaceae bacterium | reverse complement strand
GCGGCAGGTCTCGACCGTCTCCTCCTTGGACATCGCCTCGAAGCCCCACCTGTCCCAGGTCTCGGGCAGGCATTCGACGATGAACGTCGCAGTGCTGTCGTCGAACTGATAGACATGCGCCCAGACCCAGCCGTGTTCGGTCCGTTCGAAGATGAAGGTGAAGGCGTCATCGAATTTCTGATGTGTGCCCAGCCAGACGAACTTGCACTTGCGGATGTCGATGTCAGGACGGAACACCTGCTCATATTCGGCCCGCACGCGCGAATTGATCCCGTCACAGGCGACGACCAGATCATACTGTCTGCGATAGCTTTCGGCGCTGTCGAATTCTGTCTCGAAACGCATCTCGACCCCAAGCTCGCGGGCGCGCGCCTGCAACAGGATCAGCATCTGCTTGCGCCCGATACCCGCGAAACCATGACCACCCGAAACGGTGCGGCGGCCGGAATGCACCACGGCAATATCATCCCAGTAGGCGAAATGGCTGCGGATGGCGTCGGTGGACATGGGGTCATTTCTCTGCATCCGCGACAGCGCATCGTCAGAGAGCACCACACCCCAGCCGAAAGTATCATTCGCGCGATTGCGTTCCAGCACCGTGACCTCGTGCGACGGGTCACGCAACTTCATGGAAATGGCGAAATACAGGCCTGCCGGGCCGCCTCCAAGGCAAAGAATGCGCATTGCTGCCCCCATGTGAACTGGCCTGAGGCTAGACCGGATCGCCATTAATTTCAAGTTTGAAATTTCAAGCCTAAAGGATATTACGCCCTGGGCACAAATTTTCGAACAGCCTTAATATTCATCTACTCGCCCGGTTTTAAGGCATTCCGCGGTCCGCCGCAAAAGGCTGGGTCCGGATGTTCCTTTCTGTGGATTGTGCACTGCCACCCCAGGCGCAAAGAGGATGCGAGAGGTATGGTCATGACAGCGCATCCCGCCATGTTCGGTCATCAGCGCAGCGCGGGCACGGCCCGCGTGGCGCTGATCGAGCGCCGGGGCAAACCCCGGGTCAGCGATCTGCACCAGAAAGGCTCGGCCAAGGCAATCATCCTGGATCCGCCCGAGGTGGTCTTTCTCAACACCTCGGGCGGGCTTACCGGCGGCGACAGGCTGGATTATCAGCTGTCGGTTGGCGCAGAATGTCGTATTACCGCCACCACGCAGACCGCCGAGCGTGTCTATCGTGCAGGGTCCGGCTCGGCGCAGATACGCGTGAAGCTTGATGTGGCCGAGGGCGCGCATCTGGACTGGCTGCCGCAAGAGACCATCCTGTTTCAGGACGCCTCGGCCCAGAGACGCACGGAAGTAGCGCTCGCACCGGGAGCCACCTGCCTGATGACCGAGGCGCTTGTCCTGGGACGCGCGGCGATGGGCGAGACTGTCACCAATCTGGCCTTTCTCGACAGGCGCATGATTTCGCGCGCGGGAAGACCCCTGCATCTGGAAGCCCTGCGGCTCGATGCGCAGCGTCTGAAGGCAGGAGCAGCCGGGCTGGCGGGCGCGCGGGCGCTGGCCTCGGTCGTTCTGGTCGCGCCCGATGCGGCCGACGCGCTGAGCCCTGTCCGCGCCGCGATGACAGAACCTGACTGCCTTTCGCGGGCCTCGGCGCTCGAGGACCGGATGGTGATCCGCCTGATGGCGCCCGATGGCTGGCCACTCCGGCGTCAACTGGCCCGCATCCTGACACTGTTGCGCCGGGGACCCCTGCCGCGGGTCTGGCAAATCTGACGGAGAGAACATGAACCTGAACCCACGCGAAAAGGACAAGCTGCTGGTCTCGCTTGCCGCCATGGTGGCGCGCAACAGGCTGGCGCGCGGCGTGAAGCTGAACCACCCCGAAGCCATTGCCCTTATCACCGATTTCGTCGTCGAGGGCGCGCGCGACGGGCGCACCGTGGCCGACCTGATGGAAGCGGGAGCGCATGTCATCACCGTCGATCAGTGCATGCAGGGCGTGCCCGAGATGATCCACTCGGTGCAGGTCGAAGCCACCTTTCCCGACGGCACCAAGCTTGTAACCGTTCACCACCCCATCCGCGAGAAGGCCACCACATGATCCCCGGCGAAATCATAACCCCCGACACCGAGATCGAGATCAATGCAGGGGCGCCGGTCACGCGGCTGATGGTGGCGAATACCGGCGACCGCCCGGTTCAGGTAGGAAGCCACTACCATTTCGCAGAGGCCAACCCAGGGCTGGAGTTCGATCGCGACGCTGCACGCGGCCAGCGGCTGGACATCCCCGCAGGAACAGCCGTCCGTTTCGAGCCGGGCCAGACCCGCGAGGTCGCGCTGGTGCCTTATGGCGGAGCGCGCGTGGTTTACGGGTTCAATGCGAAAGTGATGGGGACGCTCTGATGGCCTACAGGATTTCCCGCGCGGCCTATGCCGACATGTATGGTCCGACCGTGGGCGACAAGCTGCGGCTGGGGGACACCGATCTTATCATCGAGGTCGAGCGCGACCTGATCGCGGAACGCTCCTGCGGCGGCAGTGGTCCCAACGCCTTGCATTATGGCGAGGAAGTGAAATTCGGTGGCGGCAAGGTCATCCGCGACGGCATGGGCCAGAGCCAGGTTACCCGCGCGGCAGGGGCAGTGGATACAGTCATTACCAATGCGCTGATCGTGGACCATACGGGCATCTACAAGGCGGATGTCGGTCTGCGCGACGGGCGCATCCACAAGATCGGCAAAGCCGGCAATCCCGACACACAACCGGGTGTCGATGTGATCATCGGCCCCGGAACCGAAATCATCGCGGGCGAGGGCAGGATCCTGACAGCGGGCGGCTTTGACGCGCATATCCATTACATCTGCCCGCAACAGATTGACGACGCGCTGCATTCGGGGCTTACAACCATGCTGGGCGGCGGCACCGGTCCCGCCCATGGCACGCTGGCCACCACCTGCACACCCGGACCGTGGCATATCGGGCGGATGCTGCAGGCCGCCGATGCGTTTGCAATGAATCTGGCCTTTGCAGGCAAGGGCAATGCGTCGCTGCCGGCGGCGCTGCACGAACAGGTGCGCGCAGGGGCCTGCGCGCTGAAACTGCACGAGGATTGGGGTACGACCCCCGCCGCCATCGACTGCTGTCTTTCCGTGGCCGAGGAAACCGACATTCAGGTAATGATCCACACCGATACGCTCAATGAATCGGGCTTTGTCGAAAACACTCTCAAGGCCATCGCGGGGCGCACCATCCACGCCTTTCATACCGAGGGCGCGGGCGGGGGCCATGCGCCCGACATCATCAAGGTGGTGAGCAGTCAGAACATCCTGCCCTCGTCTACCAACCCGACGATGCCCTACACGGTGAACACGATCGAAGAGCATCTCGACATGCTCATGGTCTGCCACCACCTGTCGCGCAAGGTGCCCGAGGACGTGGCCTTTGCCGAATCGCGCATCCGGCGCGAGACCATTGCGGCAGAGGATATCCTGCATGATCTGGGTGCGTTTTCGGTAATGGCGTCGGACAGTCAGGCCATGGGACGGGTGGGCGAGGTCATAACACGGACCTGGCAGACCGCGCACAAGATGAAAGTGCAGCGCGGGCGGTTGGCCGAGGAACAGGGCGCAAATGACAATGCCCGCGTGCGCCGATATATCGCGAAATACACGATCAACCCGGCGATCGTTCATGGCCTGAGCCGCCATATCGGCAGCATCGAGGAAGGAAAACGGGCTGATCTTGTGCTATGGTCGCCTGCGTTCTTCGGGGCGAAGCCCGAGATGGTCCTGATCGGCGGGTCCATCGCGGTGGCGCAGATGGGCGACCCGAACGCCTCGATCCCTACACCGCAGCCGATGCACACGCGCCCGATGTTCGGCGCCTTCGGGCGGGCGGTGGAGCGTGCGGCAGTGGTGTTCATTAGCCAGGCTGCGCAGGAGAATGGTGTGCGCGAGGCGCTGGGGCTTGCCAAGGAAACCGTTCCCGTCGAGGGATGCCGCGGCATCCGCAAGGCGGACATGAAGCTCAACAGCGCCACCCCGCAGATCGAGGTTGACCCTGAAACCTATGAAGTGCGTGCCGACGGGGAACTCCTGACCTGCGAACCTGCCGCCGAATTGCCACTGGCGCAACGCTATTTTCTGTATTGAGCGGATGCTGATGCACAACAGACAGGCAAGATGCCACGCAGATACCGGTTTTTCTGCAACGCAGCAAAATCCTTGCGGCAGGTTGGTGCGGGAATCCGGACTTTCATGCTACGCTTCTGGCAGGGAGGAATCCGAGCACCTGATGGAGATGCCCATGCTGCGTCCCGCCAACTCCCTTCTCAGCCCTGCGCAATCCCTTCAGCTTGACTGGTTTCTTGTCCAGACCGGGCTGGGCTGCAACCCATCGGTCGGACGCCCCGCGCGCGAGGCAGAGTTCGCCCGCCTCAGCGCACTGCCCGACGGGGCGCTACGCTCGATGGGGCTGTCCCGACACGGGCTGGCAGCCCATGTCTATCGCGATCTTTTTCCGAAAGGTGTCCAATGACCGACCTGCCCCCCTTGCGCCGCCTGCTCAAATCGCGCCCCGAGCACTGCGACGGGGCCGTGATCCTCGACTATGACGCGCGGCTTGTGCGACGCAAGCGGCTGGTCACGGCCGAGGGACGCGGCTTCCTGGTCGATCTTGCGGAAGTGACCAATCTCGATGCCTGGTGGGGGTTTGAACTCGAAGACGGCACCACGCTGGAGATTGTCGCCGCTGATGAGGCACTGGTCGAGGTAACAGGCGATCTGCCGCGCCTTGCCTGGCATATCGGCAATCGCCATACGCCCTGCCAGATCGAGGCGGGTCGGCTGCTGATCCGCCATGACCATGTGATCGAGGCGATGCTGGCCCAGCTTGGGGCGAGCCTGCGACGCGTGACTGGCCCGTTCACACCCGAAGGGGGGGCTTATGGGCACGGGCGCACGATGGGCCATGGCCACGGCAACCATGTTCCCGCAGGACATGGGCATGACCACGCGCATTCCCACTGAGCCATGCCGTCAGCCGAATCCCTGACACTGCACCACTGGCTGTCACCGGCCTTCCCGACCGGAGCGTTTGCCTATAGCCACGGGCTGGAACAGGTGATCGCCGAGGGCGCCGTGCACGATTCCACAACACTGGAGCACTGGCTTTCCGACATGCTACGTTTCGGAACCGGCTGGCAGGAGTCCGTGCTGATGGCCCAGGCGCTTGCCCCGGGGGCCGATATCGACGCGCTCGAGGCGCTCTCGGTTGCCCTGCAACCCTGCGCCGAGAGGTTGCTGGAAAGCCGCGAGCAGGGCGCCGCATTCGCGCGTACTGTAGCCGCCATCACGGCGCGCGCGCTTCCGCCCCGCACCCTGCCCATTGCCGTCGCCGAGGCGGCAGCCCCTCTGGGGCTGCCATCCGCCGATGTGATCGCGCTCTACCTGCAGGCCTTCACCACCAACCTTGTGACCATCGCCATCCGTCATGTGCCGCTGGGCCAGAGCGCGGGGCACGGGGTGCTTGCGCGGCTTCTGCCGCTTCTGCCCGAACTCGGCGCGCGTGCGCAGCACGCGCCCCTCGACGATCTGGGCAATTCGTGCTTCGCTGCGGACATGGCGGCGTTCTCTCATGAAACCAAGGAAGTAAGGTTGTTCCGGACATGACCAGACACGGACCCTTGCGGGTCGGAATCGGTGGCCCCGTCGGTGCCGGCAAGACCACACTGACCGAGAAACTCGCGCGCGCGCTGGCACCGCGTCTCTCGATGGCGGTGATTACCAATGACATCTATACCCGCGAGGATGCCGAGGCGCTGATGCGCGCGCAGGTCCTGCCTGCGGAGCGTATCCGCGGCGTCGAGACCGGCGGCTGTCCGCATACGGCGATCCGCGAGGATGCCAGCATCAACCTGGCCGCGGTGGCCGATCTGACGCGCAGGATCAGGGGGCTCGAACTGATCCTGATCGAGTCGGGGGGCGACAACCTCGCAGCGACCTTTTCGCCGGAACTGGCGGATCTGACGATCTATGTGATCGACACTGCGGCTGGCCAGGACATTCCGCGCAAACGCGGGCCAGGGCTGGCGAAATCCGATCTTCTGGTGGTCAACAAGACCGACCTTGCGCCATATGTGGGGGTCGATCTGGAACTGCTGGAGGCGGACACAAGGGCCGCACGCGGTGCCCGGCCCTATGTCATGGCAAGGCTGCGCGAGAGCGTGGGCGTGCCCGAGATCGTCGCGTTTCTGGAGCGCGAGGGCGGGCTCGTCATCCAACCCGCTGCCTGATCCTGCGCGCCGATTCTCCTGCCAGCAACCACTCAGGCCAGCAACTGCACCGCGTCATGCCCCACGATCCGGGCCTCCACGATCCGGCCCACAGGCTGAAGCGCGGCAAGGCGCACTTCGGTGAATTGCGCCGTTCGCCCCATATCCGGTGATTCGATCAGCAGCTGATGGGTCTGCCCGACCTGTGCATCCAGATGCGCAGCAAGCGCCGCAGCCCCGGCAGCACGCAGTTGTGCCGCGCGCTTGCGGATAACATCACCCGGAACCTGAGGCATCCGCGCCGCAGGCGTGCCCTTGCGCGGGCTGAAGGGAAAGACATGCAGGAAGGTCAGCCCGCACTCCTCGACCAGCCGCAGGGAATTGACGAACATCGCCTCTGTCTCGGTCGGGAACCCTGCGATGATATCGGCACCGAACACCAGATCGGGCCGCAGCCGACGCGCCTCTTCACAGAAACGGATCGCATCGTCGCGCAGGTGACGGCGCTTCATCCGCTTCAGGATCATGTCATCGCCCGCCTGCAAGGACAGGTGCAGATGCGGCATCAGGCGCGGCTCGGTGGCAATGGCCTCCATCAAGGACTCATCGGCCTCGATTGAATCGATCGACGAGATCCGCAGCCGCGCCACATCCGTCAGCCGCAGGATGCGCCGCACCAGATCGCCCAGGCGCGGGGCGCCCGGCAGATCCGCGCCCCACGAGGTCAGATCCACCCCGGTCAGCACCACCTCGCAATATCCCTGCCCCACCAGCCGGTTGATCTGCTCGACCACCACGCCTGCCGGGACGGAACGCGAATTGCCGCGCCCAAAGGGAATGATGCAGAAAGTGCAGCGATGATCGCACCCGTTCTGCACCTGTACATAGGCGCGCGCGCGGCTGCCGAACCCGTCAATCAGATGGCTGGCCGTCTCGCGCACCGACATGATGTCATCCACCTGAACCCGCTCCGTGGCACCAATCAGGTCCGGCACCATCTGTGCCCAGATCTCGGGGCGCATCTTCTCGGCATTGCCGATGACGCGGGTCACTTCCGGCATTGCCGCGAAGGTCTGCGGCTCGGTCTGGGCAGCGCAGCCCGTCACGATGATCGGCGCCTCGGGGTTCTGCCGACGCAGGCGGCGGATTTCCTGACGCGCCTTGCGCACGGCTTCGGCGGTGACGGCGCAGGTATTGACCACCAGCGCCTCGCGAAGCCCGGCAGCCTCTGCCATCGCCTTCATTGCCTCGGTCTCATAGGCGTTGAGACGGCACCCCAAGGTGGTGAAGCGCGGCGCGGTCATTGGCACCCCGCCAGAAACCCGGGCGAAAGCACCCCGTCGAACACATGCGCAACTGGTCCTGACAGCCAGACACCATCCGCCTGCCAGTCAACTTCCAGCCGCCCGCCATCCGCCTCGATTATCACGCGCCGACCTGCAAGCCCACGCCGATGCGCCGCCACCGCCGTCGCACAGGCCCCCGAGCCACAGGCCAATGTGATACCCGTCCCGCGCTCCCATACCCGCAGGCGCAGATGATCGGTTCCGATCATCGAGGCAAACTCGACATTTGTTGCTTGCGGGAAGAGCGGGTCATGCTCGACCTCTGCACCGCGGGCGGCCACGGGCGCGGCACAGGCATCCGGCACGAAATGGACGCAATGCGGATTGCCCATACCCACTGCCGCCGGATCTCCGGGCAGGGGCAGGTGGTCGATATCGCAGTTGCGCGCGAGCGGGATCTCACGCCAGTCAAGCACAGGCGGGCCCATATTGACCCAGACTTGCGCATCACGCCTCTCGGCGTGCAGCACCCCGCGCGCCGTGCGAATGCTGAGCCTGTCCACGCCCTTCTCGGCCATTACGGTTGCGGCCACGCAGCGTGTGGCATTGCCGCATGCACCCGCGCGCGAGCCGTCGGCATTCCAGAAATCCAGATCCAGATCGGCACTGTCCGAAGCGCGCAGTTCGGCCAGCTGGTCAAACCCCACGCCGCGATGACGATCTCCGATGGCCCGTGCGAGCGCGGCCGTAATCACCCCGCCGGGGCGCACCCGCGAGTCGATCATGACGAAATCATTGCCTGCGCCATGCATCTTGACAAAGGCGAGCGGGGTGAGTTCCCAGAGCATGGGCGCGATATAGGGGGTCCAGGGCAAGCTGACCAGTCGGCATTTGCCATTCCGACAGGGAAAGCGCGCCTTTGCACCAGATTAGCCCTTGACCAGCGAGTAGGGCTTTTCTAAGTAGCCAGCCATGCGTGGGCCCGTAGCTCAGTTGGTAGAGCAACTGACTTTTAATCAGTGGGTCACAGGTTCGAATCCTGTCGGGCTCACCATGTTTTACAAGAGTGCCATTGTCGATCCGGGTCAGTGTCCCGGGATTGCCTTGCTCCAAAGGGTGGCGAGCGCGAATAAGTACTTGGAACGCGTTGTGATGACTCCGCCATCAGCCCTGGCCGCGCTTGACGGAACGGGCTGCGGCGGCGACCGGCAAGAATCGAGGCGCGCCTGATCCGTGCCGAAGGTCAGTCCCTCGATATGCCAGGCTCAAGCCTCAGCAGATGATCGAGTGCCAGCCGCCCCGGCCCCAGAGCGAGCGTGACCAGAAGCGCCGCAGCCCAGAGCCCGTGCGTCACCCAGGCACCGGGAAAGACAAGGAACTGGATGACCGCCGTCATGATCAACAGACCCAGCGCGGCGAAGCGCGCAAACAGACCAAGGATCAGCAGCACGGGCAGCACATGTTCGGCCATAGTGGCCATTACCGCTGCCACTGCGGGCGGGATCAGGGGCAGCGCATAGACATGCTCGAACAGGAACCAGGTCGAGTCCTTTATCGAAAAGCCATCGACCTTGGTGCGCGCGGATTGCCAGAAGACAACCGCCGGGAAGATACGCGCCGCAAGCGTGACGAGATCCTGCGGGATGTGACTGGCCAGCGCGTTTGACTGGCGGATCAGATCGCGGACACGGGTGGCAAGGCCCGTCCGGGCTGTGTCAGTGGCATGCGTCATTGGATATCTCCTGTCAGTGCATCGGAAATCAGCCCGTAGCGCAGCAACAGCGTCAGTGCGGGCGTGGGGTCGGCCTGGCTCGCCGCATGACCAAGCGTCGCGCCCTTCGACAGCATCGAAAGCACGGCGAAACTGGCGGCATCGACTGGTTCGACCACAACGGCGAAATCGGGCGCGCGCGCAATCACGGCATGGTTCGGCCCCGCCCTGAGCGGGGCACGAGTGCTGCCTGGCTGATGCGCTTGCCAGATCTGCACTGCCGGATGCGGCGAGGCAAAAAGATGCACTGACGGATGCAGGCGCAATCGCAGGTCTTCGAGCCCGGGCACATTCAGGGCTTCGGGCGCGACCGAGGGCGCATCTGCAGCGTGACAGGCGCGACCGCGAGCGTATTCCAACCGCGCGACATCACCGAGATAGGGTAGCTGTGCAGCGGGCGGAAACCCGTCCAGAAAGGCCGGGAGGACGCCTCCCCAGCGCAGCATGACCGGGTCGGCCGGAGGCGAGGCCGCAATGAACACCCGCGCCATGGCCGTGAAGAAGGCCGCCCCCACGATCTGCTCGACCACGGGAAAGCGCGCCGCCAGCGCGCGGGTCAGGCTGTGCTGGACATTGTTGCGATAGACGGCAAAACGTTGCGCGAGTTCGTCTTGCGCCACGGCGGCGAGCCCACGAGGCGGGTCGGGTTGCCAGAGCGCGGCGTGGAACCGGGCTTGCAGCGCGGCATGCGAGGGTTCAGGCTGCATCGGGATGGCCTTGCTTCACGGCATCCAGCAGGGCAGTCGCGCGGGCGGCCTCGCCCAGCAGAACCTCGAATTCCGGCACATCGGTGTCCCATTCGATGAGGGTCGGCAGGGGGCCGGTCTGCGCCAGGACCTCGGCGTAGAGTGTCCAGACCGGGTCTGCCACCGGCGCGCCGTGACTGTCGATCAGCAGCGGGCCGGAGGGCAGTTCCTCGGTGTCATGCCCTGCCAGATGGATTTCGGCCACGGCATGACGCGGGAAACTCGACAGATAGGCGCGCGGGCAGTAACGGTGGTTCGTTGCCGAGACAAAGACATTGTTGACATCCAGCAGCAGCCCGCAACCCGTGCGCCGTACGATTTCGGCAAGGAAATCGGTCTCGGTCCAGGTCGAGCATTCAAAGGTGACATAGGTTGCCGGATTCTCCAGCAGCATACGGCGGCCAAGCGTCTCCTGCACTTGATCGACATGCGCGCAGACCCTCGCCAGGGTCTCGTCCGTATAGGGCAGGGGCAGCAGGTCGTTCAGCCATGCGGCGCCGTGGCTCGACCATGCCAGATGCTCCGAGAAACTCTCGGGCCTGTAGCGGTCGATCAGCACGCGCAGGCGCGCCAGATGATCACGGTCCAGCGCCTCTGCGCCTCCGATCGAAAGACCCACACCATGCAGTGACAGCGCATGGTCTTCGCGCAGGGCGGCCAGCATGGCATGGGGTACCCCGCCCTCGCCCATGTAGTTTTCGGCATGGACCTCAAGAAACCCCAGGGCGCCCCTGGCGGCCATGATGTCGCGGAAATGTTCCGCCTTGAAGCCCAGACCGGTCGTGGCGGGTAGCTGTGTCATGGCCCACTCCTGCAAGGGATCGGGGCGGGGCTGTTGCCCGCCCCGGGACGCGATCAGGCCGGTGGCAGATCGCGATCGATTTCGTCCAGAGATCCGACGCGCGCTGTGCCATCGGCCATCTCGGGCAGTTCGATCTCAGTGCAGGTGCCGGTCGCAACCAGCGTCCAGGCGTTGCCCTGATAGTCAACCGTCGATGTGCCCGCGCAGGTGGTGCCGGGGCCGGCGGCGCAGTCATTCTCGCCTGCAAGCGAAATGCCATAGCATTTTTCCATCGTGGCCGACTGGGCGTGCGCATGAGCACCGGCGAGGGTGAGCGCAGTTGCGAGCGAGGCCGCAAGCGGCAGAGCAAGGTGCTTGGTCGACATGAATACATTCTCCTGTTGGCGGGTGCGTAAGTGCAGTCCCGCCAGACAGTTCGCCTGTATCCCCGGCAGAATTACATGGCTCACAGCCATGTGATAACGGGGTGAGTAAATCGGGATTTTCTCAAACGAAGAGTGCTAGGACTGTAACAAGTTAGCTACGCGGAACGAACAGGGGGATGCGGAAGTTTGGAAAACCCTGAAGCCTGGGAGGATTTGATGCGTGCCGCCAATCGTGGCGATGCTGCGGCATACAGGCGTCTGCTGCAGGCAATCACGCCTGCCTTGCGTGCGGTCGTGCGCGGGCGCGGCAACAATATGACCCACGAAACCTGCGAGGACATCCTGCAGGACGTCCTGCTCGCCATCCACACCAGACGCCACACATGGCACGAGGACGCGCCCCTGCGCCCCTGGCTTTATGCCATAGCCCGTCACAAGGTTGTGGACGCCTTCCGTGCGCGCGGGCGGCGCGTGGAACTGTCGATCGACGAATTCGCCGGAGCCCTGGCGGTTGAATGTGGTCCCGATCCGATGCAGGGGCGCGATATGGAGAAGGTACTCGATGCACTCGAGCCCCGCGCTGCCGAGATCGTACGCGCCTTTGGACTGTATGGCGAGACCACGGCAGAGACTGCCAGGCGGCTCGACATGTCGGAGGGAGCCGTCCGCGTGGCCCTTCACAGGGCCCTCAAGAGCATCGCGCAGCTTCGCGAAAGGATGATCGAATGAAAACCGATGACCTGATAGCCGTCCTCGCCGCCGATACCCTGCCGCAGGCAACAGTCGCGCAGCGCATGATGCGGTCCCTGCCGCTGGCCATTGGGGTCTCGCTGATGCTGTTTGTGCTGTTCTGGGGCCTCAGGCCCGATCTGACCGCGGCACTGACCTCGCCCGTTGCGGGAAAGACCCTTGTGCCTTCGGGTCTGGTTATCGTCGCGGGCGCGCTGGCCTTTGCCCTGTCACATCCGGGCCAGCGCTGGCAGCGACGCTTCTGGTTGACGGGGCTGTTCATTGCCCTTCTGGTTGCAGGATTTGCCCTGGCCCTTGCACGCGACGGACTGACAGGGCTGGCGGCTGCGCTGGGCACGCCTGCGCTGCTGACCTGTCTGGCGTCAATCCCGGCGCTTGCGCTGCCACTGCTTGCCGCGGTGCTGTGGGCACTCTCGGCAGGAGCAGCACTGCAGCCTCGGCTCACCGGCGCCGCTGGCGGCCTGATGGCGGGCGGGTTGGCCGCTGCGATCTACTCACTTTACTGCGACCAGGACGCAGCACTGTTTTCCCTTCCCGCCTATTCAGCGGCAATCCTGATGGTTGCTCTGGCAGGCGGGCTGGCGGGTCCGAGGTTGCTGAAATGGTGAGTGAACATGGACCTGTCCGCGCTGGCGAGGATGACTCATTCGCCCACAGCCTCGCGCGACGACACGCGGTACTGTCGCGCCCCGGCCGCTCCAGCCCGGGATCGAGGCACCGTTGCGCGGTTCTTCTCCTGTCAGTCGCCCTGTTTCTGCAGATGGGTGCGGCGACCGCATCTGTCGAGAACGCTCCGTTCATGCTTTTCGACCTCGCCGACGCGCCAGAGCAGTTCCAGCCTGTACCTGAACGCGCCGGAATGACACGCTTTGCGACGCTCGACGCAATCAGCCTGGAGGGCGCGGCCGGAACCGCCCGGCTGGTCGTAAACCTCGCCCTGCCCCCTGATGCCAGGCCCGGCGTGCAGCCCCTTGATGCCCGCGTAACCTACAGGCCCGACGGGTTCGTTGACTACTGGGAAACCCCCGACCTGCCGGGGTCGGACGCCTTTGCCTTCACCCTGCTGGACCTTTCGGGTCCGCAACCCCAGATCGAAGGATCGTTTCAGGTTCGCCTGTGTCGGCGCGCCTCGGTCATGCAGCCTGCCGACCCAAAGGATTGCAGGACGGCACGAGGAACTTTCGCCAGCGAATTGCAGATCGACTGAAAAGGAGACACCATGATCCGCCCTGCCGCCCTGATCCTGACCTCGATTCTGGTCGCCGTGCCGGTCATGGCCGACATACCGGCCCAGTGGCGGGCCGAATTCCCCAAGGCCGATTTCGATACAAGGAGTGTCGATCTGGCCGAAATCATCTCGGGCGGCCCACCGCGCGATGGCATCCCGGCAATCTGGGAGCCTGCCTTCATCCCCGTCTCCGACGAAGCCCGCATCCATGACCGCGAGCCGGTGATGACCTACGAGCCGCAGGGCGAAGCCGCACGCGCCTATCCGATCCGCTATCTGATGTGGCATGAAATCGTCAATGACGTGGTGGGCGGCAAGCCGATCGCCGTGACCTTCTGCCCACTCTGCAACTCGGCCATGATCTTTGACGCACGCATTGACGATGTGCGCCATACCTTCGGCGTTTCGGGCAAGCTGCGCCATTCCGACATGGTCATGTATGACCGCGAGACGGAAAGCTGGTGGCAGCAGGCCACAGGCGAGGGGATCGTCGGGCAGCACACCGGCCAGCTACTGACCATGTTGCCCGGCTGGATGGAAAGCTGGGCCGAGTTTGCAGGACGCAACCCGGAAGGGTTGGTGATGGACGAGCCCGAATGGCGGCGCAGCTACGGCTCGAACCCTTATGTAGGCTATGACAGTGCAGTCCGGCCCTTTCTCTATCAGGGCGAAGACCCGCCCCACGGCATCTCGCCGCTGGCCCGCGTCGTGCGGGTGGACAACCGCGCCTGGACCTTTGAGCGGCTGCGCCAGGAAGGCGAGATACGCGAGTCAGGCGTAGTGCTCAGCTGGACCCCAGGCCAGGCCTCGGCCCTGGACAGCCGCGACATCGCCCAGGGGCGCGATGTGGGCACGGTGCGCGTGCGGGATGAACACGGGCGCGATCTGCCCCATGACATTCCGTTTGCCTTCGCTTTTCACGCCCTCTTTCCAGGCGGCGAATGGATGCTGGGCAATTAGGGTTTCGTGATGGCGAGGGCAGGCCGCAACGGCGTCGGCCTCAGCCCGACAGTGCCAGCGCGACACCACCCAGAGCCGCCACGATCACCACGATCCAGGGCGGTGCCTTCCACGCCATCAGAAGCACGAAACATGCAAGCGCCAGAGCGAAATCGCGGATGTCACTGATCGCGCCAGTAAAGATCGGGGAATAGAGGGCTGCACCCAGTATCCCGACGACCGCCGCATTCGCCCCCTGCATCAGCGACTGCGCGCGCGGCGCTCTCCGAAAGCTATCCCAGAAAGGCAGCACACCAACCAACAGCAAGAACCCTGGCAGGAAAACGGCCAACAGCGCCAGGGTCGCGCCGACGAGTCCGTTCGGCTCTGGTCCCAGCACGGCCCCCAGATAGGCGGCAAAGGTGAAAAGCGGCCCCGGCACCGCCTGCGCCGCTCCGTAACCCGCTAGAAACTCGTCCCTACCCACCCAGCCTGTTGCCACGGTCTCGGCCTGCAACAGCGGCAGCACCACGTGCCCGCCACCGAATACCAGCGCGCCCGCCCGGTAGAAACTGTCGATGACGGCGAATGCCTGCGCCTGCCCCGACAGCAGCGGCAACAGCACCAGCAGCGCGAAAAAGGAGACCAGCGCGCCGAGCGCACCCCGGCGCGTCACTGGAAGGGCGACATGGCCTCCAACCGGTATGCCGGTTCCACGCCCCAGCATCAGACCTGATGCCGCCCCGAGTACAATCGCGCCGATCATGCCAGACACCCCGGGTACGAAAGCCAGTACGACCACAGCGGCCACAGCGATGGCGCCGCGTTCCCTGTCGGGGCAGAGTGACTTCGTCATTCCCCAGACTGCCTGGGCAATAATGGCAACGGCGACGATCTTCAGCCCGTTCATGGCGCCTGTCCCCACCGGCCCCGTGATGCTGGCCGCAGTCATCGCAAAGACCAGCAGGATCAGCGCTGACGGCAGAGTGAACGCCATAAAGGCCGCCAGCGCGCCCGGCCAGCCCGCGCGCGCCATGCCCAACGCAAAGCCGACCTGAGACGAGGCAGGCCCCGGCAGAAACTGGCAAAGGGCAACCAGATCGGCATAGGCCCGGTCATCCAGCCATTTGCGCCTTATCACCAACTCGTCCCGGAAATAGCCCAGATGCGCGATCGGTCCGCCAAAACTGGTCAGGCCCAGTTTCAGGAAGGCCCTGAAAACCTCACCCGCGCTGCCCGGATATGCCGTCTTGCTGTCTGCCTCGTGGCTCACGACTGTTCCGCTTCCCCGACAGGCACTCGCAGCCCTGAACGGTCAGACATCATTCCCTGCGTACCGTTTCGCAAGCATAGGGCCACCGCTGGCACCATGGCTTGACAAAGCCGGGATTCCTGCCCGCGCGCAGCGCCTATTCGAGCTTTTCAGGAAAACCTTCTGCGCGCAGATCGGTTCCGAGAAGGTCCTCGAGCAGCTTTGCGATCATCGGCGATTGCGCCTTTCCGCCATAGGCGGCTCGTGCAGCAACATAGGTCTGCTCGGTCGCCGAGGCAAGCTCCAGAGGCACCTCGAATTCACGTCCGAAAGCGAGTGCAAAGCCCAGATCCTTCAACGCCAGGTCGATGGAAAAGGCGATGTCATAGCTGCCGTTCAGAATCAGCGCGCCTTCGGTCTCATGCACGAACGAAGTGCCGGACGACGCCGCGATTGCGTGCCATGCCTGCGCAAGATCGAGCCCGCCGCGCCTTGCCAGCATCAACGCCTCGGAGCAGGCTTTCAGATGGATGAAGGCCAACATGTTGGTGATCACCTTGATGATCGCGGCCGAGCCCAGCGGGCCCATGTGGAATTGCCGGTTGCCGATGGCCTGCAGCGCGGGCAGATGCGCCGCATAGAGCTCCTGCGCGCCCCCGGCCAGAACGGTGATCTCGCCGCGCTTCGCCAGATGGACGCCGCCTGTGACAGGGGCCTCCAGTGTCGCTACCTGGTGGCGTGCGGCAAGCTCGGCAAGCGCAAGGATATCATCGCGCCCCAGAGTGGAATTCTCTATCCAGCAGGCCTGCGGGCGCATATGGGGCAGGATGCGTTCGAGAACCGCCCGGCTGACGGCAGGCGACGGCAGGCAGGTCATGACATGGTCGACACTGGCTGCAAGCGCCTCGGGACTGTCAGCCCATGTAGCGCCTTGCTCAAGAAGCCGCGCCGCAAGGGCGGCGTTCAGATCGTGGACAGTGACGCGAAACCCGGCCCTGAGCAGCGACGCGGCAACATGACCGCCCAGATTGCCCAGCCCGATATAGCCGTAATGCGTGCTCATTGTTCTGCCCCATATCCCACAAGTGCCTTGACCTCGCAGAAATCATGGATGCCCCAGTCGGCATATTCGCGCCCGTTGCCCGATTGCCTGTAGCCCCCGAAAGGCGCGTGCACGTTCCAATCCGGACCATTGATCTGGACCTGCCCCGCCCGCAGCCGTCTTGCGACCAAGCGCGCCTGTGCCTCGGGGCCCTGCACATAGGCGGCTAGACCGTAAACCGTGTCATTGGCCATCGCGACCGCCGCATCGACAGTGTCATAAGCAAGGATCGACAGGACCGGGCCGAAAATCTCCTCGCGCGCGATGGTCATCTGCGGGGTGACATGTCCAAACACGGTCGGTCGCGCGAAGTGGCCCCGATTCAGCCCTTCTGGCCGCCCCGGACCGCCGCAGACAAGTTCGGCGCCCTCGGCCATGCCCTGCGCGATCATCCCCTGCACCTTGTCCCACTGCGCGCGGCTGATCAGCGGCCCCATGGTCGTCTTCGGGTCAACCGGGTCGCCCGGGCGTATCGCGCTGGCAGTGTCGCGCGCAATTTCCATCGCCTCGGCCATGCGCGCGGCGGGCACGAACATGCGCGTCGGCGCGTCGCAGGACTGGCCTGCATTGTCCATGCAGGCCGTTACCCCTGCCGCCACGGCTGCCGGGAAGTCACACTCCGGAAGCAGGATATTCGGGGATTTCCCACCGAGTTCCTGTGCGACCCGCTTGACAGTGGGCGCGGCGGCCTGTGCCACCGACACTCCTGCGCGGGTCGAGCCTGTGAAGCTGACCATGTCCACCTCCGGGTGCGACGCCAGCACCTGCCCGACCTCCGGTCCGGTGCCCTGCACGAGATTGAACACACCCGGCGGGCAGCCTGCCTCCTGCAGGATTTCGGCGAAGAGCACTGCCGACAGGGGTGCAAGCTCCGACGGCTTGAGCACCATCGTGCAGCCCGCGACCAGCGCCGGAGCGACCTTGCAGACGATCTGGTTCAATGGCCAGTTCCAGGGCGTAATCAGTCCGCAGACCCCGATCCCCTCGCGGATCAGTCGGGTCGTGCCGCGCTGTTCTTCCCAGTGAAAGCGTTTGCCCGCCTCCAGCGTCGCCTCCAGATGCACCTCGCCCGCCCATGCCTGCGCCTCGAGCGCCCATGCGGAAGGCGCACCCATCTCCAGCCGCATTGCATCAGCCAGTTCTGCTCGACGCGCGCGGTAAAGCGTCAGCACCCGGGCCAGCAGGTCCAGCCGGTCGCTGACAGGCGTGCCCGTCCATTCCTCGAAAGTATCGCGCGCCGCTGCAATCGCACGCGCGGCATCGGCTTCGGTGCCAAGGGGGATCTTGGCCATGATGGACTCGGTTGCAGGGTTCTCCACGCCGAAGCGCCGGGCCGCCGGGTCAGGCGTCACCCACGCCCCGCCGATCAGAAATTGCCCCAGATTGTCGGAAATCATGCCAGCCCCTCAGTTGCGAAAACAGATATTGAACCGCGCGCGGATGGCGGCGTCGATGTCGGGGTCGATGGTGCTGCCCATAGTCGCCAGAAGCGCGTTCTTGCGCGCAATGGCGCGGTCCAGCAGCCGCGGCGAGCCTGCCTCTACCCATTCCTTGGGACTCATCCGGTTGCCGACACTGGGATAGACATATTCGGTCTGCATCAGCCGCAAGGTCTGGTCCGACCCCAGATAATGCCCCGGACCGCCCAGGCAGACCTCGCGCATCACATCCAGCGACGTCGAGTCCGGTGTCACATCGATGCCGCGCACACAGCGCAGCACCTGACCGAGGATGTCATCCCCCATGACAAGGCTCTCCAGACAGAAGCCCAGAAGCGAGGCATGCATCCCCACCGATTCATAGACCATGTTCAGCCCCGAGAGCCCTGCCAGCGTGTTGGTGATGGCCTGTTCCCATCCCGCCTGCATGTCAGGCAGCTTGCTGTCGGAGATACCCGCCGCAGCCCCGCCCGGCAGGTTGTAGAAACGGTGCATCTGCGCGCAGCCTGCGGTCAGGAGGGCTTGCTCTGCACTGCCGCCCGACATGGCGCCGGTTCGCAGGTCAGATACGAAAGGCCAGGTTCCGAAGATCGCGGGATGCCCCGGCGTGATGGCGTTGACATAGACCACCCCCGCAAGGCATTCCGCCACTGCCTGCACGATGGCGAGCGCAATCGGCGCGGGTGCCGTGGCCCCGGCCTGCCCGGCCGACAGCAGGAGCACCGGCATGCCCCGGCGCACGCAATCCTCCATGACCATGCAGCTTTCCTCGGCAAATTTCATCGGCGGGACGACGAAGCAGTTGGAGTTGCTGACGAAGGGACGGTTGCGCCAGACGTGTTCCGACCCTGCCACCATGTGAAGCAGATCGAAACAACCCGCCACATGGGCGGGGTCGGAAAACGAGGTTCCGACATGCTTGCGTGTGCCAGAGAGGCAGGCATAGAGTGTATTGATATCCATGTCGAAATTGTCGGGAACATCACGACAGACCATGGTGCGCTGAAAGAAATGCACATTTTCGAGCCCTTGCGTGATCCGTGCGGCATCATAGAGATCCTGCGCGGTCGAGTCGCGATAATCGCCCGTGACCGGATCGACCACATGCACCGCTGCGCCTGCGGTGCCGAAATGCACCTTGCTGCCGGACAGGTGCAGGTCATGGGACGGGTCGCGGGCGTAAAGGGTGATGTCGCGCGCGGCGACAGCCAGCATGTCCTCGACCAGCGCGCGCGGAAAGCGGATACGCCCATCCGCGCCCTGCATCGCGCCCGCGCCGGTCAGGATATCGACGCCCGAGGCAGGAGCCTGTGCGAGCCCGATCTCTTCCAGCGCATCCAGCGCAGCCGCATGGATCTGCTGCACGCCCGCATCGCTCAGCGGGCGGTATTGCCCCCCCGGCAGTCCTGCACGCACCGGCCGCAAGGCCTCGGCCAGGGGGGCGGCGCGTTCGGCCATGCGGCTTGCGCGCCCCCGTCGCGCCTTGTTGCGCGCAGGGGCGGGTTCTGAAACGATCTGGCTCATGGGGTGCCCCTTCTGTTCGGGTGTCAATGTCTGGCTAGCGCTTCACACGTTCGGCCTTCGGGTCATGGAGCGGCGCAAGGCTTGCCTCGGCCTCATGGCGCTTGCCGGCGATCTCGATCGCGTAATGCGACGCCAGCAAGGCCTCCGCGCTCTCGCCCTTGCAGGGCACATATCCAAGCCCGACCGCGCCCCCCAGATGATGCCCGTAATTTCCGCTGGTAATGGTTCCGACGATCTGCCCGTCACGGCAGATAGCCTCGTTATGAAACAGCAGCGGCTCGGGGTCGCGCAACCGGAACTGCACAAGTCTTCGCTCCAGTCCGGCCTCGCGCTTGTGCAGCACGGCCTCACGCCCTATGAACGCGCCCTTGTCCGGCTTGACCGCAAAACCGAGGCCCGCCTCGAGAACATGATCCTCATCAGTAATATCATGGCCGAAATGACGAAAGCCTTTCTCGATCCGGCAGGAATCGAGCGCGTGCAGGCCACACAGTGCCAGTTCCGGCGTGGCCTCGAGCAGTGCCTCGAACACATGCGCGGCCTGATCGGTGGGGACATACAACTCCCAGCCCAGTTCGCCGACATAGGTGATGCGATGCGCGCGCCCAAGACTCATGCCAAGCTCTATCTCCTGCGCGGTGCCAAACGGGAAGGCATCGTTGTCGAGCCGCGCAGGCGTGATCCGCGCCAGCACCTCGCGCGCACGCGGTCCCATCAGGCACAGCACCGCCTCGGCGGCGCTCGTGTCCGTGATGGTGACGAACTCATCCGCAGCGAGATGGCGGCGCATCCAGGCCAGATCGCGCTGCAGATTGGCCACCGCCGTCACCATCAGAAAGGCTGTTTCGGACAAACGGGTGACGGTCACATCCGCCTCGATGCCGCCGCGCGGGTTGAGCATCTGCGTATAGACGATGCGCCCCGGCGGCACATCCACCTGATTGGCGCAGAGGCGTTGCAGAAAGGAGGCCGCATCTCTCCCCTCGATTCGGATCTTGCCGAAGGAAGACATGTCGAACAGGCCCACATCCTCTCGCACGGCCAGATGCTCGCGGCGATGGCTGTCAAACCAGTTCTGCCGGAACCACGAGTAGGCATAGCGCGACTCCTGCCCGTCCTGCGCGAACCAGTTGGCGCGCTCCCATCCGGCCACCTCGCCAAAGACAGCACCGCGTGAGCGCAGATGCGCATGCAACGGCGAGCGGCGGATGCCGCGCGCGGTTTCCATCTGCCGGTAGGGGAAGTGATCGGCATAGAGCAGTCCCAGCGTCTCGCTGACCCGCTCGGCCAGGTAGCGACGGTTGCGCTGAAAGGGCTGGGCGCGGCGTATATCCACATCATTGAGGTCGAAGGGCGCCTCGCCCTGCGTGATCCAGTGCGCGACCGCCATGCCCGCGCCACCCGCCGACTGGATGCCCACCGAGTTGAACCCTGCCACGACCCAGTAACCGCCCGGTTCCGGCGCCTCGCCCAGATAATAACGGTTGTCGGGGGTGAAGCTTTCGGGGCCGTTGAAGAAAGTGTGAATCCCGGCGCTTTGCAACAACGGCATCCTGTGCATGGCAGCCTCGAGAATGGGCATGAAATGGTCCCAGTCCTCGGGCAATGTGTCAAACTCGAAATCCTCGCGGATTCCCGCCATGCCCCAGGGCTTGGCCTTGGGCTCGAACGCGCCCAGCATCATCTTGCCCGCGTCGGATTTGTAATAAGCGCATTCATCGGGCACGCGCAGCACCGGCAGATGCCCCAGCCCGGCAATGGGTTCGGTGACGAGATAGAAATGCTCGCAGGCATGAAGCGGCAGGCTGACGCCTGCCTCTGCCGCCAGATCGCGCGCCCACATGCCCGCGCAGTTGATCACGACGTCCGTGGCGATCTGGCCATGCTCCTGCCCGCTTTGCCATCCAACCCCGTGCACCCGCCCGTCCTTGAATGAGACCTGCGTGACCTTGACCCCTTCCAGCACGCGCGCCCCGCGCATCCGCGCCCCCTTGGCCAGTGCCAGCGCAATATTGGCCGGGTCGGCCTGCCCGTCACCGGGCAGATGCACGCCGCCCACCACATCCGCCGTATTCAGATGCGGATAAAGCGCCCTGATCTCGCCGGGAGAGACTTCCTGAACCTCGACAGCGAAGGCGCGCGCGGTGGTGGCAGCGCGCAGGAGTTCGTGATGCCGCTCTGGCGTCAACGCTGCCGAGATAGAGCCGACCTGCCGAAAGCCGGTGGCAAGGCCCGTCTCTTCTTCCAATCGCGTGTAGAGATCGGTCGAATATTTCGCGAGCCGTGTCATGTTGGCATTGCCGCGCAACTGGCCGATCAGTCCGGCGGCATGCCAGGTCGTGCCCGAGGTCAGGCGCTTGCGCTCCAGCAGCACGATATCGCGCCAGCCCATCAGCGACAGATGATAGGCGACCGAGCAGCCCGCAACGCCGCCCCCGATGATGACCGCCTGCGCGCGGTCGGGAATGGCTGTCATGCGCGCAGCCGTTCGTTGCCGGGGTCCCAGACCGGGCCATCGCCCAGCACCTCGGCCGCGCAGCGCTTGCCGAATATCTCGACCTCGATCTGCGTACCGGGTTGCGCCAGATCGGCGCGCAGCATCCCCAGCGCAAGGCAGGCCCCGACGCGATGGCCCCAATAGCCGCTGGTCGTCTCGCCCACCACTGCCCCATCATGCCAGAGGGTGGACATATAGGGCGGGTCGCATTCGCCCGCCGCAACCTTCAGCACGGTGAACCGCTTGGCAACCCCTGCCTCCTTCTCGCTCGAGAGCGCCGCTTTACCCCGGAATTTGGGTTTGTCCCAATCGATGAATCTCTCAAACCCGCCTTGCAGCATCGTGTAATCGGTCGAAAGATCGCCCTTCCACGCGCGATAGGCTTTCTCGATCCGAAGCGAATTGAGCGCGTACATGCCGAAGGGTTTCAGCCCATGCGGCTTGCCTGCCTCCATCACCGCTGCGCGGATGGCGGGCATGTCGGCAGCGCGGGCATGCACCTCCCAGCCCAGTTCTCCGGCAAAGGAAACGCGCATCAGATGGCACGCGCGCTCGTCAATCTGCACTGCCTGATGCGTCAGCCAGGGACGCAGCAGATCGCCGATACACACCTGTGCAAGGATATCACGCGCACGCGGACCGGTCAGGATCTGGCAGGACCAGTCGTCGGTTTCATCCACCAGTGTCAGGCCAGGCTCCAGATGACGGCTCAGCCAGTCGCCGTCATGGCCCTGCGCCGTTGCCGCCGTGATCAGCAGCACTTCGTCCGGCGCCATTCGCGCCAGCGACATTTCCGTGACGATCCGCCCCTTGTCGTCGGCGAAATAGCCCAGCCCAACGCGCCCGACCCCGGGCACGCGTCCGGTAATCTGTCGTGCAAGCCAGTCGTCCGCCCCGGCCCCTTTCAGCCGGAACCGCGAGAACCCCGGCAGGTCGAGAATGCCGCAGGCATCGCGCACTGCCTCGCATTCGGCCTTGACGGCCGCGAACCACGGCCCCTCGCGATCCCATGTCTTTTGCGCTTGCTCTGAAGTGTCATCGCCCGGGCGGGCAAACCATAGCGCACGCTCCCAGCCGTTGAAGGCGCCGAACTGCGCCTCCAGCGCCGCCACCTCGGCGTGAACCGGTGAGAGTTTCTTGCCGCGCCCGGCGGGCCACGCGTGATGCGGGAAATGGATGGCATATTCATGGCCATACACCTCCATCCCCTTGGCCACGCAATAGTCGTGATCCTCGAACCCGGTGAAACGGCGCGGGTCGCAGGACCACATGTCCCATTCGGTCGCGCCCTCCATGACCCATTCGGCAAGCACCTTGCCCGCGCCGCCGCCCTGACATATGCCGAAAGTAAAGACACAGGCCTCATAGGCATTGGGCACGCCGGGCATTGGGCCGATCAGCGGGTTGCCGTCGGGCGTGTAGGGAATGGG
This sequence comes from Paracoccaceae bacterium, assembly GCA_007128135.1. GTDB lineage: Bacteria > Pseudomonadota > Alphaproteobacteria > Rhodobacterales > Rhodobacteraceae > Roseinatronobacter. The sequence continues at coordinate 49,149 of SKYA01000028.1, read as the reverse complement.
ACCGTTGATGACCTTTTGCAGGGCCGCCTTTTCCAGCAGCGGCACGCGCGCCATGGCATCCGTCATCTGCCATTCGATCCGCTCCAGATCGTCCGGATAAAGCTGGAAGCTGAAATCCTCGGGCATGGGATCATCCGGCGAGACCCAGTGTGCGCGACCGGGGTTCTCATACGGGCCCAGGTTGAAGCCGGATTTTTCCTGCCGCAGATAGTAGCTGCTGTCCACATCGCGCAACAGCGGCAGTTTGTGGCCCACCTCACGGGTCCACGCCTCAAGCTCGGGGATTGTGTCGAACAACAGGTATTGATGGCTCATCACCATCATCGGCACGCGGCGGCCGAACATCGCGCCCACGCGCGCCGCGTAATAGCCTGCCGAATTGACCACATATTCGCAACGTATCTCGCCCTTCGGAGTCTTGAGAGCCCACTCGCTCCCGGTCCAGCGCGCCGCTGTCACCGGGCAAAACCGCTCGATCCGCGCGCCGGCATCGCGGGCACCCTTGGCCAGAGCCTGGGTCAGCTGCGCGGGGTCTATATCGCCATCATACGGGTCATACAGCGCCCCAGAAAGGTCATGCGTCTCGACAAACGGATATCGGCTGCGGATATCGTCAGGGGCGAGCACCTCGAGGTCCATGCCCTGATAGCGCCCCATGCCCTTGACGCGCTCGAATTCTCGCAGCCGCTCCACCGTATGCCCCAGCCGTACCGATCCGGTGACATGATAGTTCATTGGGTAATCCACCGCCGCGCCCAGCCCGCGATAGAGTTCCGCGGAATACCGCTGCATGTTCATGATCGACCATGAGGAAGAGAAGGTGGGCACATTGCCCGCGGCATGCCATGTCGACCCCGCCGTCAGTTCATTGCGCTCGAGCAGCAGACAGTCGCGCCAGCCTGCGCGGGCCAGATGATACAGGCAGGACGCTCCGACCACACCTCCTCCGATGATCACGACCCGCGCCTGTGTCGGAAACTCTGCCATCAGCCCTGCCCCTTGCCCGATGACGGCAGTATTGCAATAGCCCGTCCCGCTTTCAATTCGACAAACCAGCGGTTATTGATCGGCTTTTACGATCAGAAGGCGCAGTCTGTCCATGATGCAGATCGACCAGATCACCACTTTCCTGGACCTGTGCGAGACGCGCAGCTTCCACCGCACGGCAGACCGGCTGGGTGTCACGCAATCGACTGTCTCGGCCCGGCTCAAGGCCCTGGAGCGGGCCCTCGGAACCGCGCTGTTCAGTCGCTCGCGCGCAGGTACGGACCTGACCACCCAGGGGCTGAGATTCGAACCGCATGCCCGCGCGTTGCGCGCGGAATGGACGGCTGCGAAACGCTCGGTAGAGCATCGGGGCGAGCGCGCGCTGGTGCTGCGACTGGGTCTTCAGCATGATCTGGCGACCAGCCATCTGGCAGATTGGGCGGCTAGGTTTCAGGCGACCTTTCCCGGCATGGCCATATATTTCGAGCTCGATTACTCCAACCAGATGTGCAGCGACCTGATCTCGGGCACGCTGGATTTCGCGGTGCTGTTCACTCCCCGCCCGCATCCGGACCTGCATTTCACGGGACTGGGCGATATTCGCTATCGCATGATCTCGACCCATGCCCTGCGGCTTTCGGACGTGGATGTGCACCGCTATGTCTTCGGGAATTACGCCCCTGCCTTCGAGGCCGCGCATCGCAGGCAGTTGCCGCAATTCGTAGGCGCCCCGATGACGGTCGGGCGCGCGGATGCGGCGGCGGACATGATCCTGAAACTTGGCGCCAGTGGCTATGTCTTCGAACAGACGGCGCGTGCACTGGACGAGAGCGGTCAGGCGAGACTGATCGCGGATGCGCCGATCCTGTCGCAACCCGCCCATGCGGCCATGCCGCTGCGCCTGCGCAGCGCACGGCTTCAGGCGCGGCTTCTGAAGATCACGCGTGAACAATTCCGGCTCTGGTACTGAGCGCCATGCACCGTGCGCTGCTGCCGACGACAGGCCAGCGCGGCTCTGCGCTTGCGCGGACCCGTCGGTGGCCCTAGACCATGCAGGCGATCGCATGGCAGGAGCGTGGACATGGCAGATGCAGACTCAGGAAGGTCAGGCAGGCATGTCGCGGTGATCGGGGCCGGAATGGTCGGGGTCGCCACGGCAGTCTGGCTTCAGCGACTGGGCCAGCGCGTCACCCTGATTGATCGCGAGGGGCCGGCGGCGGGCGCGAGTTTCGGCAATGGTGGCGTGCTGGCCTCATGCGCAGTGGTGCCGGTCACGGTGCCGGGGCTGCTGGCCAGGGCACCACGAATGCTACTGGACCCGCGCGCGCCGCTCTTCCTGCGTTGGTCCTACCTGCCGCGGCTCGCGCCATGGATGATACGCTATCTGAGCCACGCCAATGCGGCGGATACGCGCCGCATCGCCACCGCGCTTGCCGGGCTTGTCGGCAACTCCCTGGCCGATCATCAGGCGCTCGCGGCGCAAACCGGGGCAGAGGCGCTCGTGGTGCCGTCGGAGTATATCTATCTCTATCGAAGCCGACAGGATTACGCGGCCGATTCCTTTGGCTGGGAATTGCGGCGCGCGCTCGGGTTTCGCTGGGACGAGGCAGAGGGCGCCAGGGCGCGCGACTGCGACCCGGCCATCGGCCCCGGCGTGAATTTCATCGCTCGGCTGCAAGACCATGGGCGGATCAATGATCCGGGCAGCTATGTCGAGCGTCTTGCCGCGCATGTCGTCGCACAGGGCGGCAAGTTTCTCAAGGCCGAGTTGCGCGACATCGCCCGCGCGGGCGGGCATGTCACGGGCGTCCGGCTTGCCACCGGCGACGGGCATGAGGAAACGCTCGGGTGCGATGCTGTCGTACTGGCGACCGGCGCCTGGTCCGGTCCGATGGCCTCGCGGCTCGGGCTGCGCGTGCCGCTGGAAAGCGAACGGGGCTATCACATCGACCTGTGGGAGCCTTCGCATTCCTTGCGCGCGCCCATGATGGTCGCCGCTGGCAAGTTTGTCGTGACTCCGATGGAGGGACGATTGCGGCTTGCAGGCATCGTCGAATATGGGGGGCTTGATGCAGGCCCCTCGACCGCACCGCTGCGACTTCTGCGCCATCACATTGCCCGCACCTTTCCCGAATTGCGCTGGCAGAGGGAAACCGAGTGGATGGGGCACCGCCCGGTGCCCGCGGACTCACTGCCGCTGATCGGAGAGGTTCCTGGCCTTTCCGGGGCGTGGCTTGGTTTTGGCCACCACCATATCGGACTGACAGGTGGAGCGCGCACCGGGCAGGTTCTGGCGCAGATGATCGCGGGCCAGCATGTCAACCTTCCGCTGGCGCCTTTTGCGCCCGGACGGTTTCAAAAACCCTGAGCGCAAGGCCGGTGTTCGGGCATTCGTGAGAAAAAAAACGCGCACGGGTCTGTCCATAGTGAGATGATATTGCCATAAGATCAGCCCAGTTCACGACGTGATCGACCTTTAACCGGGGAAGCAATGACCGATCTGATCCTTCAGGAAGACCCGGCGCCCGGTGTGCGCCTCTTGCGCATCAACCGCCCCGAGGCGCGCAACGCGCTCAACACACCGCTGCGAAAGGCGCTGGCCGCGGCATTCATGCAGGCGGTGCAGGAACCTGAGTTGCGCGCAATCGTCATGACCGGCGACGAGCGCGCCTTTGTTGCCGGTGCCGACCTGCGCGAATTTGCCACCATGTCCACGACGGATGTCGCGCGTGTGGACATGCGCCAGACCTGGGGCGTTATCGCCGCCTGCCCGCTGCCGGTCATCGCGGCAATCCGCGGCTTTGCGCTGGGGGGCGGGCTGGAACTGGCCATGCATGCCGACATCATCATCGCAGGCGAGGGCGCCAGGCTGGGCCAGCCCGAGATCGGGGTCGGCATCATGCCTGGCGGCGGGGGCACGCAGCGGCTGGTGCGGGCCGTGGGCAAGTTCAAGGCCATGCAGATGCTGCTGACCGGGCAGCCGGTCACGGGGCGGGTCGCCTTCGAGATGGGGCTCGTCTCGGAAGTGGTGGAGGACGCCGAGGTACTGCCCCACGCGCTGGAACTCGCCGCGCGGATCGCCTCGCTGCCACCGCTGGCGGCCCGCAAGATCAAGGAAGTGGTGCTGGCCGGGGCCGATGCGCCGCTTGACACAGGCATCATGCTGGAACGCCGCGCCTTCGAGACATTGTTCGACACTACCGACAAGGCCGAGGGCATGGCCGCATTCCTCGAAAAGCGCCCGGCACGATTCAGGGGAGAATAAGCCATGGCCCGAAAACCCGCCGATGCACCCGACCTGACACTTGGGATAGTCGGTGCAGGCGCCATGGGGCGCGGGATCGCGCAGGTGGCGGCCATGGGCGGGGTTCAGGTGCTGATCCATGACACCCGCCCTGGCGCCGCGCGCGAGGCGCACGATTTCGTCGTCGGGATGCTGTCTCGCGCTGTCGAGAAGGGTCGCATGACCGGATCCGAAGCCGAGGCGGCAATGACACGCATTACACCCGCGGACGGGCTTGCAGCGCTCGCGCCATCCGATGTGGTGGTCGAAGCGATCGTTGAGGATATCGATGTCAAGGCCGCGCTATTTGCCGAGCTGGAGGCGCTGGTCACGCCCGAATGCATCCTGACATCGAACACCTCCTCGCTCTCGATCACGCGGATTGCGGGCCACTGCGCGCGCCCTGAGCGCATTGCAGGGTTTCACTTCTTCAACCCGGTGCCGCTGATGCCGCTGGTCGAGGTAATTGCCGGGGTGCGCACGGACCCGGAGGTGATCGAGGCGCTCATGGCGCTGGGACGGCGCATGGGGCGCAGCCCCGTGCGCGTCGCCGACGCACCGGGGTTTCTGGTCAATCAGGTCGGGCGCGGCTATACGTTGGAAGCCGCGCATCTGGTCAGCGAGGGCGTGGCCGATTTCTTCACCGTGGACCGGATCATGCGCGAGGCGGCGGGCTTTCGCATGGGACCGTTCGAGTTGATCGACCTGACGGCCCTTGATGTCACGCATCCGGCCTCGCTCGCCATCTATGGCGAAAGCTATCACGAACCGCGCTACCGTCCCTCGGTCATGATGGGCCAGCGAATGCAGGCGGGGCTCCTTGGACGCAAGACGGGCGAAGGACATTACCGCTACGAAAATGGCAGGCAAGTCGTGCCGGAGGAAGCCGCTGTCCCGGCATACACGGGCGGCAGGTTCTGGATCGACCCGGCCCTCCCCGAGGCCGCTGCGGCGCTGGCGCAGGTCGTGACCGAAGCTGGCGGGACACTGGATCAGGGCGCGAGCCCGCAAGCGGATTCGATCCTGCTGGTCACCCCTCTGGGCGTGGATGCCAGTGCCGTGGCCGTCAGTCGCGGTCTGGATGCAGCGCGCGTGGTCGCGGTCGATCCGCTTTTCGCCTTCAGGGGGCGACGCAGCCTGATGGGCACGCCTGCCACGCGACCGGAAATCCTGACCACCACCCAGGCCATGCTGGCCGCCGATGGCACACCTGCGAGCGTGTTGGGCGATAGTCCGGGCTTTGTGGCGCAGCGCATCCTTGCCACGATCATCAACATCGCCGCACAGGTCGCCACGCACCGGGTGGCGACACCTGCCGACATTGACCGTGCTGTAAGGTTGGGGCTGAACTATCCGCAAGGCCCGCTGGCCTGGGCCGATGCAATCGGACCTGCACGGGTGATGTCGATTCTGGAGGGGATGATGCGCGCCACCGGTGACCCGCGCTACCGGCCCGACCCTTGGCTGCGGCGACGCGCGCAGCTAGGGCTCTCGATGCTGCATGAGGAAACACGCCCGGGCTGAGGTAGCGCAAGGGCGCGCGCGCGGAAGAAGCGCCCGCTCAGGGCGCCCACCCGCCCGACCCTCGCCCTTCCCGGGCGCTGCCCGGCTTTGCCGGGCGGGAAGGTTGCGCCGTCGTGACGCGGCAAGTCAGAGCCAATCGCGCAGGATCGGGATAAGGGGCACGTCGGCAGGCGGCATCGGATAGTCGCGCAGATTGGCGGGGCGCACCCATTTCAGGGTCTGGCCTTCGCGGCTCAGTGGCTGCCCCTGCCATTTTCGGCAGACAAAAAGAGGCATCAGCAAATGAAAATCCGGGTAGCTGTGGCTGGCGAAAGTCAGCGGCGCAAGACAGCTTGACCAGGTGTCGATGCCAAGTTCCTCCTGCAATTCGCGAATGAGCGCGGCCTCCGGGGTCTCGCCCTGTTCGACCTTGCCGCCGGGAAACTCCCACAGCCCGGCCATGGACTTGCCCTCGGGGCGCTGCGCCAGCAGCACGCGCCCGTCAGGATCAACCAGCGCAACTGCCGACACGAGAACTGTCTTCACGAGCGATAATCCGCATTGATCTCGATATAGCGATTGGTCAGATCGCAGGTCCAGACAGTCGCGGCCCCCACACCAAGGCGCAGATCGACCCCGATGACGATCTCGGCGTTCTTCATGTAGGCGGCGCCCACCTCTTCGCTGTAGCTGCGTGCCACCTGTCCCTGATAGGCAACAAGATGCGGGCCAAGGCGAATCGAAAGGCGGTCGCGGTCAGCCTCGGCCCCGGATTTGCCCACGGCCATCACGATCCGGCCCCAGTTCGGATCCTCGCCCGCAGCGGCTGTCTTGACCAGCGGCGAATTGGCAATCGCAAAGGCGACGCGGCGCGCATCGGCATCCGAACGCGCCCCCGAGACCACAACTTCAATGAATTTCGTCGCCCCCTCGCCATCGCGTACGACCTGATGAGCGAGATCGCGCATCACCTCGCCCAACGCCTGCGCAAAGGCGACGCCCGCAGGGCTGTTGTCAAGCTCGATCAGCGGCGCCTCGGACTGGCAGGTGGCACCGACCAGCAGCATGTCGGAAGTCGAGGTGTCGCTATCGACCGTAATGCAGTTGAAGGTCTTGTCGGTCAGGCGCGTGACCATGGATTCCAGCACGGGCCGGGTGATGCGCGCATCCGTGAAGATATAGACCAGCATGGTCGCCATGTCGGGAGCGATCATGCCCGAACCCTTTGCAATCCCTGCAATCTGCACCGGCACGCCGCCAATCTCGACCGTCGCCGCGGCCCCTTTAGGAAAGGTGTCGGTTGTCATGATCGCGCGCGCCGCGTCGGGCAGGGACGCTTCGGAAAGTTCTGCGGCAAGCTGATCGAGAACGGCCGTGATCCGCTCATGCGGAAGCAATTCGCCTATCACACCAGTGGACGCAGTGAAGACGCGCGACTCGGGCAACCCAAGCGTTTGCGCAACGGCCTCGCAGATCGACTGCACAGCCGCCACGCCTTCGGCGCCGGTGAAGGCATTGGCATTGCCGGAATTGACCAGGATGGCCGCGCCGTCCGCCGCCGTGTCCCCGATCTTGCGTTGTGCATTGAATACCGAGGGCGCGCGCGTGGCTGAGCGGGTGAAACTGCCCGCCAGCACCGATCCGGGGGCAAGAAGAGCCAGCATCACATCGGTTCGGCCCTTGTAGCGGACACCGGCAGAGGCGGACGCAAAGCGCGCACCGCGAATGACCGGCAGATCGGGAAAGGCCGCCGGGGCCAGCGGCGAGACAGCGGGGGCTGCGCCCTTCTTCCTGAGTTTCGCTTTCAGCGACTTGATCTTGCGCTTAAGCTTCTTTTTCGCGCCCATCCCCATGCTCCATGAAAAATGCCGGACCGCCAGCGGTCCGGCGCTCTTCGCTGCATACACCCGGGGCCGTCAGTCGTCCAGCAACTCGCTGCGTGCCAGGATCGAGGAGTCGAACCCCTCATACCGGCGTTCGATGCTGGCGGCTTCGGTCGCGCGGGTCAGTTCGGCCTGCGCGGCCTCGCGTTGCAGGTTCTGTTCCAGCGCCTCGCGCACCTCATCCAGTGGCGGGGCAGAGGACATGCGCGTGTCGTTGAGCAAGACGAGATGCCAGCCGAAGCGCGTCTCGAGCGGGCCCATGTAGCTGCCCACCTCCATCTCCGTCACGGCCTCCTCGAATTCCGGGATCATCGCGCCGAGGCCGAACCAGCCCAGCGCGCCGCCCGCCGCCGCGGCTCCGTCGCGCGAATGCTCGCGCGCGAGTTCGGCGAAATCCGCGCCTGCGTCGAGCTGTTCACGCAGCGCAAGCGCCTCTTCCTCGGTCTCGACGATGATATGCGAGGCGTTAAACTCCGGTGTCGGCTCGCGGCCGTCGAATTCAGTGACAAAGGCGGTGTAGGCGGCGTCGATGTTCTCTTCGGTCAGGGCAGCATTGGCCGCTCGCGTCAGCGCTGCATTGGCGATGAAGGCGCGCTGCTCGTTCTCGAACGCGATCCGTTCGCGCGGGCTCAGGGTCCCTTCGGCCTCCTGCATGATGGCGGTCTGCTCGATCAGCTGCTCGACCAGGGGCTGAAACAGTGCATCGGGCGGCATGGCGCGGAACTGCTCGGGCAGGTTGTCGCGTGCGGCCAGGACATGACCCAGGGTGATGTCAGTGCCGTTCACCGTTGCCAGGACAGTGTCACGGCTGGGCTCGGTTTCCGCAAGGGCCGGCGGGGAAAACACCAGCAAAGCCGCAACGACAACACCGGATCGCGAAAATCTGACCATCTTTACCTCTCTTGCGCAGGCGCTTTGGGTCCGCCTCGTTGACACTGTTCAGACCGCCCATTACATCGCGTGCAGGTTTGGCCTTGTTGGGCCGCGCGGTTCACCTGTCCTTCTATGGAAGCTTGTGCGGGCCCACAACCCCGCGGACGGGCGCAGGTCCATGACGATTTGGTTAGCGGTCCGGTTCAGGGCGGCAACAGGTAGAAAGAGGCAAGAGCGCATGCTAGGTCTTGGAGCGATTTCGAAAAAGGTCTTCGGCAGTGCCAATGACCGCAAGATAAAGTCCGTCCGACCGCTTGTCGCGAAAATCAATGCTCTGGAGCCGGAGTTCGAGGCGCTTTCCGATGACGGGCTGATTACGAAGTCCGAAGACCTGAAGGCCCGCGTTGCCGCCGGCGAAAGCCTTGAGGCCGTGTTGCCCGAGGCGTTTGCGAATTGCCGCGAGGCCGCGCGCCGCGCGTTGGGGCTGCGCGCCTTTGACGTGCAGCTGATCGGCGGGATTTTCCTGCACAGGGGCAATATCGCCGAGATGAAGACCGGCGAGGGCAAGACGCTTGTGGCCACCTTCCCTGCCTATCTGAACGCGCTGACCGGGCTGGGCGTGCATATCGTCACGGTCAACGACTACCTTGCCAAACGTGACTCGGAATGGATGGGCAAGGTCTTCGCAAAGCTCGGGATGCGTACGGGCGTGGTCTATTCCCAGCAACCCGACGCGGAAAAGGCCGACGCCTATGCCGCCGATGTCACCTATGCCACCAACAACGAGCTGGGCTTCGACTATCTGCGCGACAACATGCGCATGCGCATCGAGGAGATGAAGCAGCGCGGGCACAATTTCGCCATTGTGGACGAGGTCGACTCGATCCTGATCGACGAGGCGCGCACACCGCTCATCATTTCGGGCCCGTCGCAGGACCGTTCGGATCTGTATGTGAAGGTTGACAAGCTGGTCCCCAGCCTTGCGCCCGAGCATTACATGATCGATGAGAAGATCCGCAACGCCACGCTTACGGACGACGGGAACGAGTTCATCGAGGCACGGCTGCACGAGGCCGGACTGCTGTCTGAGGGCCAGTCGCTCTATGATCCGGAATCCACCTCGCTGGTGCACCATGTCAACCAGAGCCTGCGCGCGCACAAGCTGTTCCACAAGGACCAGAACTACATCGTCCGCGACGGACAGGTTGTGTTGATCGACGAATTCACCGGGCGCATGATGACCGGACGCCGCCTCTCCGAAGGGCTGCATCAGGCGATCGAGGCAAAGGAGGGCTGCCCGATCCAGCCCGAGAACGTGACCTATGCCTCGGTCACCTTTCAGAACTACTTCCGGCTCTACAAGAAGCTGGGCGGCATGACCGGGACCGCTGCCACCGAGGCGGCAGAGTTTCAGGAGATCTACAATCTGGGCGTGGTCGAGATCCCGACCAACCTTCCGATCGCGCGTGTCGACGAACACGATCAGGTCTATCGCACGGCGCGCGAAAAGCTTGAGGGCGTGCTTGAGGAAATCCGCGAGGCTCATGGCCGAGGCCAGCCCATCCTTGTCGGCACCACCTCGATCGAGAAATCCGAGGAGCTTTCGGCCCTGCTCACCAAGGCCGGGATCAGGCATAATGTCCTGAACGCCCGCCAGCACGAGCAGGAGGCGCAGATCGTGGCGGATGCAGGCCGTCTGGGCGCCGTGACGATTGCCACCAACATGGCCGGGCGGGGAACCGACATCCAGCTTGGCGGCAATGTCGAGATGCGCGTCATGCAGGCGCTGGACGCCGACCCCGAGGCAGACCCCGCCGAGACACGCGCGCGGATAGAGGCCGAGGTGGCCGAGGAGAAGAAGAAGGTGATCGCGGCGGGCGGGCTGTTCGTTTTGGCCACCGAGCGCCACGAGAGCCGCCGGATCGACAACCAGTTGCGCGGTCGCTCGGGCCGTCAGGGCGACCCGGGGCGGTCGGTCTTCTTCCTGAGCCTTGAAGATGATCTGATGCGCATTTTCGGGTCGGAACGGCTGGAAAAGGTGCTGTCCACGCTTGGCATGAAGGAAGGCGAGGCGATCGTGCACCCCTGGGTGAACAAGTCTCTGGAAAAGGCGCAGGCCAAGGTCGAGGCGCGCAATTTCGACATTCGCAAGGAACTTCTGAAATACGACAACGTCATGAATGACCAGCGACGCGTCGTGTTCGAGCAGCGGCTGGACATCATGGAGGCCGAGGACCTGTCGGACGTGATCGACGACATGCGCCATCAGGTCATAGACGACCTGATCGACCAGCATATGCCGGCGCGCTCCTATTCGGAACAGTGGGACATGGAAGGGCTGAAGAGCCAGGTCGCCGAGTCGCTGGGGGTAGATGTTCCCGCTGTCGAATGGGGCGAGGAGGACGGTGTTGATCAGGATGTGGTGCGCGAGCGTCTGGTCACAGCATCAGATGCGTTGATGGTCGAGAAGGAACAGCAGTTTGGCGCCGAGACCCTGCGCTCTCTGGAAAAGCAGATCCTGCTTGAAACCATCGACCGCAAATGGCGCGAGCATCTGCTGACGCTCGATCATCTGCGCTCGGCGGTGCGTTTTCGTGGCTATGCCCAGAAAGACCCGCTGAACGAATACAAGGCCGAGGGTTTCGTGCTGTTCGAGGCAATGCTCAATTCGCTGCGTTCGGATGTGGCGCGCTATCTGGCGCGGATCCGTCCGATGAGCGAGGAAGAGCAGAAGGCCATGCTCCAGCAGATCGCGCTGCAGCAACAGGGCCTGAAAGTGGCGTCTGAAAATGACGGTGTAGCCCCGAACCCTCTGGTCGAGGGCTTTGACGAAACCGACCCCGCGACATGGGGAAATCCGGGTCGCAACGACCCCTGCCCCTGCGGTTCGGGCAAGAAGTTCAAGCATTGCCACGGACGCATTCTCTGACAGAAAGACCTGTCGGATTTGACTCGAATTGGGCCGGATTTCCTTTGTTTGGCCCTATTGGAGCCCGATTCATCCGGCACCTTCTCGCCCACAGGCAAAAGGTGTGGGCAGGCAATGAAAAAGCAGATCATCATTCGCAGCGCGGCAATCGTGATTGCCGGAATAGCGGCATCTACCTATGCAGCGCAGAATTTTCTGAACAAACCCACTCCGGCGCCTGCGGGCAGCTCGGCCAGAGTGACGGCCCAGCCCGAACAGGTTCTTGGCGCAGGTCTTGTCTCGAGCGGCACCCAGGTCAAGCTGGAACAGCGCGCCAATGGCGCGAAAACGCCCGAGCTACCGACAGATCTGGCACAGGGGCTGACAACTGGCCACTCCATGGCCGAAGCTGACGACCGCCTGGCCGCGCTGCAAGACGAAGCATCGCCAGGAACGCGCAGGCCCGGAACCGATTTCGCCCCCGAAATGGCCCGCCTTGAGCCAGGCGCGACCGAAACAGGCGAGAGTTGCACACCGCAGCTTACCGCGACCGCAGGTGTGGATGCGCTGATAGAGCTTCGGCTCTCAGCCCCCTGCTACCCCGATGAGCGCCTTGTCATAAGCCATGGCGACCTTGCCTTCAGCGGGTACACCTCGCCGGACGGGCATTTCAGCAGCTACCTGCCCGCACTCGCGCGCGAAGCGAAGATCGATGTCTTCCTGTCGGATGACCAGTTTCTGAATGCCGCCGTCACGGTCGAGGGTGTCGAAGAGCATCTGCGCATCATCCTGCAATGGTCGGGCAGTGCCGATTTCTCACTTCATGCCTATCACGACGGGGCGGATTTTGGCAGCGACGGGCATATCCATGCCTCCCGCCCTTTCGACCCCAATCATGACGCGGCCTTCCTGATCTCGCTGGGGGAATCGCAAGGTCCGGAACCGATGCTGGCCGAAATCTACTCGATTCCGGCGGAACACGCCCTGCGGGCGCGTGTCGAGGTCGAGATGCGCTATACGGAGTTGCTCTGCGGTCGCGACATGTCGGCCTATCTGCTGCAGACCGGTCCGGGCACCGATGCCAAGGTCAGGGAAATGACCTTTTCCGTGCCCGATTGCCCTACCGAGACGGGCATTCTGGTCATGCCCCTGACGCTGGAAGCACCCCGGCACGCGACGTTGATGCACGACTCCCCGACGGTCGCAGCGCAACCCCGAGCGGACCACTACAGATAGCCTTCACTTCGGAAGCTCAGTTCGCGTGACTTGCCGATGATGATGTGATCATGCAGCATGACCGAGAGCGCTTCGCCAGCAGCGCGAATTGCCTCGGTCATGGTGATATCTGCCTGCGAGGGCGAAGGGTCGCCCGACGGGTGGTTGTGAACGAGGATCAGCGCCGATGCATTCAGTTCCAGCGCCCGGCGCAAAACCTCGCGCGGATAGACGGGCACATGATCGACCGTGCCCTCGCCCTGCGCCTCATCCGCGATAAGGACATTCTTGCGGTCCAGAAACAGAACCCGGAATTGCTCGGTCTCGCGGTGCGACATGGCCGTATGGCAATAGTCGAGCAGCGCCTGCCAGCCCGAGATGACCGGGCGATCCATGATCCGCGCACGCGCCATGCGATGCGCGCAGGCTTCAATCAGCTTTAGTTCTGTCAGAACCGCCTCACCGACACCCGGAATCGCGCGCAGCCTGCCCGCAGAAGCGGCGATGACCGCGCTCAGATCGCCGAATGTGTCAAGGAGCTGGCGCGCCAGCGGCTTCACATCCTGACGCGGGATGGCGCGAAAGAGGATCAGTTCGAGCAGTTCGTAATCAGCACAGGCCGCGCTGCCCCCGGACAGGAAGCGCTCTCGCAGACGCTTGCGGTGATCGCGCAAGTAGGACGGGATGCGCGAGGCCGTGGCCACGGGCTGCGCCGCAGCGCCTTGATCCGCCTCGAACAAAGGCATCACGGATTCGGTCATTCCAGGGCCTCTCGTCTCCATGCTCCCATTCTGACGGCACAAATGATAACAATGGATTAACTGTGATCCATTCATGATCTCTAATGTTGCCAGAAAGGTTACTTGGTGCTAGCGTAATCACAAGTGCGGCATTTCTCTGTGAACCAGCAGGAATCTGCGCACTTTGCGAGGCATTTGAGTAGTCAAAAAAATATACACCAATCCCTATCACTCGGAGGACTAAAATGAAGAAGATCGCACTCCCGGCGCTGGCTCTGGCAATGGCTCCGTTTTTCGCGACACCGGCGGCAGCATGGAAAGGCCATGTGGTCGAATGTTTTGACTACGTCTATGTGGCACCTGAATACCGGGTCACCAAGCATCTGGTAAAAGCCGCCAAAACCAAGCTGGAGTATCGCAACGGAACCGCTGGCGAACAGATCTATCGCATGCACTACCCCGCTGTGTATGAAGAGAAGAAGCACCTTGTGCGCGCTGGCCACTATGTGATGCGTCCAGCAGCCTGCAAGAAGGGAAGCTGATCCTGCGACCCGGTGCGCCATCGGGGGACAGGTCCTGCATGCGGGTAACGTGCAAGACGCGAGTTCTCCTTTAGGCAATACACCTGTCAGCCGCGTGCATCGCATGCGGCTGACACCTTGGCATGACGAGCCGATTTCCGACAGGTTTCTATTTCGACAGGATGGGACAGATCATGCGGATACTTATCCTGATGGCAGGCACGATCCTTGTTGCGGGTTGCGCCAGCTTTGCGCCCAGCCGCACGACCCATGGCTGCGACAGCGCAAGCCATGACCTGCGGGTCCATGACATGAAGATCGACGCCGCGCGATCATCGGGCAGCATGGGCTTCAGCGCGACCCTGGCCAGCCGAGGCTACACCAGTTACCAATGCATGCTGGTTCCGGGCAATCAGGTTGCCTGTGTCGCCGCGGGAGCGGGCGCAGGCTTGCCCCGTGATGCACAGGTCCGGCGTCTGCTGCGGGAGCGTGATGCCATCGAAGAGCGCGTGGCGCGGGCCTGCCATATCTGACCCGCAGCCCCGATCAGCCTTTCATCCCGTCCCAGAATCCCTTGACCTTGTCAAAGAAGCTGGAACTTTCGGGATTGTTCTCGGCGCTGAGCTTCTCGAATTCCTCCAGAAGCTCTTTCTGCCGGGAGGTGAGGTTCACCGGGGTCTCGACCGCCAGTTCGATCAGCATGTCGCCCTGACCGCCGCCGCGCAAGGCGGGCATCCCCTTGCCACGCAGCCGCATCTGCCGCCCGGACTGGCTACCTGCCGGGACCTTGACACGCGAGCGTCCGCCGTCGATCGTGGGCACCTCCACCTCGCCACCAAGGGCAGCGCGCGCCATGCTCACGGGCACACGGCAGAACAGTGTCACATCGTCCCGCTTGAAGATCGGGTGTTCGGCCACGTTTACGAAAATGTAAAGATCTCCCGCCGGTCCGCCACGCAATCCCGCCTCGCCCTCGCCCGACAGGCGGATGCGCGTCCCGGTTTCCACGCCCGGCGGAATGTTCACCGACAGGCTGGCCTCTTTCTCGATCCGCCCTGCCCCGGCACAGGCCTTACATGGATTCTTGACGATCTGCCCCGAGCCGCCACAGGTCGGGCAAGACCGCTCCACCGTGAAGAAACCCTGCTGCGCACGAACCTTGCCCATGCCCGAACAGGTGGGGCATGTCACAGGCTCGGCGCCACCCTCTGCCCCGGAGCCATTGCACTCCTCGCAGGCCGACAGGCGCGGCACGCGAATAGTTTTCCGCGTGCCGGCATAGGCTTCTTCCAACGAGATGCGCAGGTTATAGCGCAGGTCCGACCCGCGCGCCGCACGCGAACGCGCCCCTCCGCGGCCACCGCCGACGAAATCGCCGAACAGGTCCTCGAACACATCTGAGAAGGCGCTTGCGAAATCGCCCGAACCTCCAAAGCCGCCCGGGTGCCCGCCACGCCCGCCATTGCCCATGCCCCCCTCGAATGCGGCATGACCGAACCGGTCATAAGCCGCTTTCCTGTCAGGGTCCTTGAGGGCGTCATAAGCCTCGTTCACTTCCTTGAACTGAGCCTCGGCCTGAGGGTTGTCTGCATTGCGATCGGGGTGGAGTTCCTTGGCCTTCTTGCGATAGGCTTTCTTGATCTCCTCGGCCGTAGCCTGGCGGTTGACGCCGAGCACATCATAGAAATCACGTTTGGCCATGATGATCTTTTCCCCACAAGACAACCGGCCTGAGAGGCTCAGACCGGTTATCCGTTATGCACCGCTGCTTCAGTTACGCTTGTCGTCGCCAAGATCCTCGAAATCGGCATCGACAATGTCGTCATCCACGTCGCGCGGCTCGTCGTTGCTCACGTCGGCATTTTCAGCCGCCTCGGCCTGCGCCTTGTAGATCGCCTCGCCCAGCTTCATGGATGCTTCGCGCACATTCTGGATGCCGGACTTGATCTTGCCGGCCTCCTCACCTTCGAGCGTGTCCTTCAGTGCTGCAATCGCAAGCTCGATGGCCTCGACGGTCGTCGGGTCCACCTTGTCCTTGTGCTCTTCCACGGCCTTTTCGGTCGAATGGATCAGGCTTTCGGCCTCGTTCCTCGCCTCGACCAGTTCGCGACGCTTCTTGTCTGCTTCGGCATTGGCCTCGGCATCGCGGACCATCTTCTCGATATCCTCGTCCGACAGACCGCCCGAGGCCTGGATGGTGATCTTCTGCTCCTTGCCGGTCCCCTTGTCCCTGGCCGAGACATTCACGATGCCGTTGGCGTCGATATCGAAGGTGACCTCGATCTGAGGCATTCCGCGTGGCGCGGGCGGGATGTCTTCAAGATTGAACTGGCCCAGCAGCTTGTTATCCGCTGCCATCTCGCGCTCGCCCTGGAAGACGCGGATCGTCACCGCGTTCTGATTGTCCTCGGCCGTCGAGAAGACCTGGCTCTTCTTGGTCGGAATGGTCGTGTTGCGGTCGATCAGCCGGGTGAAGACACCTCCCAGAGTCTCGATACCCAGAGAAAGCGGCGTGACATCCAGCAGGACCACGTCCTTCACGTCGCCCTGCAACACCCCGGCCTGAATGGCGGCGCCCATGGCAACCACTTCATCGGGGTTCACCCCCTTGTGCGGCTCCTTGCCGAAGAAACTGGTCACTTCCTCGATCACCTTCGGCATGCGGGTCATGCCGCCGACGAGGATTACCTCGTCGATATCGCCCTTCGACAGGCCAGCATCCTTCAGCGCGGCTGCACAGGGCTTGAGCGAGTTCTTGATCAGGTCGGCGACCAGGGATTCGAGCTTCGCGCGGGTCAGCTTCATGACAAGGTGCAGCGGCTGGCCGGTGTTCCTGTCCATCGAGATGAAGGGCTGGTTGATCTCGGTCTGGCTGGACGAGCTGAGCTCGATCTTGGCTTTCTCGGCGGCCTCTTTCAGTCGCTGCAGCGCCATCTTGTCGAGCGTCAGGTCAACGCCATGCTCTTTCTTGAACTCATCGGCCAGGTAATGGACGATCCGCATGTCGAAATCCTCACCGCCAAGGAACGTGTCCCCGTTGGTCGATTTCACTTCGAACAACCCGTCGTCGATTTCCAGGATGGTGATGTCGAACGTGCCGCCACCAAGGTCATAGACTGCAATGGTCTTGCTGTCCTTCTTGTCCAGACCATAGGCCAGCGCAGCGGCAGTCGGCTCGTTGATGATACGCAGCACTTCCAGACCGGCAATCTTGCCGGCGTCCTTGGTGGCCTGACGCTGGGCGTCGTTGAAATAGGCGGGCACTGTGATGACGGCCTGGGTCACCTTCTCGCCCAGATAGCTCTCGGCTGTTTCCTTCATCTTCTGAAGGATGAAGGCCGAGATCTGTGAGGGGCTGTATTTCTCGCCACGGGCCTCGACCCAGGCATCGCCATTGCCACCGTCGATGATGGTGTAGGGAACGAGTTTCTTGTCCTTCTCCACCTCGGCGTCGGTCAGACGGCGCCCGATCAGGCGCTTGACGGCGAAAATGGTATTCGTCGGGTTGGTCACGGCCTGCCGCTTGGCGGGCTGGCCGACAAGGCGCTCGTTTTCCGTGAAGGCGACAATGGAGGGCGTGGTGCGCGCGCCCTCGGAATTCTCGATCACGCGGGGTTGGCTGCCATCCATGATGGCAACGCAGGAATTCGTCGTACCAAGGTCGATACCGATGACTTTAGCCATATATGTGCATCCTCTTGCTCAAGCGATGTGGCAGCGGGCGGTCCCGTCAGGCCCCGGCCCATCCGGTCTGTGGAACACCCCATGGGCGGGGCGCTTGCGGGCTATATAGGAAGGGGCCAGAGGGGCTGCAACCGTAACAGCTCTGTGAAATTGCACCCGAGAGGGAAAAATCCGCTCTCGCTTGCGGCCTCGGGCAAGACATGCCATGTGCAGGGCAAACATGTCCTGAAGGAGTTTTGTGTCCATGCTCTATGTCGATATTCCAACCTCTGCAGATATCAGCGCCCTTGTCGCCACCCGTGGTGAGGCCATGATCACGATCTATCTGCAGACAACACCCGAGACCCAGCATATCGACGCCGCCCGCACACGGCTGAAGCAACTGGCGCAGGAAGCCGTGGCCCAGCTCGAGGAAGTCGGCGTGGCCAAGCGCACCATCTGGCCGATCGAGGAGCAATTGCACGACCTGATGGATGATGACGATTTCTGGCGCGTGCAAGCCAATTCGCTGGCAATCTTCGTCACCCCCGACTCGCTGCGCAGCTATCGCTTGCCGAACCATCTGACTGAAAACGTCCAGGTTTCGGACCGCTTTCACCTGAAGCCGCTGCTGCGCGCCGTCTCGATGCCGCAACATGCCTTCATTCTGGCACTGGCGGAAAACGAGGTGCGCGTGATCGAATTGCTGGGCGACCAGCCCGCGCAGGAATTGCGCGTGCCGAACATGCCCAAGGACGCGGCCTCGGTCGCGGGCACTGCGAATGTGAACTCGCGCAGCTATTCCGGCCGCCTGGGCAGTGGCGAGGGACAGAAACACCATCTGCGCCAGTATTGCCGCCAGATCGACGCGGCGCTGCGCGGGTTGCTGTCAGGCCGCCATGAACCGCTGATCCTGGCGGCGACAGATCCGCTGCTGTCGATCTACCGCTCGATCAACACATATCCGCATCTGGCCCAACATTCTGTCGAGACAAGCCCCGTGCGCATTCCCGCGCATGAACTGGGTGCGCAGGCACGCGAGATCGTCGATGAACTCAATGCCCAGTCGGTGGCCAGTTTCGCCACGCTTTATTCGGCGCGCGAAAACGAAGGGCGGGCCACCACGCAGGTGGCGCGGGCCGCCCGCGCGGCGACCTTTGGCGCGGTCGATACCATGCTGGTCGATATGGACTCGGTGGTGCCGGGTCTGGTCGATGAGGAAACCGGTGAAGTGACCTTCGACAAGGAAGACTCAGCGGTCAGCTACGGGGTGATCGACGAGATTGCCGGGCGCGTAATCAGCCATGGCGGAAAGGTCATCGCCGTCCGCCGCGCCGACATTCCGCAACAGGCAGATCTGGCCGCAATTCTGCGCTACGCGATCTGACGTTTCGGCCTGGCCCGAACCGCAAAGGCCGGAGCACAACGCTCCGGCCTTTCGCGTAGGGTGGGTGCTGTGCACCCACCGTTCCTATGCCGCCAGTCCCCGCCCTTTCAACAACGCCTCCACGCCCGGCATGCGCCCGCGAAACGCTGTATAGAGCGTTTCGGCCTCATCGCTCCCACCCGCCGACAGGATGAAGCGCTCCAGCCGCGCCGCTGTCGCCGGGTCAAAGGCATCGCCGGTCTCGCGGAAGGCGTCAAAGGCATCCGCATCCATCACTTCGGACCACATGTAGCTGTAATAGCCGCTGGAATAGCCATCACCCGAGAAGACATGCGCGAAATGCGGGGTCGCGTGGCGCATGCGGATGGCGCGCGGCATGCCCAGCGCATCCAGCACCTCGGCCTGTTTCTGCATCGGGTCCGCGACTGGCGGGCCGTCGTGAAACTCCAGATCGACAAGCGCCGACGCAACGTATTCGACAGTCGCGAATCCCTGGTCGAAATTCTGTGCGGCAAGCAGCCGGTCGAGTAAGTCTTGCGGCATCGCCTCGCCGGTATCGAAATGACGTGCGTGCCTTGCCAGGACCTCGGGCACTTCCAGCCAGTGCTCGTAAAGCTGGCTAGGCAATTCGACGAAATCGCGCGCAACCGAGGTGCCCGCGATGAAACTATAGCTCACATCGGAAAGCATCTGGTGCAGCGCATGACCGAATTCGTGGAACAGGGTCCGCGCATCATCATAAGACAGCAGCGCCGGTTCTCCGCTGGCAAAGTTGCAGATATTCACCACGATGGGCCGCTGTTCGCCCCCCAGCTTGCGCTGGCCGCGCATGGTCGAACACCATGCGCCCGAACGCTTGGAGGCCCGCGCAAAATAATCTCCGATAAACACCGCCATGTGCCGCCCGTCGCGCGTGACCTCCCATGCGCGGGCGTCATGATGGTAGAGGGGCAGATCCAGTTGACGAAACTCCAGTCCGAACAGTCGGTTGGCGCAGTCAAACGCGGCTGTGATCATGCTTTCGAGTGACAGATAGGGCTTGAGCGCGGCTTCATCGAGATCATGTTCAGCCTGGCGGAGCTTTTCTGCATAGAAGCGCCAGTCCCAGGGTTCGAGCGGGCCCTCATGCCCATCGGCACGCAATAATGCCTCAAGTTTCTCGGCATCGGCCAGCGCGCTGGCACGCGCGGGTTCCCAGACCTGCATCAACAGGTCGCGCACGGCCTCGGGGGTGCCCGCCATCTCGGTTTCCAGCTTGTAGCGGGCGAAAGTCTCATGGCCCAGAAGCGCCGCGCGTTCGGCGCGAAGTGCGAGGATCTCGGCCGCAATCGCCCGATTGTCGGTCGCGCCGCCGTTCGCCCCGCGCGCAACCCATGCCGCATAGGCCTGCTCGCGCAGGTCGCGACGTGTCGAGAATTGTAGGAAAGGCACGATCAGCGAGCGGCTCAGCGTGATGACATGGCCTTCGCGCCCGCGCTCCATAGCGGCAGCGCGGGCACTTGCCACCACGAAATCCGGCAGTCCCGACAGGTCATCAAGGGGCATCATCCAGTCGCGCTCATCTGCCAGGATGTTCTGGGTGAATTGCGTCCCAAGCGACGCCAGACGGGACTTCACCTCGGTCAGCCGCGCCGCGTCCTCCCCTTGCAGCGCCGCGCCCGCGCGCAGGAACATGCGCCGGTAGAGCATCAGCACCCGCGCCTGCTCGGCGTTCAGGCCAAGCGTGGCGCGCGTGTCCCAAAGCGCCTCGATCCGCTCGAACAGCGCACGGTTGTTGATGATCCCGGATGAATAGGCCGAAAGTTTCGGCGAAAGCTCACGCTGCAAGCCCTCACGTGCGGGGTTGGAATCGCTGCTCGCAAGATTGAAGAACACGCCTGCCACGCGGTCCAGCAGATCATCGGCCAACTCCATCGCCTCGATGGTGTTGGCAAAGCTCGGCGGCTCGGGAGTGTCGGCAATGGCCGCGTAGGCCTTGCGACCCGAAGCCATTGCGGCGTCAAAGGCCGGGGCAAAATGGTCGTCGGCGATCTCGGAGAAGGGGGGAAGGCGGAACTCTGTCTGCCAGTCGGCAAGAAGCGGGTTGGTCATCGGGCACCTCGGGCTGGTTTGAACCCGACCCTAGGGCCGAACGGCAGGGCCTGCAATGGCAGCAGGAGCGCGACCCTGGAGATGCCCAGGGCCGCCTGTGCTCAGCCATCCTTGCGGATGGTCGCGTTCCTTGGGTCATACGGGCTGTCGCAGGTGACGGTGGCATCCCATAACTGCCCCAGCATGCGGACCTTCAACCTGGTTCCTTCCACGGCCAGATCGGGGCGCAGATAGCCCATGCCGATGGATTTGCCGAAGGCCACCGAATAGCCACCCGAAGTAAGTCGCCCAACCTTGGTTGCGCCGTCATAGAGCGCCTCGCGTCCCCAGGGGTCGGCATCGTCGGGTCCATCAATCAGCAAGGTGCAGCATTTCGAGCGGACACCCGCCGCGACCATCGCCTCCTTGCCGTGAAACTCCTTCGTCATGTCAACGAAGCGTGGCAGATCAGCCTCGAGCGGGGTCGCATCACGGCCGAGCTCATTGCCGAAGGCGCGATAGCTCTTTTCCTGCCGCAACCAGTTCTGCGCCCGCGCACCGACAAGCCTGAGGCCGACATCCTCGCCTGCAGCCATGATCTGGTCGAACAGATAATTCTGCATCTCGATCGGATGGTGCAATTCCCAGCCCAGTTCACCGGTATAGGCCACACGCACCGCCCGCACCGGGCACATTCCAAGCTCGATATTGCGCGCAGACAGCCATGGGAAACGCTTGTTGGAAAGCACGGTTTCAGGCGAGGCATCCTTGACCAGCCGGTTCAGAAGGTCGCGCGATCCTGGCCCCGCCACCGCGAACACGCCCCATTGCGTCGTCACGTCATGGATGTCGATCCAGCCGAAGTCAGCCATCTTGTCTTCGGCTGCCTTGCACAGGTAATCGCCATCATAGTCCGACCATGCACCGGCGGAGATAAGGTAATATTCTTGCTCGGCCAGCCGAACGATGGTGTATTCGGTGCGCACGGTGCCATGGGCCGTCAGCGCATATGTCAGGTTGATCCGCCCCACCGAGGGCAGCTTGTTGCAGGTGAACCAGTCGAGGAAAGCCGTGGCACCGGGACCGCGCACGAGATGCTTGGCAAAGGCCGTGGCATCGATCATGCCGACTCCCTCACGGATGGTCCGGGCCTCCTCTGCCGCGTATTGCCACCAGTCCCCGCGCCGGAAACTGCGCGCAGCGTGGTCGTCTAAGCCTTGCGGCGCATAGTAATTGGGCCGCTCCCAACCATTCACCTGGCCGAACTGGGCACCGCGCGCCTTTACCCGGTCATAGCAAGGCGCAGTGCGCAGCGGGCGGCAGGCCTCGCGCTCCTCGTCCGGGTGATGCAGGATATAGACGTGCTCGTAAGCCTCCTCGTTCTTGCGCGCGGCGTATTCCGTTGTCATCCATGACCCGTAGCGCTTCGGGTCGAGGCTCGCCATGTCGATCTCGGCCTCGCCCCCGACCATCATCTGCGCAAGGTAATGGCCCGTGCCACCCGCCGCCGTGATGCCGAAACTGAAACCCTCGGCCAGCCACATGTTGCGCAGTCCCGGCGCAGGGCCGACCAGCGGGTTGCCGTCGGGCGTGTAACATATCGGTCCGTTAAAGTCGTCCTTCAGACCCACTGTCTCCGAGGTCGGGATACGGTGGATCATGGACATGTATTCGTCTTCGATCCGTTCGAGATCGAGCGGGAAAAGATCCGCCCGGAAACTCTCGGGCACATCATAGAGGAAGCGCGCGGGGGCGTTGCGCTCATAGGGGCCCAGAATCCAGCCACCACGCTCCTCGCGGACATACCATTTCGCATCCGCATCGCGCAGGACAGGGTGCTCGGGGCCACCCGCCTGACGATAGGCAACCAGTGCCGGGTCCGCCTCGGTCACGATATACTGGTGCTCGACCGGGATCGCGGGGATCCGGATACCAAGAAGCCGCGCAGTGCGCTGGGCATGGTTACCTGTCGCGGTAACCACATGCTCGGCCGTGATCTCGAACCGTTCGTCCGAAGGCACCAGATTGCCACCCTTCTCGATCATCCGGACGCAACTCACCACCCATTCGCTGCCCGTCCAGCGATACCCCTCGACCTGCACCCGGCGCTGGATCTCGGCCCCGAACTGGCGCGCCCCCTTGGCCATGGCCTGCGTCACATCTGCCGGATTTATGTAGCCATCCGTCGGATGATAAAGCGCGCCCACAAGGTCATCCGTGCGCACCAGCGGCCAGCGGTCGCGGATCTGTGCAGGGGTCATCCACTCATGTTCAATTCCAACTGTCTCGGCCGTGGTGGCATAGAGCCTGTACTCATCCATGCGCGCCTGTGTCTGCGCCATGCGCAAATTGCCAACAACGGAAAAGCCGGGGTTCAGCCCGGTCTCTGCCTCGAGCGTCTTGTAGAACCGAACACTGTAATCATGGATATGACTGGTTGCGTAACCCATGTTGAACAATGGCAACAGCCCGGCGGCATGCCAGGTAGAGCCCGAGGTCAACTCGTCACGTTCGAGAAGCTTCGTCTCCCACCCGGCCCTTGCCAGATGATAGGCGATCGAGGCGCCCACTGCGCCGCCCCCGACGACAACGGCCTTGACATGGGTTTTCATCAGCGCGGCTCCCTCTGCTGTCAGCAGCACCGTCATCGCAAATCTCTCCCTTTGGGAACTTGGCACGCACGACACTGGACGAGTCAAAAGCGACCTTGCGCTGAATTGAACGGGAGGCCGCAGGCACAGCGCAAGGTCATGACCCTATCGATAGGGGAGCGGCTGGTCAGAACTGCCGTCTCTCGAGGTGATCAGCCTTCGGAACCCTGCCCTTTTTGTGTCGCTCATCCGTCAGAACCACGCGCGCATCACCATAGCCGGCGCATAAATGCTGAAGACTCACGCATGTCGTTACAACGGCATGCAACGAGGGTGTCCTTTGTCACCTGACAATCAGTTCCGCATGCAGCGCCCCGGCTGCATTGATGCTGTTGAGAATGTCGATCATGTCACGCGGGGCCACACCCAGCGCATTCATGCCCGCCACGATTTCCGACAGCGACGTCCCCGCGCGCAATTCGGCCAGCCCGACCTTATTGCCGTCCTCGATGCCGACATTGGTGCGCGGCACAATCACGGTTTCGCCTTCGGCAAAGGGATTGGGCTGAACGACAATCGGTGTCTCCTCAACCCGCAGGGTAAGCCCACCCTGCGCAACTGCAACACGGCTGATGCGCACATCCTCACCCAGCACGATCGTGCCGGACCGCTGGTCGACCACGACACGCGCCTTTGTCTGTGGTGTCACACGGATGTTCTCGATCCGCGCCAGCGCATGGGCGACCGAGGACATGCCCGTGGCAGCCAGATCCAGAAGCACCGTACCCGGATCGGTCATCATGGCAACACGCCGCTCGAAACTGCGGTTGATTTCGGTCTCGATCTGCGCGGCGGTTGAGAAATCAGGCACCCGCAGCGCCAGCCGGATACGGGTCAGGCTGGAGAGATCGAAATCCACCTCTCGCTCGACACGTGCGCCAAGCGGGATCGAACCGGAAGTCGGCACGCCACGAACTTCCCGCACACCCTGCCCTTCGACCGATGCACCACCAGCGATGACCGTGCCCTGCGCAACCGCGTAGATTGCACCATCCGCGCCATTCAGCGGCGTCATCACGAGGGTGCCGCCGAGCAGACTGGATGCATCCCCGATGGCCGAAACCGTAACGTCGGTCCGCCCCCCCGCGCGCGCGAAGGGAGGCAGGGTCGCAGTGACGATCACTGCAGCGACATTGCGGGGGCGAAACTGTTCGCCTGTTACATTGACCCCGAGCCGCTCCAGGATGTTGGACAGGATATCTTCGGTAAAGGGAGAATTGCGAATGCCGTCACCTGTGCCGTCAAGACCGACGACCAGGCCATAGCCCAGGAGGTCATTGCCGCGCACGCCATCGAACTCTACCAAATCCTTTAGCCTGACAGTGGCATGCCCGAGGCTGGCAATGCACATCAGCATGCAGGACAGTACCAGAGCACGACCAGGTCCGCTCATCTGAGGTATTCCACAAGTGACAGACGCGACAATCTGGCAGTCAGGGTATAGACCATGTCCAACTGCCCCATCGCCTGCTCCAGCCGGGTTGCTGTCTCATAGGGGTCAGCCTCGATAAGGGCGTTTCTGGCCAAGGTCATCGCGGTGTGTTCGGCAACGGCGCGACTGGTCGCTTCTGCCAGCTTCGCTTCCTCGACACCAATGCGCGCGGCAAGGCCCGTCAATGCCGCATTGGCCCGGCCGAGAGCCTGTGCAGCATCCCAGAGGACCACACGCTGAGACTCCGGATCGGTGGCGTAGAGACCGCGCGACAAGAGGGCACCTGTAGCAAAGGCCGCAAGCGTTGTCCGGAATGCCGCGTCCCGTGCTGTGGGCGCAGCGCTGGTCGTCATGCCCTGTCCAAGCGCGAGACCTGCCTTGGCAGGCGGTCCGCCGACATAGCCCGCACTGTCAAAGCCGCCGCCATCGGCGAACCATTGAGCAACATGCGTAGCGAGGTCTGCCGCGTCGGTGTCTGGTGGCAGACCGGCGAGCAGCGCGTCAAGCAGGGTGTCGGCAGAAACAACCGCTGGCCCATCGCTGGTGGCACCTGCCAGCAGAGTGCGCCCGGCGAGCGACGTATTCAATCGGTTCACAAGATCGCTGAAACCCTGTGCCATGGTATCAATGACAGCTGGCACGGCTCCGGCTGAGCGCGACTGATCGAGAATTGTCAGATCGCCAAGGCGCGCCTGCGCCATATTCCTGATGTCGTCGATAACACCTTGCTGCGCGCCGATGACAAGACCAGCCGCTTCGGCCGTATGTCTGTGGACAAGCGCACGCTCCATGGCCCTGCTGACACTGGCCAGCCGGGTAAGATCACCGCGCAGATGCCGCGCCTTGTCCGCCACGACACCCGAGGCGAGTTCGCCGGCCAGCACCGAGATCTGACGGTTCAGCCTGCCGGAATCGCGGCGCAGCGAAGTAAATCGGGCCATATCGCCAAAACGGGTATCGATCATCGCCTAAATCTCCATGACAGTGCGCAACATGGCATCAAGCGTTGCCAGCACCCGCGCGTTCGCAGCATAGGCCTTTTCCAGCAGCATCAGCTTGCTCAACTCGGCATCGGTATCGACCCCGCGCGCAGCAAAGGCCTCTTCAAGGGCCGAGAGTCGCGCTTGTGCGTTGCCCTGCCCCATCTCGGCGCTCAGCCGTTCCGCACCGGCGCGCGAGACCAGAGTCACCGCATGTCCATGCAGAGAGCGCGCACCCGCAGCCGATGTGCCCAGAGGTGCCAGATCGGCGAGCGCTGCCGCCATGCGGACAATCTGAGCGCTATCCGAGACGGCGCCGGGGACTGGCGCGTGAAGCCCAGCGCGGAGCCGCCAGAGCGCGCCTCCGGCATCGGGATCGGCAAGAACATTCAGGTCCAGTTGACCGGCAATACCTGTCGTCTCAACAGGCATGCTGGCATGCCCCTCGAGCATGAACAATCCGAATGCACCGGACGGCAGGCTCGGGTCTGCGCCAGTGCCCATGAAGCGGAGCACGAGATTGACGGCGAGTTCGTCAATCCGGTTCTGGAGGTCCGGACCGAGCCTGTCCCGGATGGTCAGTGCAGCGCCCAGCCGCCCTTCCGAAAGCATGACCGAATGTGCCGAGAAAGTGCGGCCATTCACCATCAACTCCGACAGCGCACCATCCTCGACAAGGTCAGAAGGTGCCAGAGCGGTGGTCCGCTCGAACTCGAAACGGGTGGCCTGCCGGTCCGCGAGAACCGAGCCATCCCGTGCCATCAGGAGAATCTGGTCATTCTCCCGCTGGACCACCGTGACTGGCAGGATTTCAGCCACCTGATCGACCAGACGCTGGCGGATGTCCATCAACGCTTGCGGCGTACCGCCGACAAGATTCTGTCGCTGAATCTCGCGGTTGAGCTTCACGATCTCATCGAGCGCGCTGTTCAGATCGCCGACTTCGCTGGCAATCCGAGTGTCCGCCACCTCGCGCTGATCGAGCACACGGGACTGCAAATGCCGAAAGCTCTGGCTGATATCGCGTGTCCGATGCGCTATCTGGTGAAGTGCGGCGTCCGAGTCAGGGTTCGATGCCGCGAATTTCAGGGCGTCCTCCAGCCCGCCGAACTGATGCGCGAGGCTGCCTTGCTCATCCGGCAGCCCGAGGGCACGTTCCATCTGCATCCAGAAATCCGCGATCAGCGACTGGCCCGCAACATGCGACGCCGCATTGCGACGTTCGGTCAGAAGACCCTGATCGGTTTCGCGGCGGACGCCGAGCAACGTCACGCCGCTGCCCGCACCCAGCATCACGCGGGCGGATTGATCGAGCGTTCGCACACCGTATCCGTCGGTCTGTGCATTGGCGATATTGTCAGCAACAAGCTGCGTGGACCGTGCAGTGACATGCAGGCCGCTCAGGGCAGAAGAAAACGCGAGGGAGAGTGACATGTGCTATCCTGCGTAGCTTTAGGGTCAGCGCTTGATATTGGTCGTTTCCTGAAACATCTCGTCGACGGTCTGGATCACCTTCGCGTTGGACGAGTAGGCGCGCTGGGTCTGGATCAGGCTGGTCAGTTCTGCCGCGACATCAGTGGCCGATTCCTGAAGCGCAAAGCCGACGAACTCGCCCACTGGTCCGGTTCCGGCATCCCACAGGAAGAAAGCACCACTGTCGCGCGAGATCTGGAAGGCCTGATTGTTGAGTGCTGTCAAACCGTTTGGATTGGGCACATCGACGATCGGGATCTGGTAGAGCGTCCGGCGAAAACCCTGATCATAGACTGCGTCGAGTTTGCCGCTGGCATCGACCATCAACCCGATCAGGTTGCCTGCCCCGAAACCGTTCTGTTCGACCCCTGCTGGCGAGAATGTTGCGCCGCGCTGGCGGATGCCGCCCCCTTGGCCCGGGATGCCGATGGCAAGCTCTATGTCCTGCGCGCCGATTGTGAGCGGGATGACTCCGGTCGCAGGGTCATAATCAGTGCCCTCGGCGCTTGTTCTGGTCACCGATTGCAGCGAACCGGCCTGCCCGGGGGCCTCGTTGAAGACCAGCGTGTAACTTCCGAGCGATACGCCTGTCTCTGCATTGGTAAGGCTCATACCCCAGGTATTCGTCGGGTCCGGCGGTGCAACCACGGGGGTGAACTGCACGCTGATCGTGCTGGCAAGCCCCAGAGAATTGAAAAATTCGACCGACATCAGTGCCGGGTCACCTGCGGAACTGGGCAGTGTCGCCGATGCTGGCAGGTTGACACCCAGCGAGATACGCGATGTTGCAAAATAGGATTGCTGGTTGACCTCGATCTGGACCGGGCGCAGCCCGGCGACGCTGTCACGCGGGAAAGCGGGGATCGTGCCGTCATCCGATGCGGGCCAGCCCAGCAAGGCATGCCCCGACGGGTCGCGCAGATACCCTTCCGCGTCCTGCCGGAAGGACCCTGTCGTTGTCAGCAAAAGGGGTGCCGTGCCGTCAGTAAGGTTCGAGCCCAGTTCCGAAGTGACAGGCAGGAAGCCGCGCCCGGACAGGGCGATATCAGTGGAATTCTGGGTCCCAATCAGCGACCCCCCCTGATCCACCAGACGCAGGCTTGTCGTCCGAACGCCCCCCGCGGAGTAGTTTGACTGTCCGGCTACCCCAGATCCGACCACCATGGAGTGAAAACTGGTCTGCGCACGGCGATAACCGTAGGTAGCCGAATTGGCGATATTGTCCGAGATGGTCGCAAGGCGATTGGCGTTGGCCTGCAAGCCCGCCACGCCAGCGTTCATTGATGACGAAATGCTCATGTCCGTTCCACTGCGCTGATGATTCTCTCAACGCAATCCTGAGCGCGATCCGTTAAATTTGGGATAATTCCTCAGGGGCGGTCGACAACGCGCAGCAGGATCAGTTCGACCCGGTTGTTCCGGGCGGCCATCGGCTGAGGATCGGCAGGAGCGCGGTCCGCGTGGCCGGTGACCCGCCGGAATCGGTGATCAGGCAGGCCGGCGGTCTGCATCATGGCATGCAGTGCCTGCGCGCGCGTGACTGTCAGGGGCCAGACCGGGTTGTCCAGAATGACGGAGGGAAAGCTACGCGAATGCACCGTGATCGCGACCGGATTCGCAACCGTCGCGAACACGTCTGCAACGATGGAGACAAGCAGTTGCAGCACCGGCCGCGGCAGGTCGGTCTGCCCATCGAACAGTGCCGAATCCTCGAGGTCGAACAATTCGACAACAAGTCCCTCATCCGACAGGCGCACCACCGCCTGGTTGAAGGCTTCGGCCAGATCCGCATCCTGCGCTGCAATTTCCTGCAACACTTCCGCCAGCGCTTCGAGGGCAGAGGTCTCGGTCAGATGACGTTCTCGCGTGGCAATCTTGTCGGTCAGCGAGTCTTCGAGCGAGAGGGACACCCCGCCCATCACACCATCACCCCCCGAGGAGTGGCTCTGGATTGCATAGGTCTCGGAGAAGTAATCGGCGATCCCCTTGCGCTTGTCGTCCGTAACCGACCCGAGCAGCCAGAGCATGAGGAAAAAGGCCATCATTGCCGTCACGAAATCGGCATAGGCGACTTTCCAGGCACCACCATGATGCCCGCCGCCGACCACAACCTTCTTGCGCTTGATGATGATCGGCCTGACATTGTCAGAACGCTGCATGACCCACCTGTTTCTTCACCCGGGACCCAGCCTAGCACTCAGGTTTGAATCAGGCGTTAATGGCCTCGGTGATGCAGGCGGCGGTCACAATTGCATCAGGCGCCCCCCGAAACACTGCCTGTGCCGGCATATTCACGCTCGGGGGGATTACATGACGGCATGATTTCGCTACTATATGAAAAAAATGTCGAGGTCAGAATGAGCAGAACTCTCCTCGCCCTGCTGGTACTCCTCTTCGTGGCGGGGTGTGGCGGGCGTCAGCCGAGCTTTACCGCACCGCGCAATCTGGACAATGCCTGCCTGATGGAGCGCGAACGCCCTCAATATTTCGCCGCGATGCGGGCAACCGAACGGCGCTGGGGCGTGCCCTTGCCCGTGCAGGCCGCAATCATCCATGCCGAAAGTCGCTTCATTGGCGATGCCCGCACTCCGGTGCGCTATACGCTTGGCGTGATTCCGATGGGCCGGCAGTCCTCGGCGCTGGGGTACTCGCAGGCGCTGGATGGAACCTGGGATGAATATGTGCGCGAAGCTGGCGGTCGTCGCGCGTCGCGGATGGATATTCGGGACGCGACCGATTTCATCGGTTGGTACACCAACAAGACGCGCGAGCGAAACGGCGTTCCGCTGACCGATGCACGCAATCAGTATCTGGCCTATCACGAGGGGCATACCGGCTTTGCGCGCGGATCCTACAATGCCAAGCCATGGCTGTTGGGGGTAGCTGACCGGGTTGCCTCGCGGGCGGCGATGTATGATGCGCAGTTGCGCGCCTGCGGGCGGCGATGAATCTCAGGCAGGCCAGGTCTTCGCGACCATTGTGAGCACGTCATAAAGTGCGACCAGGTCATTCTTCTGGTTACGAACCTGACAATCCCATCGCACCTCGCCATGAGCGCCTTCGGCGCGCGGGTTGATCTCCTTGCAGGTGAGCGTGACCTGCAGGGTGTCACCCGGATAGACCGGGGTGAGGAAGCGCAGATTGTCGATGCCGTAATTCGCCAGCACCGGGCCGGGGTCGGGCTGAACGAAAAGCCCCGCGGCGAATGACACGATCAGATAGCCATGCGCCACGCGCCCGTCGAAAAACGGATTGGCGCGCGCGGCGTCTTCATCCATATGGGCGTAGAACGTGTCGCCCGTGAATCCGGCGAAATGCTCGATATCCGCGAGGGTCACTTCGCGCGCCTCGGTCACGAGTTGGTCCCCCGTGCGGAGTTCCGCCAGCGACTTTCGGAACGGATGGATGTCCGAGCGGCTGGGCGCACCATCCAGCCAGCGCCCGGTGACAGCGCCCAGCAGGCGCGGGGCGCCCTGGACAGCTGTGCGTTGCATGTAATGATTCAATCCGCGTATTCCGCCCAGTTCCTCGCCCCCGCCCGCGCGCCCCGGTCCACCATGGACCAGCATCGGCAGCGGCGAGCCATGACCCGTGGCGGTCCTCGCGCTGTCGCGATTGCCGATCATCACCCGGCCATGGAAGGGCGCGAGCCCAAGCACGACCTCTTCAGCCACCTCTGGCGCATGCGTGAAGAGCGACGAGACGAGCGAGCCCTTGCCCATTGCTGCGAGTTCCGTGACCTGAGCCAGATCATCATAGGGCAGGAGCGTGGCAACCGGGCCGAAGGCCTCGACATCATGCACTGCACTGGCTTTCATCGGCTGGTTGGCAAAGAGCAAGACCGGGTTCAGGAACGCGCCCTTCTCGGCATCGCCGGTTGTCACGCGCACCACGTCGGGATCGCCCGCGACGATTTCGGCCTCGCTCGACAGCCGCGCAATCGCGGCACGGACATCTGCCCGCTGATCGAGACTCGCAAGCGCGCCCATCCGGGTCGCGGGGTCGGCTGGCAGGCCGACGGCGACTTCGGCGAGCTTCGCGGCAAGCGCATCGCGCACGGCCCCGGCTTGTGCGCGGGGAATGATGACGCGGCGAATAGCGGTGCATTTCTGCCCGGCCTTTGCGGTCATCTCACGGCTCACTTCCCGGATGAACAGGTCAAACTCGGGGCTTTCAGGCGTCGCATCCGGCCCAAGGATGCAGGCATTCAGACTGTCGGCTTCCATGGTGAAGCGCGTGCTCTCACTAATGATCGCGGGATGCGCGCGCAATCGCTGGCCCGTCGCCGCAGAGCCGGTGAAGGTGACAACATCCTGCCCGGTGACGTTATCCAGCAGATCGCCCACACCACCGCAAATGAGCTGCAATGTCCCTGCGGGCAGAAGGCCCGTCTCGATGATCCGCCGCACCATCAACTCAGTCAGATAGGCGGTCTGGCTTGCGGGTTTGACGATGGCGGGCATGCCAGCCAGAATGTTCGGTGCAAGCTTTTCCAGCATCCCCCAGATCGGGAAATTGAAGGCGTTGATATGCACGGCCACGCCGCGCAGCGGTGTCAGGATGTGCTGTGTGGAAAATGTGGCATCCCTTGACAGCGGCTCGACCACGCCATCTGTCAGCACGCGCGCATTGGGCAATTCACGCCGGGCTTTCGAGGCATAGTTCAGAAGCGTACCGATGCCGCCTTCTATATCAATCCAGCCATCCTTGGGCGTGGCCCCGGTGGCAAGCGAGAGGGCGTGAAAATCATCCTTCTGCTCCATCAGCTTCAGGCCCAGGGCCTTGAGAATGAGCGCACGTTCATGCACGGTCATCGCCCGCAGGCTCGCGCCCGCACGACGCCCATACGCGAGGGCTTCAGCGAAATCGAGGCCGGTCGAGTCGATCTCGGCGACCAGATCGCCCGTAGCCGCATCGTGCAAGGGCTTTGCAGGTCCGTTCCCCTTGCGCCAGGCACCGCAGAGGTAGCTTTCCAGCACGCGGGGGCCCCATCCGTCAAGCATTGACCGTCACTCCACATTCCACCAGTTGCCTTGCTATCGTGGCCTCCCACTCGGCCAGCATATCGGCATTGGAACGGTGGCGCAGGCCAAGCTTTGCCAGCCGCTCGAACCGCTCGGAGTCTCTTGCGCCAAAGCCCAGCGCCACGCGCGGGCGCCAGTACTCCAGCGAGGCACGCACCTGATCTGGCGCGGAATGCGCCAGAGTCAGCAGCCCGGCCCGCCCAAGCTCGGCATGGCGCGCCTCGCGCGGCAGGATTGCGCGAAAACACTCGGCCAGCGGCTGATAGGAAACCTGCGCAAACTCGCGCAACTGGATCACGGCGGCAGCGCCTTGCAACACATTCATCACCACAGCATCGACCCAGCCCGCCAACGGGTAGTGAAACACTGCCAGCCGCATGTCGCCCCCATGCCGCGCTGCGCCGATATCGGCCTCGCGCGGCTGGCGCGCAGCCCATGGGTGGGTGCCCACATAGCGCGACACATCCGCGCCGAACTCGGCCATGATCCTGAGCACCCGCTCGGCATGGTCGGCCTTTTCCAGCACGATCCTGGCGGCGGCAATGCGCGAGGTGATCCCCGGCGCATCATTGATGACATCGGCAAAGCCCGCCGACCCGGCCATCTCGCTATCGACAAAGGACGCCATCAGGCGCAGCACCTCGCCCCGATAGCGCGGCGGCACATTGGAAGGCGAGGTCAGCCGCCCGCCCTGCGCCAGATACTCCTCGATGGGCATGGTCTCATTCGTCATAGCTGATCACCAGTCTGTCAGAGAGGGGAAGACACTGGCAGGTCAGGACATAGCCCTGCCGCACCTCGTAATCCTCAAGCGCATGGTTGACTGCCATCTCGGCCTCGCCCTCAAGCACCTTGGCACGGCAGGTCGAGCAGACCCCGGCCTTGCAGGCAAAGGGCGCATCCAGCGAAGCTCCGAGTGCTGCGTCCAGAACCGAGGTGCCATCAAGCGGCAGGTCCAGATTGCGCGTGGTGCCATCAAGCGTGACTGCAAGCGCACAGGTCTTGCCCTGCGCGGCCTGCACTTTTGCCCGCGCAGATTGTTTCAGCCGCCCCGGCTGGTTCGAGGCAAACAGCTCGAACTTGATCTGGCTGTCTTCCAGCCCTTGGTCGCGCAGGGCCGCGGCGATGGTCAGCATCATCGGCTCGGGGCCGCAGATGAACACCATGTCCACCGATTTCGGGTCCACCCAGTGCTGGAACAGCGCTGCCATTTTCTCGGCGTCCACGCGGCCCGTGAACAACTCGATCTCCTGCGCGTCCTGCTCCAACACATGCAGGACAGAGAACCGCCCGAGATAGAGGTTCTTCAGGTCCTCCAGCTCTTCGCGGAACATGATCGAACTGATCTGGCGGTTGGCATAGACCAGCGTGAAGCGGCTCCCGGGCTCGCGGGCCAGCGCTGTTCGGATGATCGAGAGCACCGGCGTGATCCCCGACCCGCCGGCAAAGCCCAGATAGTGCCGCGCCTGATCGGGTGAAAGGGGCACATGGAAATTGCCCGCAGGTGGCATCGCCTCCAGCACGTCACCCGGGGCGAGGTTGTCATTCGCCCAGGTCGAAAATGCGCCGCCCGCCACCCGCCTTATGCCCACGCGCAGCGTGCCGTCATCAATCCCCGAGCAGATGGAGTAGGAGCGCCGGATTTCCTGCCCGTCAAACTCGCGCCGGAAGGTCAGATACTGGCCCTGAATGAAGCGGAAAGCCTCGGGTTCCTGCGCCTGCAGGGACACGACAACGGACTCGCGCGTGTCATGGACCACATCGGTCACTGTCAAAGGATGGAAACGGCTCATCTTGCGGCCCTCAGATGCATTTGAAATAATCGAACGGCTCCAGGCAGGACTGGCATTGATAGGCGGCCTTGCAGGGCGTCGAGCCGAAATGGCTGACCTTTTTCGTGTCCTTCGACCCGCAGCGCGGGCACGGCACGACGAGTGCCTCCCCCGTCAGCCGCCTGATTCGCCCTGCGACCACGCCTTCGGCGCGGCTGCCGTCGATGGGCGGTGCAATACCATAGGCACGCAGCTTCGCGCGGGCCTCGGGTTTCAGCCAGTCAGTTGTCCAGGGCGGATCAAGCTGGCGCTCCAGCCGCAGATCCGTCACGCCATGTGCCCGCAGCGCCTTCTCGATCTCGAAATTGATGACCGAAGTCGCCGGGCAACCCGAATATGTGGGGGTCACCGTCACCACCACGGTCTCGCCTTCCAGCGTCACATCACGTACAATGCCCAGATCCGTGACCGAGATCACCGGGATCTCGGGGTCGGGCACTTCCGCCAGCCAGTCCCAGACCTGCGCAACGCTTACCATCTGGCGTCCGGATAGGCGCGCTGCAGCCATTGCATGGTGGCCAGCATGTGGCCCAGATGCTCGGAATGGGTGCCCTGCTTGCCGCCCTTGTGCATATGGCTGCCCTCCGGGATTTTCAGCGTGGCCTCGCCAAGCACCTCGGCCGCGACCGCCTCCCATGCGGGGCGGATGCTGTCCGGTGCAGCCATCACGCCGGCACCGGCCAGCGCGCGATCCGTCTCGTCGCTGGTCATCATCTCGCCGGTATAGGGCCAGAGCCGGTCAAGCGCCGACTGCATCCGCTTGTGGCTTTCCTCCGTCCCGTCGCCCAGCCGGATGACAAGATCGGCCGAGCGTTCGAGGTGATAGGCGACCTCACGACCCGCCTTCGCGGCGATCTCTGCAACACGCGCTTCAGACGACCCCTCAAGCGCTTTCAGCATGGGCTGATGCCAGGCATCGAACAGGAATTGCCGCATCAGCGTATGTCCGAAATCGCCATTGGGCCGCTCGACCAGCAACAGGTTGCGGAACTCCCAGGCATCGCGGCGGAAGGCCAGCGCATCGGCATCGCGCCCCTTGCCCTTGCCCTTGCCCTCGACCTGCGCAGCCAGCCCCAGCCAGAGCTGCGTCTGCCCGATAAGGTCGAGCGCGATGTTGGCAAGTGCAATATCCTCTTCCAGCACCGGCGCATGGCCGCACCATTCCGAGACCCGATGCCCCAGCACCAGGGTCGAATCCCCCATCCGGCAAAGCCCCTCGAAAAGGGCGTGATCCAGATCCAACGCCACCACCATCACATCTTCCCCACATCTTCCGGAATGTCGAAAAAGGTCGGATGGCGATAGACCTTCGAATTCGACGGCTCGAACAGGGGCCCCTTGTCCGACGGGCTTGACGCGGTGATGCTTGCGGACGGCACCACCCAGATGCTGACCCCCTCATTGCGCCGGGTATAGACATCGCGCGCATGTTTCACGGCCATCTCGGCATCGGGCGCATGCAGACTGCCCACATGCCGGTGGTTCAGCCCGTGCTGGCCGCGAATGAAGATCTCCCATAATGGCCACTCATTCGACACCGCTTTCCCCTTTCATCCTTGTTCAAATATCCCGGGGTGCGGGGCAGAGCCCCGCTTACTCCGCTGCCACCTTCGCTGCTGCCCGCTTGCGCGCATGCGCCATCAAGCCCTCACGGAACCAGGCCCCCTCGTCCCACGCCTTCTGCCGGGCCTCCATCCGCTCGGCATTGCAGGGGCCATTGCCCTTGATCACCTCGAAGAACTCCGACCAGTCGGGCTCGGAAAAATCATGGCCGCCTTTCTCCTCGTTCCAGCGCAATTCCGGGTCGGGGATTGTCAGGCCCAGATATTCGGCTTGCGGGACGGTCTGATCGACGAATTTCTGCCGCAACTCGTCATTGGTGTTTATCTTGATCTTCCAGGCCATGCTCTGTGCGGAATGCACAGAATCCTTGTCCGAGGGGCCGAACATCATCAGCGACGGATACCAGAAGCGGTTGAGCGCATCCTGCGCCATCGCCTTCTGCTCTGGTGTGCCCTGGGCCATCTTCATCATGATGTCGTAGCCCTGCCGCTGGTGAAACGACTCTTCCTTGCAGATGCGGATCATCGCACGCGAATAGGGGCCGAACGAAGTGCGCTGCAGCGGTACCTGGTTCATGATCGCCGCGCCATCGACCAGCCAGCCCACGGCCCCGATATCGGCCCAGTTGAGCGTCGGATAATTGAAGATCGAGGAATATTTCATCCTGCCCGACAACAGCGCCTCGGTCAGTTCGTCGCGCGACACGCCAAGCGTCTCGGCTGCGCAATAGAGGTAGAGCCCATGCCCGGCCTCATCCTGCACCTTGGCGAGCAGGATCGCCTTGCGCTCGAGCGTGGGCGCACGGGTGATCCAGTTGCCCTCGGGCAGTTGCCCCACGATTTCGGAATGGGCGTGCTGGCCGATCTGGCGTATCAGCGTCTTGCGATAGCCCTCCGGCATCCAGTCCTTGGGCTCGATCTTCTCGCCCGCATCGATCCGCGCCTGAAAACCCGCGAGGAGTTCGGGGGCTTCCGTTGTCGCTTCCGATTTCACCATCTGTGCATACATTTTCCAGACCTCCCGCCTCAAACCCGTTCCAGTATCAGGGCAGCGCCCTGCCCCACACCCACGCACATCGTGCAGAGCGCATAGCGTCCGCCCCGACGCTGCAATTCCCATGTCGCCGCCGCGACCATCCGTGCGCCCGAGGCCCCCAGAGGGTGGCCCATTGCGATGGCCCCCCCGTTCGGGTTCACATGCGCAGCATCATCGGGCAAGCCCAGCTCACGCAGGCTCGCAAGCGCCTGCGCGGCAAAGGCCTCGTTAAGCTCGATCAGATCGATATCCTCGATTGTCAGCCCCGCGAGGGCCAGCACCTTGCGCATGGCGGGCACCGGGCCGATGCCCATCACGCGCGGCTCCACGCCCGCGGCCGCATGGGCTACGACGCGCGCGCGGGGCGTCAGACCCTGCGCGCCTGCAACCGCCTCTGACGCAAGCAGCAGGGCCGCTGCGCCATCATTGACGCCCGAGGCATTGCCAGCCGTCACGCTCAGTTCCGGCCCATTGATACCGCGCAGCTTCGCCAGCGCCTCGGGCGTGGTATCGGGGCGGGGATGTTCGTCCGTGTCTATCACCAGTGCTTCGCCCTTGCGACGCGGGACCGTGACCGGACAGATTTCGGCCGCGAAACGTCCCTCTGACTGTGCAGCCGCCCAGCGCTGTTGCGAGCGAAGCGCGAAGGCGTCCTGATCGGCGCGCGACACACTGTAATCGGCAGCAACGT
Organism: Paracoccaceae bacterium; assembly: GCA_007128135.1. Taxonomy (GTDB): domain Bacteria; phylum Pseudomonadota; class Alphaproteobacteria; order Rhodobacterales; family Rhodobacteraceae; genus Roseinatronobacter. The sequence goes on along the minus strand of SKYA01000028.1, from coordinate 11,435 downwards.
TGTCAGCGGTCTCGGGCATCGAATCGATGCCGTGTTGCGCTTTCATCCTGGGGTTCACGAAGCGCCAGCCGATGGTCGTGTCAAAGACCGCATTGGTGCGGGAAAAAGCCGTTTCGGCCTTGGGCATGACAAAGGGCGCGCGGCTCATGCTCTCGACCCCCCCGGCCAGCATCAGTCCGGTGTCCCCCGAACGGATGGCGCGCGCGGCCATGCCCACAGCATCGAGGCCCGATGCACATAGCCGGTTCACCGTGATCCCCGGCACCTCGACCGGTAAGCCCGCCAGCAAGGCCGCCATCCGTGCGACATTCCGGTTGTCCTCGCCCGCCTGATTGGCGCAGCCATAGATGACATCCTCGACCTGCGCCCAGTCCAGTTCGGGATGACGGTTGATCAGGGCGCGCAAGGGAATTGCCGCCAGATCATCGGCACGAACCGAGGAGAGCGCTCCGCCATACCGCCCTATGGGCGTGCGTTGGGCATCACAGATAAAGGCGTGTGGCACTGCTGCTCCTCCCAAAGCCGTCTCTGCCAAAACTCGACCGACTGGTCGAAGATAGCCCGAAAGCATCACAAAACCAAGAGAAATCATGAGTGTTGTGTGATGCTTTTAATCCTGCGCGCAAAACTCCTGAAAATTCATGCCGTCAGCACCCGCTGCAACCTGGCCAGTCGCGCCCGCGTCGCAGGTGTGGCACGCGACAGCGGCCCCGATGCCGATGCAAATTGCACACCGACGACCGAATCAGCGGTAGCGCTGAGACGGAGGTAAAGCGCCGCGAACTCTCTGCGCGCAGCATGGCCGAGCCATTCGGCAGGCAGGGACTCGGGCCCGAGCAACGGGTCTCGCAGGGCGATCTCTCGAAAGGCATGAACCAGCAGGACGCGCAAGGCCAGAGCCTCGGTCGGGTCCGGCTCTTCCAGCGCCACGATCTGTCGTGACAAGGCGAGAAAACTTTCATAAGCCGCCTCAAGCCCCTCCAGTGGCCAGAGTTGCGCCACCATCATGCGCAGGTTCTCCGGCATTCCTTCAGCCTCGGCCCGGAAGACGATGGCACCTTGGGGCGGCGATGTTCCGCGTGCCGGCCCAAGTGCAAACAGGTCCGAAAGCGCGACAAGGCCCGGGTCCGCCATAGCCGCCACCTGCTGCGCGGCACCACCCTGCGGGAAGCACAGGAACCGCCAACCAGACACCGCAGGACTGCCATAGATCACGGTCGCCGCCGCCGCGTACTCGGCACGTGCCGACTCGGTCAGTGCATAATAGCTGCGTCGCCCTTGCCGCAACCCCTGAACCTGACCGGCGGCAAGCAATCGCGACATGGCCGTACGGATCAGGGTCTCGCTCAGCCCGAAGGGTGCACAGAAAGCGATGATGTCACGGATGCCGACCTCGCCACCCCGCGGGGCGACGACATCGCCAAACAACGTGACGATAAAACTGCCTGCCCGCAATGGCCCCGTCAGCGGCAATCGCATCTGCGTCGGCACATCCATCCTGCCCGGTCCCGCGCCATTATCCATCTGCACAGATTGCCGCGCGACTGTGCAACACGCAACGCCTGCGGCGAATCAAATCTTGCTTTTCCGCTGCAACACGGTCCAATCTTCGCCAACTCACCGGACACCGGAGGGGCTAGGGAGCAGGCGTCGGGGCGCGATACACAAAAATCAACCGCTCGGTCGAAAAAACAGTGGCGCGCTGCCGGAACTTGTGCTTTCACTAAGATCGTTGCGGTTGCAACATTATCGATGGGAGGAGTAAGACATGAAACGCAGACCGATTCTGGGCCTGATGGGCAGTGCTGCCCTGGCACTGTCACTAAGCGCACCGGCGGCCTTCGCGCAGGAGGTCACACTCAGGCTGCACCATTTCCTTGCCGCGCAGGCCAATGTGCCGCGGCACATTCTCGATGTCTGGGCGGACCGGGTCGAGGCAGACAGCGAGGGACGAATCCGGGTAGAGCGATTCCCCTCGATGCAGCTTGGCGGCACGCCGGGCGAGCTTTACGATCAAGCCGTCTCGGGGACGGCGGATGTGATCTGGACCGTTGTCGGGCTGACGCCAGGACGCTTCCCCAGCACGGAAGTCTTTGAACTGCCCTTCATGGTCAGCGATGCGCGCGCGGCTTCCTATGCCTACTGGCACATGTTCGAGGAATCGATGCAGGAGGAATTCTCCGAAACCAAGATCATCGGAACCTGGGTGCATGGGCCTGGCGTGATCCATACCGAAGACCCGGTCAGCAGCCCCGATGACCTGCGTGGGATGCAGATTCGCGGCCCGTCACGCCTGACAGTGCAACTGCTCGAAGCTCTTGGCGCAACCCCTGTCGGCATGCCTATCGCGCAGACGCCCGAGGCGCTCTCGCGCGGTGTCATCAACGGCGCGATCATGCCGTGGGAGGTCACGCCGTCGCTGCGCATCCCCGAACTGGTGGAGAACCACACCGAGTTCGAGGGCGACATGCTTTACACCGTGACCTTCGTGCTGGCCATGCACCAGCCCAGCTATGATGCCCTGCCTGATGACCTGAAAACGGTGATCGACGCGAATGCAGGGCTGGAATTCTCGGTCTTCGCCGGTGGCACACAGCAGGATTGGGATGCTCCGGGACGGGAAATGGCGGATGAACTTGGCAACAATATCATCACCATCTCTGCGGAGGATGCAGAAATGTGGCGCGCGCAGGCGATGCCCATCTACGAGCGCTGGATCGCGGACATGGCAGGACGTGGCATCGATGGTCAGGCCATGATCGACCGCGCCCGCGAGTTGATGGCCGAATACGAGGCCGCGAACTGACGCAACTGCGGCTAGACCTGACCGGACGGCCCCGCATTCCGGGGCCGTCCTTTTCCCGCGCCGCCGACGGAGAGGGCTGACATGCACACAATCGCCATGGGCCTTTCCCGCGCGCTGGCCATGCTGGGCGGGATCGTGCTGGCCGGCCTGGTGCTGATGACCTGCATCTCGATCATCGGGCGCCAGATGAGTGCCTTCCTGCACGGCGACCTGATGCAGGGTGTCGCGCCGGGTCTGGCGTCGGCGCTGCTTGGAATGGGAGTGGGACCAATTTTCGGTGACTACGAGTTGACCGAACTCGGGATGGGCTTTGCCATATTCTGCTTCCTGCCGTTGTGCCAGATCACATCAGGTCACGCACGGGTGGATATCTTCACCTCATTCCTGCCCGATCGCGCACAGCGCTGGTTGCGGCTGGGCATAGAGATGCTTTTCTCGGCCACGCTGATCCTGATCGCGTGGCGGTTGTCAGTGGGCATGATGCGCCGGGTCAACACCGGGCAGACGACCTACCTGCTGGAAATGCCCTACTGGTGGCCCTACGCCGCCTGTCTCGTCGCGGCAAGCGTCGCAGCGCTGGTCGGTGTCTACATGGTCTGGGTGCGCCTGATGGAGGCAATGCGCGGGCAGGACATTCTTGGCGAAGATGCGGAGGGCGAGCATTGAGTGCGATGGCAATTGGCCTGTGGTCCTTTCCGGCGCTGCTGGCTTTGATCTTTCTGCGCGTGCCTATTGGCCTTGCAATGTTGATAACCGGGCTGGTGGGCCTGGTGCTGGTGACTGGCACGACGAACACGCCGCTGTCGCGCCTGCAGACCGAGACCTTCACGACATTCGCGAGCTATTCGCTCTCTATCATCCCGATGTTCCTGCTGATGGGCCATTTCGCAACGCTCGGTGGCATGTCACAGGCCCTGTTCAAGGCCGCCGAGGGATGGCTGGGGCACCGCAAGGGGGGCGTGGCGATGGCCGCCATCGGCTCCAGCGCAGGGTTCGGGGCGATCTGCGGATCTTCGCTTGCCACCGCCGCCACCATGAGCCGTGTGGCCCTGCCTGAGTTGAAGCGCTACGGCTATGCGGGCGGGTTTTCGACGGCGACACTCGCGGCGGGTGGCACATTGGGCATCCTCATCCCGCCTTCGGTGGTCCTGGTGATCTATGCAATCCTGACCGAGCAGAATATCGCTAAGCTCTTTCTTGCAGCCTTCATTCCGGGGATCATGGCTGCACTGGGCTATCTGATCGTGATCGCGATCTATGTGCGACTGAATCCTGATTCCGCAGGGATCCGCCCGCGCATCCCCTATGGTGAACGCTTCCGGGCACTGGTCAAGGTCTGGCCGGTCATGGTTGTCTTCGGTCTGGTTGTGGGGGGCATCTATGCCGGCTGGTTCACACCGACCGAAGGCGCCGCTGTCGGCGCGCTCGGGACCGGGCTGATTGCCTGGGTGAACGGTGGTCTGACACGCAAGACCCTAGCCGAGAGCTTCTATGTGACGGCGCGCTCCAGCGCGATGATCTTCTTCATCATCTTCGGCGCCGCCTTCTATAACGGATTTCTCGCGCTGACGCAGGTGCCTCAGAGCATCGCGGCCTGGGTTGGCGGGTCGGGCTTCAGCCCGCTTATGGTTCTGCTGCTAATCCTGTGCTTCTACCTGATCCTTGGTTGCGTAATGGACAGCCTGTCCATGATCCTGCTGACGATCCCAATCTTCTGGCCCATCATGATGGAACTTGATTTCAACTTCGTCAGCATGGCCGATCTGCACGCAGCCCGCGCCCGGGAAGCCATCCGCGCCGGGGTCGAGGTTGCCCCGGAGATGTTGCGCAGTGTGGAAGCGGCCATCGCCGCCGGGGCCGAGCTGACGCGAGAACAGATCCAGGCGCTTGGCCTGCGGCGCGTGAATGCACTTGCCCTGGAGCGCGCCAATATCGAGATGATCGCCATCTGGTTCGGCATTCTGGTGCTGATCGTTGTCGAAGTCGGGCTGATCACGCCGCCTGTCGGCATGAACCTGTTCGTGATCAATGCGATGGACCCGAAAACCCGGATCACCGACACCTACAGGGCCGTGCTGCCCTTCGTCGCCTCTGACCTTATCCGCGTTGTCATTCTGGTCGCCTTCCCGGTCATTACACTGTTTCTGGTCGCGATCTGACCGACCAGTCCGGCTCGGGAAATACCGTCATGCCGTCGGCGATGCCTTTGCAGCTTCGCCATGGTATTGCCATATTCCTGCCGGGTGTCCGGGTTAACGATATGTCACAGGCAAGACAGGAGAGAACAAAATGTTCCGCACACAATCCGCACCCGAGGTCGCCGCCGCGTCCAAAGCCGCTTTCAGGATCGGCGGCCTGCTCGGGTGGGGGAAAAAGGAAGAGCTTGATACAATCATCGAGTCCCGGCTTGAAGGGCTGAGCGAGCATCTCGACGCAAGCCTGCCAACACGGGGCTGCTTCAGGCACTGAGGCGCAGTGCTGGCAGCTTCAACGCCTGAACAAGCTCGCGCAATTCCTGCCGGGCAGCCACATGCGAGAGCGTCATGCTCTCGCTGCCCAGATCAGGCAGATCCAGCAGGGTCAGCCCCTTGGGGAACAACTCGCGAAAGATGACCCGCTCGCTGAAACCCGGCGCAATGCGAAAGCCTATGCGCTGCGACAGCGCCTCCAGCGCATCGCCTACCTTGCGCTTGTTATGCATGGCCGTGGTGCCCAGCCGGTTGCGGAGCACGATCCAGTCCATCGGTCGCAAGCCCGCCTGAGCGCGGGTCTGGCGCGCTCTCCACACCATCTCGGAATAGATCGACGGGGACAGGACTACTCCTGTTTCAGGGTCTGTGCGCGCCAGCAGATCGAAATCGATGAAACTGTCATTGATCGGGGTCACAAGCGTAGCGGCCACTGAATGCGCAAACTGGCTCAGCCGCGTATGCGAACCGGGACAGTCGATGACGATGATGTCCGAAAGCGGCTCCAGTAATTCGAGCGCAGCAGCCATGCGGGCATCTTGCAGCGCCGGCCCGTCGGGCAGGTCGAACCGGACCGCTTCGGGGAGAGGTTGGAAAAGGGGCGTGGGCAAGTCGAGACCGTTGCGGGCCATCCAGTCGCGCCGGTTCTCGATATAGCGCCCGAAGGTCAGCTGCCGCAGGTCCAGATCCATCGCCCCGACACGCAGCCCGGACCGCGCGAGCGCGACGGCAAGGTGCATTGAGACCGTTGATTTTCCGGACCCGCCCTTTTCATTGCCCACGACGATGATATGCGCCATCCGCCCGCCTCATGTCTTTCCATTGCAGTCGATCTAGGCTGCTTTCGTGACAGATACAAGGGCGCGAAAGGGGCAGGAAACGGCTGCGCAAGGCCTTGTTAAAAAACAAGAAGGGCGCGGAAAACCGCGCCCTTCCCCAAGCATTTGCGGCCTGATCAGAAGCCAAGTCCGGCATATTTGTTCTTGAACTTCGATACCCGGCCACCCGTATCCATCAGGCGCGTGCCGCCGCCGGTCCATGCGGGGTGCACCGAGGGGTCGATATCGAGCGAGAGCGTCTCGCCCTCCTTGCCCCAGGTCGATTTCATCTGCACGACGGTGCCATCGGTCAGCTTGACATTGATCAGGTGGTAATCGGGATGCGTGTCGGCTTTCATCGCAGCGCTCCTCAGGCTGAAGCGTCCATGGGACGGTAGTTGGTTTTCTCGGCGATGCGGGCCGATTTGCCGCGACGGTCGCGCAGATAATAGAGCTTCGCGCGACGCACCCGGCCCCGGCGGACCACAGTGATGCTGTCGATATTGGTCGAGTAAAGGGGGAAGACTCGCTCCACGCCCTCGCCGAAGGAAATCTTGCGCACCGTGAAGGAGGCACCGATACCGTTGCCACCCTTGCGTCCGATGCAGACACCTTCGAAGTTCTGCACGCGCGAGCGCGTGCCCTCGGTCACCTTGTAACCCACGCGGATGGTGTCACCGGCCCTGAAATCCGGAATGTCCTTGCCAAGCCCCGCGATTTGCTCGGCTTCAATCTGAGCGATCAGGTTCATCGCTGGTCCTCTCTCATGCGCACAGTTGCCCTGTGCAGGTGTGGCGGGCCAAGAGCTCTGGTCTTCGTCCGGGTCCACCGCAGTGCCCGCCAGAGGTAGGTCTCGCTTGTCATAACTGCCGTTCGCCTCGCCGGATGTCCTGTCGAAGTCAGCAAGTCGCCAAGGGGAACGGGTCCGCAACCGATTCCCGGTGGCAGACTGCGGTGCTTTACGGGCAGATGCCGGTTGCGTCAAGTCTTACCGGTCGGGGATGTCGAATTCCGGCGGGGCAAGCTCGAACCCTTCGAAGCGAAATCCGGGGGAAACCGTGCAGCCCACCAGCGTCCAGTCGCCGAGGCTGCGTGCGGCCTGCCAGTGCTGCGGCGGGACGATGGCCTGCGGGTGCTGCCCCTGCGTGAAATCGATGCCCAGCAGATGCGCCACGGCAGGCCCCTGCTTATCGGACGCAATGCGCAACTCGAGAGGTGCACCCGTGTGAAAGTGCCATATCTCGGCCGCATCCACCCGGTGCCAATGACTGTGCTGGTCCGCACACAACAGGAACAGGATGGCCGTCCCTGCCGGGCGCACACCTGATTGCGCTGCTGCGGCCCATGTCTCGCGATACCAGCCGCCCTCCGGGTGGGGCGCAAGGTTGAAATGAGCGATGATGTCCTCTGCGGTCATGAAATGGCCCTTCGTGCTGCAACGCCCCGCATCGCTGCTTCCATCTCATGGACAAGGCTGTCCGCCATCGAACGGAAGGTCCAGAGGTCGAACCGCGTGTCGCTTTCCTTGATCAGCAAGAGCGGCAGATGCCCCATCAGGGCGCGCGCCGAGGACGGAGCAGCAAGAGCGCGCAAATCCAGCGCGACCAGGCGCGCCAGAACCGCCTGCGCATCCTGCCCCACCAGTGCAAGGCCCGCCCAGGCGTCGGATTGATCGCAAAGCGCGGCGAAGTCCTCCAGCCCCTCGGGCAAACCCTCGCCAAAGGCAAATGCCATCTCGCGCCCACTCCAGACCAGCCGAAGCTGGCCATCGTGAACCTCGCCGGGGGCAGGAAAGGCGCCAAGCCTGCGCGAAAGCGCGTTCATCTGTCCAGGATAGGGCGCAATCGCAGTGATGCGCGGCGGCGCAATCGCGCTGAGCCGGGTCTCACCTTGCTCGAGTGGCAGGCGCAGCACGCCAAAGGCGCCTGTCGGGGAAAGCTCAATCACGCATCCGCCCTCCATCCGGGTCGAAAAAGACCGGGTCGCACAGTGTCACCTCCATCCGCTGGCCACGCAAGCCATCTACCAATCGCAGGGTTTCGCCATGACGCGCGCGACCGTTCACGACCAGAGCCAGCCCCAGCCATGTGGCGAGCGTGGGCGAATAGCAGGCCGACGTGACATGACCCTGCCCATGGGCAGCCTTCGCGGCCGCGCGCATTGGGTAGAGATGCGCCCCGGCATGGATTTCGGCATTGGCATCGGTCGGGCGCAACCCGACAATTTGCAATCGCTCCGGGCCGCAAAGCCCCTCGCGCTGGCTCATCACCTTGCCGATGCAGTCCTTCTTGCCCGACACCATGGCTTGAAGCCCCAGATCGAAGGCCGTCACGCGCCCGTCAATCTCGGCATGGGTCACAAAGCCCTTTTCGATGCGCAGCACATTGAGCGCCTCCATCCCGTAGGACCCACCGCCCAGCCCCTCGGCCAGCGCAACCAGATGTCGGAACAGGTCCGCGCCAAAGTCGGCGGGCACAGCCAGTTCATACCCTCGCTCGCCACTGAAGGAGATGCGGAACAACCGCCCTGCCACATCACCGATCTGCACAGGCTGACAGCCCATGAACGGAAGGTCCGGCACATCGCCCAGAACATGGCCCAGCAATTCGCCCGCCAACGGACCGGCAATCGCCATCTGCGCCCAGTGTTCCGTTACCGAGGCAAACCGCAGTTGCCAGTCACTGCAAAACGCCTGCTGCACGAAATCGAGATGGCGCATGACCTCGCTCGCAGCCGCCGTGGTGGTCGTGACAAGGAAATCCTGCGCGCCCAAACGCGCGCAGGTGCCATCATCCATGACATGGCCATCCTCGCGCAGCATCAGTCCGTAGCGGACGCGGCAGGGCGTCAGGCGCGACATGGTGCCAGTATAGACAAGATCGAGAAACCGCCCCGCATCCGGCCCCTGCACCGCGATCTTGCCAAGCGTCGAGACATCGCACACCCCGACCGCATTGCGGACGAAACCCACTTCGCGATTGCAGGCCGCGCGCCAGTCCGCATCGCCCGGTCGCGGAAAATAGGCGGGGCGATACCATAGCCCGGCCTCGATCATCGGGGCGCCCAAGGCGCGGGCCTGCGCATCCGAGGTCGTGCGACGCTCGGGCCTGAAGCCCTTGCCCCGCGCACCTGCGCCCAACGTGCCAATGCTGACCGGAACGAAAGGTGGGCGGAACGTCGTGGTCCCTGTCTCGGGGATAGTGCCCCCTGTGACATCGGCCAACACCGCAAGCGCACCCATATTCGACGACTTGCCCTGATCCGGCGCCATCCCCTGTGTGGTATAGCGCTTCATGTGCTCTACCGACGCATAGCCTTCCTGCGCTGCCAGCGCGACATCCTTGGTCGTGACATCATTCGCGAAATCAAGCCAGGCGCGACCGGGGGCCCTGACCTCCCAGAGCGGGCGAAGGGCATAGCCGCCGTCCTCGGCCTCGGGAACGGGCATGTCGGGGGGCGTGCGCCCCAGTTCGGCAAGCGCGTCGCGGGCGGCCTGCATGCCATCTGCAAGGCAGGCCGCCGTTGAGAAACGCCCGCGCGCGGCCCCGGCAGGCTCCAGCCCCGGCACCATGCCGGGGCGCGGCACGAAAGTTGCGAGCCCCTCGTCCCAGACCGGGCGCATGCCATGATGGCAGGCCAGCGCAAGCGTCGGATTCCAGCCACCCGAGAGCGCGAGCGTGTCGCAGACAATCCGGTGCTCGCGGCCTTTCGCGCGGATCGTGACCTCGCGCAGCTCGTGCCGCCCCCGCGTCGCCACCACCTCGGCACCGCTGCGCAACGGGAAACCTGTGTCGGATGCCACCAGATCCTCGCGCGGGTCGATATAAGACACGATGCGCATGCCCTCGGCAGCCAGCCTGCGGGCGGTTGCCAGCGCATGGTCATTGTTGCCGAACACCACCACGCGCCCCGGATCAACAGCCCAGCGATGCCAGTAACTGGCCACGGCGCTCAGGAGCATTACACCGGGGCGGTCATTCCCGGGATGCGCGATGGGGCGCTCCAGCGCGCCGCTGGCAAGAATCGCGCGTCTTGCCGCAATTCGCCAGTAGCATTCCCGCGGAGTCAGCCCGGGTTCTGCCAGATGCTGTGCAACCCGTTCCAGCGCGCCGAAAACGCCACCATCATACGCGCCAAAGATACTGGTTCGGGGCATCAGCCGGACATTGGGCAGGCTGGCCAGTTCCGCGCGCACTGCCTTCACCCACGCCGCCGCAGGCACTCCGTCGATCTGGCCATTGTCGCCGAGCAGTCGCCCGCCCATCTGGCGGTCTTCCTCGGCGAGGATCACATCGGCACCGGTTCTCCCTGCCATCAGGGCCGCCATCAACCCGGTCGGACCTGCGCCGATCACCAGCAGGTCACAGAATGCGAAGGCGCGTTCATGCAGGCTGTTGTCATGGCTGCCTGGCAGACGCCCCAGCCCGGCGGCGCGACGGATCAGTGGCTCATAGAGCCCTTCCCAGAAAGCGCGCGGCCACATGAAGGTCTTGTAGTAGAACCCGGCACCGAGGAACGGCGACAGCAAATCATTCACGGCCATCACGTCGCGCCGCAGCGAAGGCCAGCAATTCTGCGCCCTGGCCTCCAGACCCGGATGCAGGTCCTGCAACGTCGCACGGATATTGGGGTGAAACTGGCCATCGCGCCTGACCTCGACCAGCGCATTGGGCTCTTCCGATCCGGCCGTCAGCACCCCGCGTGGGCGGTGATACTTGAACGACCGCCCCATCAGCCGCACGCCATTCGCCAGAAGCGCGGAGGCAAGCGTGTCGCCCGCGAAGCCTTCCATCCGCTGCGCGGCAAATCGAAAACCCAGCTTGCGGCCCCGGTCAAGCGCGCTGCCCCCGGTCGCGCGCCGCCTCACCGCGCGTCCTCCAGCCCGGTACTGCCGTGAACTGCATGGGTCAGCGTATTGCGGCTCGCCACAAGCCAAGTGCCGCAGGGGTCGTGATACCACAGATCGCGCCCTTCCCCGGCAGGGTTTGCACGGTTGTGCAGATAGTCGTGCCACGCCTCGGGCGGGGCGTCTGGCACAGGTCGGTGCAGGTGATCGGCGGCGCCAATGCAGGTGAACTCGCGAAGGTCACGCCATCCGCAGCAGGGACAGGGCAGGTGCATTTTCAAGCCTCAATGCAGGTTGTGCTGGCTGCCCTCACCCTCTTCATCCAGAAGATGGCCAGTGGCAAAGCGGTCCAGACGGAAACGGCGGGCGACCGGGTGGGGCTGGTCGGTCGCCATCAGATGCGCCATGCACCAGCCCGAGGCCGGGACGGCCTTGAACCCGCCATAGCACCAGCCCGCATCCAGATAGAGCCCCTCAATCGGCGTGCGGTCGATGAT
>SKYA01000088.1 GCA_007128135.1 Paracoccaceae bacterium | reverse complement strand
GGGCGGGGCTGTGAAAGGTATGGCACCATGGGCCGTCGCCTGGTCGGGCATTGAGACAAGGCTGCGCGGCAAGGACAAGGGGAAAACATGCACGGGAATTATACGGGTATTCTGGGTGTGCTGCATCTGGCACTGGTGATCTGGGCGGCCGTCTCGATCCTCGGCTCGACCGCCTCGACCGGGCGCAAGGTGCTGTGGATCCTGCTGGTGCTGATCTTCCCGCTGGTGGGGCTGATCATCTGGTTTCTGGCGGGGCCGCGGGGGCGGTGAGATGCTGCCCTAGCCGTAGAGCGCCTTTGCGCGGGCCTCGAACGCGCCCACGACGCGGCGCATGGCCTGGTCGAACACCACGCCGATGAGCTTTTGCAGCACCGGGTTGCGGAACTCGAAATCGACGGCGAAATCGACGATGCAGCCGCCATCCTCGGCGTCGCGCACCTGCCAGTGCGAGATCATGTATCTGAACGGCCCGTCGAGATAGGTGGTGTCGATGCGCCCGGCCGCGGGGTAGAGTTGCACGCGGCTGCCGAAACGCTCGCGGAAGACCTTGAAGGAAATGACCAGATCGGCCTCGATCTCCTCTCCGCCCGCGATGGGACGGCGCGCTCGGATGCGGGCGGCCGCCGTCCAGGGCAGGAATTCGGGATAGCGCGCGACATCGGCCACCAGATCGAATATCTGGGCCGCGGTATAGGGCATGTGGCGGTATTCGCGGTGGGTGGGCATCCGGGCACTCTTTACGGGGTCGGCGGGTATGTCCTAAAGTCGGACCGAAAAATCAAGGGGCGCGCGCGCGAAGGGGCCGAAATGACGCAGAAAGCCTATGTGATCGACCAGATGATCAGTGCCAAGCAGATTGCCGCTCGGGTCGAGGAACTGGCCGAGGAGATAACCCGCTCCTTTGCGGGCACCGAGAAGCTGGTGGTGGTGGGGCTCTTGCGCGGCTCCTTCGTGTTCATAGCGGATCTGGTGCGCGAGATCGACCTGCCGGTGGAGGTGGATTTCCTCGAGGCCTCGTCCTATGGGGACAGCCTGCAGTCCTCGCGCGAGGTGCGTATCCTCAAGGACCTGTCGGGCCAGATCGAGGGGCGGGATGTGCTGGTGGTCGAGGATATCGTCGATACCGGCTTCACGCTGCATCATGTGCTGCACATGCTGCTGTCGCGCAACCCCGCCCGGCTGGAAGTCTGCGCGCTGCTGGACAAGCCGTCCCGGCGCGAGGTCGACATCAAGGCCACCTGGACAGGGTTCGAGATTCCGGATGAGTTCGTGGTGGGCTACGGGATCGACTATGCCCAGCGCAACCGGAACCTGCCCTATATCGGCAAGGTGCGCTTTACCTGATCCCGGCTGCTGCGCGGCAAGGTGGTTGAACTGTCACAAACCCGGGCTAAGCTTCGGGGCGCAACTGACAGGGAGCAAGACCATGACATTCACCCGCATTCTCGGAACCTTCGCGCTTGGCGCCGCGCTGGCCTTTCCGGCACTGGCCGATGAGAACCCGGCAGTTGCTGCCCGGCAGGGCCAGTTCCAGTTGTTCGTGCATAATTTCGGCGCTCTGGGCGGCATGGTGCAGGGGCGCATGGAATATGACGCGGCGCTCGCGCAGACGGCCGCCGACAACCTGTTTCACGTCACCCGCCATGACCAGTCCCGCCTCTGGCCCGACGGCACCGATTCCATGAGCATCGACGGCACCCGCGCCAAGCCCGAGATCTGGGACAATCTCGATGATTTCGTGACGAAATTCGTGGCGCTGCAGCAAGCTGCGGAAAATCTGCAAGCGGTGGCCGGCGACGGGCTTGATGCGATGCGCGCCGCCTTTGGCCCGACGGCGGGGGCCTGTCAGGCCTGCCATCAGGTCTATCGTGAAGAGGCCGGCTGAAACCGGGCACAGGGCCGCGGGTTCGTGCCCGCGGTCATCCGGGCCTGACTGGGGATCAAGATGCGCCGGATCTTCATTGCCATAGCAGCTTTGGGCATCATCGCCGCCGGGACGGCCTGGGTGATTTCTTCGCCCCGACCGCTCGACAGCGCGGCGATTGCCGGGCTGCACGGCGAGGCCGAGGCGGGGCGGGTGGTTTTTCTTGCAGCGGGCTGCGGGTCCTGCCACCGTGGCCCCGGGCGCGACTCGGACCCGCTGATCCTGTCAGGCGGGCGCAGTTTCGCCAGCGATTTCGGCACGTTCCGCGCGCCCAATATCAGCCCCGACCCCGTTCATGGCATCGGCGGCTGGAGCCAGACCGATTTCGTCAACGCGGTGATGCGCGGCATCTCGCCGGAAGGGGCGCATTATTACCCGTCCTTCCCCTATACCAGCTATATCAGGGCCGAGAAGCAGGACATCGTGGATCTTCATGCCTACATGATGACGCTCCCGCCCGACGCGACCCCGTCAGAACCGCATGACCTGGGCTTTCCCTTCACCATTCGCCGCGGCGTGGGCCTGTGGAAGGCCCTGTTCCTGCGCGATGGCTGGGTGATGACCGGCGATCTGACCCAGGAGGAGACGCGCGGGCGCTACCTGTTCGAGGCGCTGGCCCATTGCGGCGAATGCCACACGCCACGCAACGCGCTCGGGGCCTTGCGCCGCGCGGACTGGAGCACGGGCGCCCCCAACCCCTCGGGGACAGGGCGTATCCCCGACATCGCAGGACCGCAGTTCACCTGGACCGCCTTTGACGTCAGCGCCTATCTGAGTTCCGGCCTGACCCCCGCTTTCGACGTGGTGGGCGGGTCCATGGCCGATGTGGTCAGCAACCTGCAACAGCTTGACACGGCAGAGCTTGATGCCATCGCTGCCTATGTCCTGCGCCTGCGCAACTGAATTGTCCAGCCATGAGCAACAATCGGGCGGGCCATCAAAAACAGCGGATGCGCCCTTGTGTGAAGGGAGCGTGCGTCCCATAGTGTCCGGTATCGTCACCCCTTGTGCGCTGCACTGAAGAGAGCATGTCGGAACAGAACAAACCCGGTGCCATGCCTGCCACGCGACTGAGCTTCAACGAGAAGTTCCGTCTTCAGACATGGTTGATGGGGATCATCGCCTTTGCCGTGGTCCTGTTCCTGCTGGTGCAGGCGAAGTTCATCCTGATCGCGCTGGCCATCGCGATCATCCTGTTCTCGCTGACCTCGGATGCGATCAACTCGATCTCGCGACTCCAGATCGGGCAGTTGCGCATTGCCAACTGGCTTGCCTCCATCGTTGCGGTGCTGCTGATCGCCTCGGGGCTTCTGACACTGGCGGGGCTGGTCATCTCGCAGCTCAATACCGTGCTGAGCACGACGCTGTCCTATACCGATGACGCCCAGCGCGCGATTGCGCAGATGTTCTCGTGGATGGGCGAGGATGTCGAGGAATCGGTGCTGCAGACCGTGCGCAGCATCCAGGTGACGGGCTATCTGCGCTCGGCCGCCGGGCAGGCGGGCACGATCCTGAGCCAGGTGGTGCTGATCATCCTGTTCGTGGGCTTTCTCTTTGCCGAGCGGGTCTGGTTCGGCACCAAGCTCGAGAACCTGATGGAAGACAAGGCCCAGGCTCGCCGCGTCAGCGCCATCATCGGCTCGATCATCCGCCGCGTGAACCACTACCTGCTGGTCAAGGCGCTGATCTCGACCGTGACGGGCATTGCCATCTTCCTGCTGCTGAGCGTGTTCGACATCCAGTTCGCGGTGGCGATGGGGCTGCTGACCTTCGTGCTGAACTTCATCCCGTCGGTGGGCTCAATCGTGGCGACACTGGTGGTCACGCTGGTGGCCTATATCCAGGTGCCCGAACCGCAGACGGCGGTGCTGATCTTCGTTCTGGCGGGAATGACCCAGTTCCTGCTGGGAAATGTCATCGACCCGATGCTGATGGGCAAGACGCTGCGGCTGTCGTCCTTCGGCATCATCATGTCGCTGGCCTTCTGGGGGGCAGTCTGGGGGATACCGGGCATGTTCCTGGCCGTGCCCTTCATGGTGGCGGTGATGATCGTCTGCTCGCATATTCCCGCCGCGCGACCGATGGCAGTGCTGCTGTCGCGCGAAGGGCTGCCCGAAGAGGAATTCCCGCTGACGGTGCTCGACGACGCGGACGCGGACGAGGCAGGGACGCGCGGCCCCGAACGCGCGCGGCCCTATTCCCACGCCATCAGCGCGGAGTAACGCGCGCGCCGCAAGCAGGTCAGCCCTGCCTCGGCCAGAACACCTCGGACCCTGTCACGATGACATCCAGCGCGGCGTCGGTCGGTTCGGTCGGCACCACCGGCACTTCCTGCGCGGCATGGGCAAAACCGATGGCCAGAATGTTTCCAGCCGCGCGCAACTGCGCAAGCGTGCGGTCATAGAAGCCGCCGCCATAGCCCAGCCGGTAGCCGCGCCGGTCGAAGGCCAGCAGCGGCACCAGCAGCACCCCGGGCGTCAGTTCCTCGGCAATGGCGGGAATCAGCGCCCTGAACGGCCCCTCGACCATGGGCATCTGCGGGGTCCATCGGTGAAAGACCAGCGGGCGGCCGCGCCCGACCACGACCGGCACGCAGACCGGGCCCGGATGGGTCTGCATCACCGGCAGCGGGTCGATCTCGCCACGCATGGGCATGTAGCCCGCCAGCACCACGGCCTGTGTCCCGCCACCGAGATGCCCCGCGATCAGCGCGCGGGCGGCTTCTGCCGCAGCACGACCCTGCGCCGCGGCGCCAGGCGCGGCGGCTGCCTGCGCGCGCTGTTCGGTCGCACGCGCGCGCAACTCGGCCTTGAGCGTCTTGAGCATCCTGTCGCGCCTTTCCCTGCCAGCACTGCACCCATCCTGTCGCACCCGCAGGGGCGGCGCCGGTCTGCCAGCGGTGTTCCATCGCGCGGGCGCGACACGCGGCGGTGCGCGCCACCCGAGAGCGCGGATGGGCGCGGGCGCGGGCTCAGGCAGTTCCCCGCATGTCGAACTCGCGGTTGAGCCCGCGCACGAATTCGTTCAGGCCCGGCTGGCGTTCGCGGCGCAACCGCTCGGCGGCGATGATGCCCTCCAGCCGCGCCGAGGTCGCGTCGAGGTCGTCATTCACCAGCACATAATCATATTCCGCCCAGTGGCTGATCTCGTCGCGCGACTTGCGCATCCGCCCGGCGATCACCTCGTCGCTGTCCTGCGCGCGCGTGCGCAGGCGCGCCTCCAGTTCGGCGATCGAGGGGGGCAGCACGAAGATGGACACCACATCCTGGCCAAGGCTCGAGTTGCGCACCTGCTGGCCGCCCTGCCAGTCGATGTCGAACAGCGTGTCGCGCCCCTCGCGCATCGCGGCCTCGACCGGCGCCTTGGGTGAGCCATAGAAATTGCCGAACACTTCGGCATGTTCCAGCATCTCGCCCGAAGCGATCATCGCCTCGAACCCGGCCCGCGTGCGGAAATAATACTCGCGTCCCTCCTGCTCACCCGGACGCGGGGCCCGCGTGGTGGCCGAGACCGAGAACCGGATGTCGGGGTCCCAGCCCATCAGCCGCCGCGCCAGTGTCGATTTGCCTGCCCCGGAAGGCGAGGACAGGATGATCAGCAATCCGCGCCGGGGCATGGCATCACTCCACATTCTGGACCTGCTCGCGCATCTGGTCGATCACGGTCTTGAGGTCAAGCCCGATGCGCGTCATCTCCAGATGCTGCGCCTTGGAACAGAGCGTGTTGGCCTCGCGGTTGAATTCCTGCGTCAGGAAATCCAGCTTGCGCCCGACCGGCCCGCTTGCCTGCACCAGCGCCCGCCCGGCCGCGCAATGCGCCTCCAGCCGGTCGAGTTCCTCGGTCAGGTCGGCCTTGACCGCCAACAGCGCCAGTTCCTGCGCGATGCGCTGCGGATCGGCCTCGGTGGCCTCCGTGACAGCGGACAGGGCCTTGTGGAACTGCGCCTGCAGCGCGGCGCCGCGCTGCGCGACAAGCGCGCGCGCCTGCGCGACCAGATCGGCGACCGCGTCCAGCTGCGCGCCGATCACCCGCGCGAGTGCCTGTCCTTCCTGCGCGCGCATCCGGTTGAATTCCGCGATCAGCGGGGCTGCCTCGGCCAGCAGGATCGCCTCCATCTGCCCGGTGGCAATTGTGGCGAGATTCGGGCCGGAAGGCTGCACACCGCGCCATCCCAGCAGGTCGAGCCCGCTGGGGGCCTGCAGCAGCACACCTGCCTTCTGCGCCTCGGTGCCCACCTGGTCAAGCGCCGACAGAAGGCCGCGCAGCGCCGCGATATCGATCTGCGCGACCGCATCCGCATGTGCCAGCCGCAGGCGCAGTGACAGGCTGACATTGCCACGCGCAATCTGTGCCGAAAGCATGTCACGCAGGGGTTTTTCAATGTAACCAACCCCTTCGGGAAGGCGCAGGCGCAGGTCCAGCCCGCGCCCGTTGACCGCGCGCAATTCCCATTCCCAGTCCAGGATGGCGCTCTCGAACTGCACCGAGCCTGTGCGGCTCGCGAAACCTGTCATCGAGTGCATGTCTGTTTCTTCCCTCGGCTGTGGCCCGTCAGGGCCGGATTAACCAAATGCACAGAATGCGGCACAAATCTGGCACAAATTGAGCTATTAAAGGGTTGTTAAGAGAGCTTGCGACAGGATTAAGCATTCCGGCGCTGGTGCTCGGGGAAACAACCGGAAGACCGCGGCACGGTCGGGGACGCATACGGAAGGAACGATCATGAGTGACCATATGCCCAAACACCTGTCGGACTGCAATGGCGGGCATGAGGCCGGCTCGATCCTGTCGCGCGTCTGTGCCTACTGGGCCGGCCTGCGCCGCAACGGCGCGATCCCGGCCCGCGCCGATATCGATGCCCGCGCCCTTGGCGAGGCGCTGCCGCATGTCTTTCTGGCCGAAATGGTGACCCCGCGCGTGGCACGGCTGCGCATCTGCGGCCACAAGGTGGAGGGGCTGATGGGAATGGACATGCGCGGCATGCCGCTGAGCGTGCTGTTCACGGGCGAGGGACGCGCGGACCTGCAGGACGCGCTGGACCAGGTCACGCGGGGGGCGCGCGTCACCCTGGCACTGGAAGCCGAGCGCGGCTTCGGGCTGCCCCGTATGACAGCGCGGCTTGCCCTGCTGCCGCTCGCGGATGCCGCCGGGCGCTGCAACCGCGTGATGGGCGTGCTCGAAACCGAGGGCGAACCGGGCCGGACGCCGCGCCGCTTTGCACTGGCGCGCGCGCTTGCCGAAGCCGCGGATGCGGCGCCCGCGCGCCCCGGAATCCCGGTGCTGCGCGTGATCGAGGGCGGGCGGCGCTGATCGGCGAGAGGGCTTTCCCTGCGGCTGCGTGCAGGCTAGAAGGCGCGCGAGTCACAGACAAGGGACGCGCCGATGATCCTCTACCCAGCGATCGACCTCAAGGACGGGCAATGCGTGCGCCTCTACAAGGGTGCGATGGACCAGGCGACAGTGTTCAACGACTCGCCCGCCGATCAGGCCCGCGCCTTTGCCGACCAGGGCGCGCAATGGCTGCATCTGGTGGATCTGAACGGCGCCTTTGCGGGCGCACCCGTGAATGCCGGTGCCGTCGAGGCCATCCTCGAATGCGTGACCATCCCCTGCCAGCTGGGCGGCGGTATCCGCGACATGGCCACGATCGAGGGCTGGCTGGAAAAGGGCCTGCGCCGGGTGATCCTGGGCACGGTGGCCGTGGAAGACCCCGAACTCGTGCGGCAGGCCGCGCGCGCATTCCCCGGACAGGTGGCGGTGGGAATTGACGCGCGCGACGGGCGCGTCGCCACGCGCGGCTGGGCCGAGGAGACCGAACTCGAGGCCAGCGCACTGGCACGGCGCTTCGAGGATGCAGGGGTCGCGGCGATCATCTACACCGACATCAACCGCGACGGTGCCATGCAGGGGCCGAATGTGACCGCCACCGCCGCGCTGGCGCGCGCCGTGCGGGTGCCCGTCATCGCCTCGGGCGGCGTATCGCGACTGGAGGACCTGATCGCGCTGCGCGATTGCGGCGTGGCGCTGGACGGCGCGATTTCCGGCCGCGCGCTCTATGATGGGAAACTCGATCTGCCCGAGGCTCTGGCAGCATTGCGGGGCTGAGCCTTTTCGGAGCGGCCGTCTGATCGCAGAACCGTAGGGTGGGTGGTTCTGCCCCGCAAGGGGCAGGTTCACCCACCCCGGAAAGACCCCGCCTGACCGGTGACATCGGACCGGCGCAGCATGCGGTCCGGCTATGCCGCCGTGTCGCGCATCAGCCGCTGCGCCTCGGCCCGCGCCGGGCGCGTCAGCCCGCCACCGGGCCCGTCGAGAAAGCCCTGCACGCGCACCGGGTCGCGCCGCGAAAGCTCGCGCAGCCACCAGGCGACGGCTTTCTGGAGGAACCGGTCGCGGTCTGACACATAACCTGCGGCCCAGCCCAGAACGCGCTCGCGCACGGCCAGATCGTCCGGTTTCGGATGCGGCAGCCGTGCCCAGGGCAGGGTCATGACCAGTGCCGCGCGCCGCACCCAGAGGTTCGGGTCACGCGTCCAGCCCTCGACCTCGTCGAGCCGCGCGGGCACCGCCTGCAGGCGCTTCGCGCCGGCGATCGCGACATGATCGGCCAGCGCCCAGCTGTCGAAATCGGGCACCCAGCCCGCGATCACCTGCCAGACCGGCACATCATCGGGGCGGATGCGCGCCTGTGTCAGCAGCTTGGCGGCCAGAATGCGCGCCTCATGGATGTCACTCTCCCAGAGCCCCTGTGCGACATCCAGCCGTTCGCGAAGGTCAAACCCGCGGCGCATGTCGCGGGCCATCTCGTCGAGGCGCAGGGCCGAGAGGCCGAGGAATTCCCGGTCGGTCCTGTGATAGGCGGCCATCTCGGCGGCCTTGGTCGCTTCCCCCATCGCGCGCAATTGCACGATCAGATCGGCGGCTGCGCTCACTCGACAGTCACCGATTTTGCCAGATTGCGCGGCTGGTCCACATCGGTGCCACGGTGCAGGGCCGTATGATAGGCGATCAGCTGGGCAGGCACGGCATAGACGATCGGGGCGATCAGGTCGGGCACCGTGGGCATCTGCAGGCTGTAGGGAACCTCGCCCGCCTCGGCCAGACCGGCGGCATCCGAAATCAGCAGCACGCGGCCCTGCCGCGCCATCACTTCGTGCATGTTCGACACGGTCTTTTCGAACAATGCATCATGAGGCGCGAAGACGATCACGGGCAGATCCTTGTCGATCAGCGCGATGGGGCCATGCTTGAGTTCGCCCGCGGCATAGGCTTCGGCATGGATATAACTGATTTCCTTGAGCTTCAGTGCCCCTTCCAGCGCCAGCGGATACATCACCCCCCGCCCCAGGAACAGCACGTCGCGCGCCTTGGCGAGCATTTCCGTCATGCGCCGGATCTCGTCCTCGCGGTCGAGCGCCTGGGCGACAAAGCCAGGGGCGGCGCGCAATTCGCCAAGCCGGGCAAGATAGTCCTCCCAGCCCAGCCGCCCGCGCTCCAGCCCTGCGCGCAGTGCCAGCAGCGCGAGCACCTGCAACTGCGCGGTGAAGGCCTTGGTCGAGGCGACCCCGATCTCGGGACCGGCATGGATCGGCAGCACCAGATCGGCCTCGCGCGCGATCGAGGAGGTGGGCACATTGACCACGGCCACCACCTGCGCCACATGCGGACGGACATGGCGCAGCGCCGCGAGCGTGTCGGCGGTCTCGCCCGACTGGCTGACAAACAGCGCCATGTTCTGCGGCCCCAGCACCGGTTCGCGATAGCGGAATTCCGATGCGATATCGAGTTCCACCGGCAGGCCCGCGAACTGCTCGAACCAGTATTTGGCCACCTGACAGGCATAATAGGCGGTTCCGCAGGCCACCATGATCAGCCGGTCGGCGCGTGCGAAGTCCAGCCCCGCCGGCAGATCGACCCCGCCATGGTCAAGTCCGGAATAGAACCCCATCGCCGATTGCAGCACGGCGGGCTGTTCGGCCATTTCCTTGGCCATGAAATGACGATGCCCCGACTTGTCCACCCGCGCCTGCGCAGCATTGATCTGTGTCACCGGGCGCGCGGTCTGGCGGTCATCGGCATCGAAGATCTGCACCCCGCTGCGCGTCACGATGGCCCAGTCGCCTTCCTCCAGATAGGTGATGCGATTGGTCATCTCGGCCAGCGCGATGGCGTCCGAGCCCAGATACATCTCGCCCTCGCCATGCCCGATGCAGAGCGGCGAGCCGCGCCGGGCGCAGATGATCATGTCTTCCTCGCCCTCGAAGAGGAAGGCCAGCGCGAAGGCCCCGTCCAGCCGCCGGAGCGTGGCGCGGGCGGCCTGCACCGGCATCATGCCCTGGTCAAGGTATTGGCTGGCCAACTGCACGATGGTCTCGGTATCGGTCTGGCTGGTGAAGACGGCCCCATCGGCGGCGAGTTCCTCGCGCAGGGCACGGAAATTCTCGATGATCCCGTTATGCACCACCGCCACGCGCCCGACCTGATGCGGATGGGCATTGGCCACGCTGGGGCCGCCATGCGTGGCCCAGCGCGTGTGCCCGATCCCCGAGCGCCCCGGCAGCGGCTGATGCACCAGCATGTCGGACAGATGGATCAGCTTGCCGACCGCGCGGCGCCGGTCGAGCCTGCCCTTGTTGACGGTCGCGATCCCGGCGGAATCATAGCCGCGATATTCCAGCCGCTTGAGCGCGTCGAGGATGATCGGCGAGACCTCGTGCTGTCCCAGGACGCCTACAATGCCACACATCGCCTTATCCTTTCCCTCGCGCGGCCTTTGTCGCGCGCAGCCGGTCCATCAGGCGCCTGCCCAGCCCGGGCCTGGTTTCCTGCCGCGCGCGCCCCAGTGCCAGCGCGCCATCGGCGACATCCTGCGTGATGACCGACCCCGAGCCGGTCACCGCCCCGGCCCCCACCCGCACCGGGGCCACCAGCATGGTGGACGAGCCGATGAAGGCCCCCGCGCCGATCTCGGTGCGGTGCTTGAACACGCCGTCATAATTGCAGGTCACGGTGCCCGCGCCCAGATTGGCCCCCGCGCCGACATGCGCGTCGCCGACATAGGAGAGGTGATTGACCTTCGCCCCCTCGTCGATCTGCGCGGCCTTGACCTCGACGAAATTGCCGATGCGCACATCCTCGGCCAGTTCGGCACCGGGGCGCAGGCGGGCATAGGGGCCGACAATCGCGCCGCGGCTGACATGGGCACCCTCGAGATGGCTGAAGGCGCGGATGGTGGCGCCGCTCTCGACCGTCACACCTGGGCCGAAGACGACATAGGGTTCCACCAGCGCGTCGCGGCCGATGACCGTGTCCTGCGCGAAGATGACCGTCTCGGGCGCGCTGAGCGTGACGCCATTCTCCAGCGCCTCGGCACGCGCGCGGGCCTGAAAGGCGGCTTCGGCGCTGGCGAGTTCGGCGCGGGTATTGATGCCCAGCGTCTCGGCCTCGGCGCAGCGCACGACGCCGGCGGACAGGCCGCGCGCGCGGGCAAGGGCGACGATGTCGGTCAGGTAATACTCACCTGCGGCATTGTCGTTGCCGACCTCGGAAATCAGGTCGAACAGAAGCGCGCGATCGGCACAGAGCACACCGCTGTTGCACAGGGTGATCGCGCGCTCGGCCCCGGTCGCGTCCTTGAACTCGACGATCCGCTCCAGCCGGTCGCCGTCCGTGACCAGCCGCCCGTAGCGGCCCGGATCGGCAGCGTCAAAGCCCAGCACGACCAGATCATGCGACGCGCGCGCCGCCAGCATGGCCTGCAAGGTCTCGGGGCGGATGAAGGGCGTGTCGCCATAGAGCACCACCACGTCGCCCGCCTGCCCCTCGAGCGCGGCGCGTGCCTGCGCGACGGCATGCGCCGTGCCAAGCTGCTCGGACTGGGTGACGATGATCGCCGTGTCATCCTCGGCCTGCACGACCTGCGCGACCTGCGCGCCGCCATGGCCGGTCACGACCGCCACGCGCGCAGGCTCCAGGGTGCGCGCTGCCCGCATGGCATGCAGCACAAGCGGCACACCCGCCAGAAGGTGCAGCACCTTGGGCATGTCCGAGAGCATGCGCGAGCCCTGCCCGGCTGCCAGAATGACCAGTGAGACGCTCATCTTCGACGCCCTGCTCCTTGCCTGATTGCGCTTTAGTCGCGCAGATACCGTGTCGGGCGCAAGAGGCGCAAGGGTCACATCTGGTTTCAGTCCGAAACACAGGCAATTCCGCGCCAGCGCGGGCAGTTTGATTGAAATCAACGTCACGCGCCCGGTTCCGTGGCAGGGTTGCCCCATCGCGACAGGAGGAACCGACAGAATGTATGCCAGAATTATCGTTGCCGTGGATCTCGACCATCTCGAACAGGCGCGCGCACTCTTCGCGCGGGCGGCCTCGCTGGTTGACGGGGGCGGAGAGATCCGGCTGCTTCATGTGCTGGAAGAGGTGCCCGGCTATGTCGCGGCCGAACTGCCCAGCGACCTGTCCGAGCGCAGGCGCGCCGAAGCCGTGGTCGAACTGAAGGCCATGATCGACCCAGCGCAGGAGCTGCGCGTGACGCATGAAGTGCGCCATGGCGCCGCGTCAGGACAGATCCTCCAGGCCGCAGAGGACAGCGGTGCCGACCTGATCATGATCGCCAGCCACAAGCCGGGGCTGCGTGATTATTTCATTGGCTCGACTGCTGCGCGCGTGATACGCCATGCCCAGTGCTCGGTGCTGGTGGAACGCTGAATTGCAACAACAACAGGAAACACCCTCATGTATAAATCCGTGGTGATCGCCGCTGCCCTTTTCAACGAAGGGGCCACAACCCGTGCCGCGCTGCAAAAGGCGCGCAGCCTGCTGGATGATGGCGGCAAGATCACGCTTGTCCATGTGATCGACGAGGTGCCGGGCTATGTCGCGGCCTCGATCCCGCGCGAGCACATGTCCGCGCGGCGCAGCGAGGTCCTGGTCCAGCTCGAGGCGATTGCCGGCGGCGCCGATGATATCGAGATCGTCATCCGCGAGGGCCAGCCGGCGGCGTCCATCCTCGGGGCCGCCAAGGAAGCCGGGGCCGACCTGATCATGATCGCCAGCCACAAGCCGGGGCTGAGCGACTATTTCATCGGTTCGACCGCCGCGCGCATCGTGCGCCACGCGCCCATCTCGGTACTGGTGACGCGCTGAGGTCCACGCCTGGCGCCCGGAACCCACGGCAGGCCGCAAGGCCTGCCGCTGCCCGTTCTGGCGATTGCCTTGGGCGCCCGGCTGTGCGATCCTCGTTCAAACCGGTTTGAACCACCGGCCACAGACAAGGGAGAGCTCAGATGTACAAATCCATCGTCATTGCGGTTGCACTGTTCAACAGGGGCGCAACCAGTCGCACCCTGATCCAGAAGGCCAACAAGCTGGTCGACCCCGATGGCAGCATCACACTTGTGCATGTGCTCGACGAGGTGCCGGCCTATCTGGCTGCGGCGATTGCGCGCGAACAGCTTATGGAGCATCGCAAGGCCATTCGCGAGCAGCTCGACTCGCTTGCCGCCTCGGCGAAGGCGAAGAATGTCGATGTCGACATTCGCGGCGGGCGGCCCTCCGAAAACATCCTGGCCGCGGCCGAGGAATGCAATGCCGACCTGATCATGCTGTCCAGCCACAAGCCGGGGATGAGCGACTATTTCATCGGTTCGACCGCCGCGCGCGTCGTACGTCACTCGCCGATCTCGGTTCTGGTGGCGCGCTGACGGATTTTCCTCACCACATGCCGCGAACCGGCCTTCCCTCTGCGTCTCGGGCGGTTATCTGAGAAGCAGTCAAGACGGAGGCGCGGATGTCGGACGCTCTGGTGATCTTCACGCCTTCGGGCAAGCGCGGGCGCTTCGCCATCGGCACGCCCGTGCTCACGGCCGCGCGGCAACTGGGGGTCGATCTCGATTCGGTCTGTGGCGGGCGCGGCATCTGTTCGAAATGCCAGATCACGCCCGGCTATGGCGAGTACTCAAAACACGGGGTCAGTGTCGCCCCTGACGCGCTGTCAGGCTGGAACGCGGTCGAACAGCGCTACAAGGACAAGCGCGGGCTGACCGAGGGGCGGCGTCTTGGCTGCCAGGCGCAGATCCTGGGCGATGTTGTCATCGATGTGCCCCCCGAAAGCCAGGTCCACCGCCAGGTGGTGCGCAAGGCCGCCTCGGCGCGCACTGTCATCATGGACCCGGCGACGCGGCTCTATCTGGTCGAGGTGGACGAGCCCGACATGCATGAGCCCTCGGGCGATCTGGAGCGTCTGGCGCGCGCGCTGCGCAGCCAGTGGGACATCCCCGAGATCACCGCCGGGCTGGAGGTGCTGCGCAAGTTGCAACCGGCCCTGCGCGCGGGCAGGTGGCAGGTCAGCGTGGCGCTGTTCAAGGACCATGGCCCCGGCCCGCATCGCCTGCTCGACATCTGGCCGGGCTTCTACGAGGGCGGGCTTTTCGGCCTGGCCATCGACCTCGGCTCGACCACGATCGCCGCGCATCTGTGCGACCTGCGCACCGGTGAGGTGGTCGGATCATCCGGCATCATGAACCCGCAGATCCGCTTTGGCGAGGATCTGATGAGCCGCGTGAGCTATGCCATGATGAACCCCGGCGGCGATGTCGAGATGACGCGCACGGTCCGCGCGGGGCTGGACACGCTGGTCAAGGCCCTTGCCGCCGAGGCAGAGGTCAGTGGGCGCGCGATTGTCGAGGCCGTGATCGTATGCAACCCGGTCATGCACCATCTGCTGCTGGGCATCGACCCGGTGGAACTGGGACAGGCTCCTTTCGCGCTGGCCACCTCGGATGCGCTGTCGCTTGCGGCGCGCGACCTGGACCTGAATGCGATCAACCCGGCCGCGCGCGCCTATCTGCTGCCCTGCATCGCGGGCCATGTCGGCGCGGATGCGGCCGCCGTGGCGCTGTCGGAATCGCCCGAGACCTCGGAGGATCTGGTGCTGGTGGTCGATGTCGGCACCAATGCAGAGATCCTGCTGGGCGACAGGCGGCGCGTGCTGGCCTGCTCCTCGCCCACCGGGCCTGCCTTTGAAGGCGCGCAGATCTCGTCGGGACAGCGTGCGGCGCCGGGCGCCATCGAACGGGTCGAGATCGACCCCGTCACGAAAGACCCGCGCTTTCGCGTGATCGGCTGCGATCTGTGGTCGGACGAGGAAGGCTTTGCCGAGGCGACCGAGGCCACCGGCATCACCGGCATCTGCGGCTCGGGCATCATCGAGGCCGTGGCCGAGATGCGCATGGCCGGGCTGGTCGACCGCTCGGGGCTGATCGGCTCGGCCGAGCAGACCGGCACCTGGCGCTGCCAGCCCGAGGGGCGGACCCATGCCTATCTGCTGCATGAGGCAGGCGCCACGGACGGTCCGCGCCTCACGGTCACGCAGGGCGATATCCGCGCGATCCAGCTTGCAAAATCGGCGCTCTATGCCGGCGCGCGGCTGCTGATGGACGAAATCGGCGCCGAGCGCGTGGACCGTGTTGTGCTGGCCGGAGCGTTTGGTGCACATATCAGCCCGAAACACGCGATGGTGCTGGGCATGATCCCCGATGCGCATCTCGACCACGTCACGAGTGCGGGCAATGCGGCGGGCACGGGGGCCCGGATCGCCCTGTGCAGCAGCGCCGCCCGCAAGGGAATCGAGGCCACAGTGCGCCGCATCCACAAGGTCGAGACTGCCATCGAGCCGCGCTTTCAGGAGCATTTCGTCAATGCCAATGCCCTGCCCCATGCCGTGGACACCTTTCCTGAACTCGCGCGGATCGTGACCCTGCCCGATGTCAGCTTCAACACCGGCGGTGGCGGGAGCGAGGGCGAGGGCGGCAGACGCAGGCGCCGCAGGGGCTGAGGCGACACCCGGCCCCTGCCCTCTCGCCCTCCACCCGGACACCATGCAGCCATGGCACCGGCCTTGCCGGACCGGTCATTTTCCTGCCGAAAATGCTCGAGTCCACCTCCGACCCAGAAGCGCAGGGTGCGCAGAATGCCGTGCACTCCGGCGGGTCCGGTGCAGGCAAACGGCGACAGGCCGGGGTCCGTGTCTTTCGCCTGGCGGGCGGGGAAGGCATGCAGCGGCGCAGCGAAAGGGCCCGGATGCGCCAGCATCCGGGCCCGCGTCAACCGGCCATGGCCGATCAGTTGCCGGTCATCTCGCGCAGGCGATCGACCACTGTCTGCAGCAGTTCGGGATTATCACCCGCAGCCTGCAGCAGACCCTCGATGATGCCGCGATCGGTCAAACTGAGGCCTGCGGCATCAATCCGGGCGCGAATCGCGTCCACCGACAGGTCAAGACCCAGATCCTGCACCTCGAGCGATTCCTCGATAGCCTCGGCAGCCTCATCGGCGGCCTCGGGGGACAGGTCCTGCTCGGCCTGCTCGACGGCGTCCTCGACCGCGGCTTCGCCAGCGGTCTCGGCGGTCTCGTCGCCGATGATCTCGCCGGTCATCTCCTCGACGGTCTCGGTTGTCGCGTCAACGGCACTGTCGACAGCCTGCTCGACCGTCTCGGCTGCGTCATCGGCGACTTGCTCGAGCAGTTCCTCGACCGAGGTTTCCTCCTCGATGGCCTCGTCAGCCATCTCTTCCTCGACCTCCTCCGGCTCGGGCACGGGCTCGACCACGGGTTCGACCACGGGCTCGACCATTTCGGGGGTCTGGCGTGACTGGATTCCCAGCCAGACCCCGACAGCCACAACGGCCGCCGCAATCACCACAAGAAGGGACTTGTTCATCGTTCCATCCTTCCAATCAGAAATTCACTGCGCGCCGCTATGACATAAATTTCGCATCTTGCAAGCCGGACTCGTCCCAAACCCGGCAAACAAGCGCGTTACAGCCCGCTCGCGCGCAAGAGGGCTTGATCTTCGCGCTTGAATCGCACATTGCGCCCATCTAGGTTTGAAAAGCCCGTCGAAACAGCAAAAGGAAGATTCCCATAGCCCGCAGACCGCATAATGCCCCGCCGCAACGCGACACCGGACCCCGCGTGAACGAGCGCATCCGCGCGCCGGAGATTCGCCTGATCGGGGCCGAGGGGGAAAATCTGGGGGTGGTCAAGCCCTCGCAGGCGCTCATGCTGGCCGAAGAGGCCGGCCTTGATCTGGTCGAGATCTCGCCCAACGCCACGCCGCCCGTGTGCAAGATCATGGATTTCGGCAAATTCAAATACGAGATGCAGAAACGCGAGGCCGAGGCCCGCAAGAAGCAGAAGATCATCGAGATCAAGGAAGTCAAGTTCCGCCCGAACACCGACACGCATGATTACGAGGTCAAGATGCGCAACGTGTTCCGCTTTCTCGAGGCTGGCGACAAGGTGAAGGTCACGCTGCGCTTTCGCGGCCGTGAAATGGCGCACCAGGATATCGGGGCAGAGCTTCTGCACCGGGTCGCGGCCGATATCGAGGACGTGGGCAAGGTCGAGAACATGCCCAAGATGGAAGGCCGGCAGATGATCATGATGATCGCGCCGCGCTGAGCCAAGCCGTTCCATCTGGCAGACCCTGCCGCGCGACAAGGCCCGACGCCATTGTAGGGTGGGTGATTCACCCACCCTTCCGGCACCCGGTCAGCGGCGCAACGCAGGCGCGCGCGACTCGATCTCGGCCGCGATATCCGCATCCAGCGGTGCCCCGGTGGTCCCGAGCAGGAAGCCCAGCGTCAGATACATCCCCACGGTCGCCATCAGGTCGAGCGCGCCCGCGCGCCCCACCATGCGCTCCAGCGCGGCCAGTTGCACAGCACTCAGCCGCGCATGATCGACCAGCGCATCGACCGCGCCCGCCAGCAGCGCATCCTCCTGCGGCAGGTCGGCAAGCGACCCCTCCAGCGCCGCGATCCGGGTCTCGGGCATTCCAAGGTTCAGCGCGCGCACCACATGCTGGTTCCATTCATAGGCAGAACCCAGCCGGTGCGCGAGGCGAAGGATCACCACTTCGGCCCGCACGCGCCCCAGCGCGTTCTGCGTGACCACATGCATGCGCAGCCCTTCCCAGGCGCGCAGCAGCGCCGGGTGATGGGCCATCAGCCGATAGACATTGAGCTGTCCCGCAAAGCCCGCGCGCATGTCGGCGATCTCTGCGGGCCAGTCGCGATCGTCCAGCGGGGTGAAGGGGTTGCTCATGCCGCCAGCGCGGCCTCCACTGCCTCGGCCAGCCGCCCGGTGATTTCGGCCAGGTCGCTCGGGGTCACGATGAAGGGCGGCGCCATCAGCACATGATCGCCCCGCACCCCGTCAATCGTGCCGCCCATCGGATAGACCATCAACCCGCGCGCCATGGCTTCGGACTTGATCCTTGCGTGCAGCTTGCGCGCAGGCTCGAAAGGCGTCTTGCTCTCGCGGTCGGCCACCAGTTCGATGGCCTGGAACAGCCCGCGGCCGCGAATGTCGCCGACATGCGGGTGCTGGCCGAAGGCCGCTTCCAGCCCCGCGCGCAGATGCGCGCCCATGGCCTGCACATTCGCCAGCAGATTGTCGCGCGCAATCACATGCTGCACCGCCAGCCCCGCTGCCGCCGCCATCGGGTGGCCCATATAGGTGTGGCCATGCTGGAAGAACCCTGATCCGTTCGCAAAGGCGTCAAAAACCTTCTGGCTCAGCAGCGTTGCGCCGACAGGCTGATAGCCCCCGCCCAGTCCCTTGGCGATGGTCAGCAGGTCGGGGGAAATGCCGTCGGCCTCGCAGGCGTAGAGACGCCCGGTCCGGCCCATGCCGCACATCACCTCGTCGAGGATCAGCAGCACCCCGTAGCGGTCGCAGATCTCGCGGATACGCTGGTAGTAATCGGCCACAGGCGGCACTGCGCCCGCCGTGGCCCCGACAACCGGCTCGGCGATGAAGGCCGCAACCGTATCGGTGCCAAGCTCGAGGATCTTTGCTTCCAGCTCGCCCGCGGCCCGTGCGGCATAGTCGCCATCCGATTCGCCCGCTGCCTGCTCGCGATAGGCGAAACAGGGCGCGATGTGATGGGCCTGCATCAGCAGCGGCTTGAACTGCGCGCGGCGCCATTCGTTCCCGCCCGCCGCCAGCGCGCCCAGGGTATTGCCGTGATAGCTCTGCCGGCGCGCGATGATATGGCGCCGCTGCGGCTGGCCGGTCTCGGTGAAATACTGCCGCGCCATCTTGAGCGCGGCCTCCACCGCCTCGGACCCGCCCGAGACCAGATAGACATGGCTCAGCCCCGCAGGCGCGCTGGCGATGAGGGTCTCGGCCAGCGCCTCGGCCACATCGGTGGTAAAGAACCCGGTATGGGCATAGGCCAGCCGGTCAAGCTGCGCATGCAGCGCCGCAATGACATCGGGGTGGCCGTGCCCGAGGCAGGACACCGCCGCCCCGCCCGAGGCGTCGATATAGCTGCGCCCCTCGCTATCCGTGAAGCGGATGCCGCTGGCCGAGACGGCGCGGCGCGGCGGAGAGTGGATCGAGCGGTGCAGCAGACGGGTCATGATCGGGGCCTTGCGGGTCAGAGGGATTCAGGCGTGCCCCTCAGGACTAGCAAAGCCGAGGGGGAGTGTGCAATGCCCCCGGCCCCTGTCGCGCAAAGGTGAAGCGGCTCAGGACCGGGTGCCGCGCGCGGGAAAGACCTCGTCGCGCATCTCGAGATGCTGGCCCTGCGCCAGCAGGCACATGCGCCCGTCGGGCAACGTGACAGTGATGATCCAGCGCGCGCCCTCGGGCTCGGCATAAAGCTCCATCACGGCCTGACCGGCCAGCCCGAGCACGCGGCGGCTCAGGTTCTGCGCCGCGATATTTTCCAGCACCCGTTCGCGCGGGCCGCATTGCAGTGTCTGGGCGCTGACCGGCAGGGCGGTCAGGGAAAGGCCGGCGGACAGGGCGAGGACAAGGGCACGCATGGGCAGATCCTTTCGGGCAGAATGCGAATGGATCAAGCCTGCCAGCGCTGCGGAAAAACAGGGTTAACGCAGCGGGCGGGCGGGTTTGCGCTGCACTGCGGCACATTCGGGCTTGCCATTTGTGACCGGAAATGATCGACAGTTGACACAAAATTGCCCAAGGAGCAGCGACATGGACACGCGCCCGTTCAGATCGGTTCTGTATATCCCCGGCTCGAAAGAGCGCGCGCTGGAAAAGGCCACGGGGCTGGCCACCGACGCGATCATCTTCGATCTGGAAGACGCGGTCGCGGTGGACGAGAAGGCCAATGCCCGCAGGACGCTGGCACAGGCCCTGCAGACGCTGGATTATGGTGCGCGCGCGAGGCTGGTGCGGATCAATGCGCTGTCCAGCGACTGGGGTGCCGCGGATCTGGAGGTGATCGCCGCCGCCCGGCCCGAGGCGATCCTGTTGCCCAAGGTGGACGAGGCCGCCCATGTCGAGGCGCTCGCCCGGTTGCTCGATGCCCGCGCCGAGACAGCCGATACCCGCATCTGGGCGATGATGGAGTCGCCTTTGGGTGTGCTCAATGCCCATGCCATCGCGCGTGCGCCGCGCATGGCCGGGTTCATCATGGGCACGAATGACCTTGCCAAGGACATGGGCGTGCGCTTCCGCCCCGACCGCCTGCCACTTATGAGCGCGCTGCAACTGCCCCTGATTGCCGCCAGAGCGGCCGGGATCATTGCCGTGGACGGGGTCTATAATGCGTTTCGCGACGAGGACGGGCTGCGCGCCGAGTGCGAACAGGGCCGCGACATGGGCTTTGACGGCAAGACCCTGATCCATCCCGCGCAACTGGCGATCGCCAACGCGGTCTTTGCGCCGTCGGGTGCCGAGATCGACCTTGCTGGCCGCCAGATCGCCGCCTTTGACGCCGCGACCGCGCGCGGCGAGGGCGTGGCGGTTGTGGATGGCAAGATTGTCGAGAATCTGCATATTGTAACCGCAAGACAGGTTCTGGCGAGGGCCGACGCCATCGCCGCAATGACGGAGTAAGAGCATGGGAACGCTGATCCTGATCCTTGGTGTGGCGCTCTGGGCGGGGGCGCATCTGTTCAAGCGGCTTGCCCCGGAGCGGCGCGCGGCGATGGGCGAGTCCGGCAAGGGGCCGGTCGCCATCGCGCTGCTGGCCTCGATCGTGCTGATGGTGGTGGGCTACCGCATGGCCGACCCGGTCTGGCTGTGGGTCGCGCCGAACTGGATGGTGCATGTCAACAACCTGCTGGTGTTCATCGGCTTTTACCTGTTCGCGGTGTCGGGGATGAAGACCGGGTTGCACCGGCACATTCGCCACCCGCAGCTTTCGGGCTTCAAGGCCTGGGCGCTGGGGCATCTGCTGGTGGTGGGCACGGTTCAGGGGGTGATCCTGTTCGGCGGCTTGCTGGCCTGGGCCGTGGTTGCGGTGATCGTGATCAACCGCGCCGAGCGTGGATGGACCCGCCCGCCCGAGGCGGCTGGCTGGAAAGAGGGCGTGGCACTGGTGGGCGCGCTGTTTGCAACGCTGGTGGTCGGCCATATCCATGGCTGGCTGGGGCCATGGCCGTTTGCGGGGGGATGATGCAGGTCTATCGCTTGCTGACCGAGGATGACACCAGCGCCTTCTGCCACAAGGTGAGCGCGGCGCTGGCGCAGGGCTGGGCGCTGCATGGCAGCCCCGCCTATGCCCATGACGCAACGCGCGGGGTGATGCGCTGCGCGCAGGCGGTGGTGAAGGAGGTCGATGCGACCTACTCGCCCGACCTCAAGCTCGGGAACCTCTAGGCACGACGGGCTGGGCGGCGCCATGGCAGACCGGCGGCAACGGGTGCGGCCGGAGCATGAGTATTTCTGGCAAGATGAAGAGGCAGGGATGAGCAAGACCAATCCGGGACGGTTCTTCGAGGATTATCGCGTGGGGCAGGTGATCGACCATGCCGTTCCGCGCACGATCTCGGGCGGGGAGCGGGCGCTGTATCATGCGCTCTATCCGGCGCGCGGGGCGCTTCATTCCTCGGATGAATTCGCGCGCGCCTGTGGCCTGCCCGCCAGCCCGGTCGATGATCTGGTGACCTTTCATGTCGTGTTCGGCAAGTCGGTGCCCGATATCAGCCTGAATGCAGTGGCCAATCTGGGCTATGCCGAGGGGCGGTTTCACGCGCCGGTCTATCCGGGCGACACGCTGGCCAGTTCCTCCGAGGTGATCGGGCTGAAGCAGAACTCGAACGGCAGGTCGGGTGTGGTCTGGGTGCGCACGCGCGGCGTGAACCAGCGCGGCGCGCTGGTGCTGGACTATGTGCGCTGGGTGATGGTGCGCAAGCGCGATTCGGGCGCGCCCGCGCCCGCGACCGTGGTGCCGGATCTGGCCCCCGCCGTTGCGGCGGGCGATCTGGTGGTGCCCGGAGGGCTGGATTTCACGCGCCATGATGTCGCGCTGTCGGGCGAGTCGCATCGCTGGAGCGACTATGCGGTTGGCGAGATGATCGACCATGTGGACGGTGTGACCATCGAGGAGGCCGAGCACATGCTTGCCACGCGCCTGTGGCAGAATACCGCCAAGGTGCATTTCGACGCCAGCCTGCGCGAGGATGGCCGGCGGCTGATCTATGGCGGACATGTCCTCTCGATGGCGCGGGCGCTGTCGTTCAACGGGCTGGCGAATGCGCAGATGATCGTCGCGATCAATGGCGGCGCGCATGCCAATCCCTGTTTCGCGGGCGACACGGTCCGGGCCTGGTCCGAGGTGCTGGATCGCGCCGAGACGGGTGCGCCGGGGGTGGGCGCGCTGCGGCTGCGGCTGGTCGCGACGCGGGGGGCGCCCTTCGTGCTGAAGACCCCGGAGGGCAGATATGACCCCGATGTCCTGCTTGATCTGGATTACTGGGCGCTGATGCCGCTCTAGGCAGCAGGGGGTGTATCTGCCTGGTATCGTTGCAGGAAATCCCGAGTGCGGAGGAATTCCGCGACACTGGCGATCGCTCATCTTGCCAGATCAGGGCAAGATGCTTCAGCGATCTGCAGATCGATCAGGAGTCCACGATATGCGTCACCTTTTCCTGGCCGCGACTGCGGCCGCAGCCCTGATGACACCCGGCCTTGTCACGGCGCAGGAGTTTTCGATCACCGCAGGCGCCACCCCGGCCAGTCGCTAAATCGCGAACGGGCTGCCCTATTCGGACGGGATCGCGTTCCAGCCCTATGTCGAGGTGGAAGCGAACGGTTTCTATGCCGGGGCATGGGCCTCGAACACGTCACTTGCGTTCTATGGCGCGCGCGGCGAACTGGCGCTTCATGTCGGCTATCGCAACGACGTGGACGCCTTTTCCTACGACTTCGGCAATGAGCGTTATTTCGAGATCGACCCCGGCGTGAATTGCTGCGGCGAATTCTAGCTCGACATGGGCGTGGATGTGAACGACCACCTCTATCTGGGGACGGGGCTGGCCGATGACCCGGTCGCCCGGACGCTCAACAGTCGCCTTGATGTGGGTCTGGGCGTGGCCGAGAATGTCACGGTGGATGCAAGTTTCGGCACCATCAGTCGCGGCGGGCATCAGTACTGGACCCTGGGCGCGACCTATGCGTTCAGCGATGCATTCTCGGCCACGCTGGCCTGGCATGACACCAGCATCGACAAGGGTCGGGCGGTCCTGTCGCTGGATTACGCCGTCAGCCCGCGGTGATGCGGGTTTTCCTGCACTGACGGACGCCGCCATGTGCTATCATGGTGGCGCGACCGGTTTTGCGGGAGAATGCGATGCGACAGATCATCGGGGCGATTGCCTGCTCGGCCTGGCTTGTCGGTGCCGCGCAGGCGCAGGAGCCTGCCTGCGGCGCCATGGCGGACGCCTGGCCCGTGCTCGAGCGCCTGAAAGGGCATTTCAAGCGTGGCGAATACATGGCCTTTCTGGAAAATTCCGGCCCCATGCTGGCGCATGAGGTCGAAAGCTACACTGCCTATTTCGGCGCGATGGACGAACTCTTTCCCGAGGGCTTTGATCGCTGCGACACTGTTCTGGTGCGCGACGAGCAACCCGCATTCCGGCAGGAGATCATCATGTTCACCCGTGACGACATGCGCGGGCCGATCACGCTGCTGCTGACCGGGGTCGTGGTGGGGGATCGCCCGCAGCTTGTCCAGTTCAACTTCAACTCGGCGGCGACCGCGGTTCTGGACGACCTGAGATAGGCTTGCGGCGACGTGAGTCGCCACTGCAAGCGAAGGGTGATCACGCAATCCGGAATATGTGATCACGGCATCAAATTCTGTGATCACATACCGCCATCCTGCATCGGGATATCGGGAGATTCCCGTCTTTTTTCTGTGTGCCCGGCGCTTGCAGGCGTGACATTCGCGTGAAAATCGGTATGTGAAGGCATACGGAGCGCGGCTGTCGCTGCACAGCCGCATCAGAGCGAAGGGAGCCGCCAATGGCCGACGTGAACCGGGGCAATCGCCCGCTTTCCCCCCATCTGCAAGTCTATCGCCTGCCACTGAGCGCGATCACCTCGATCCTGAACCGGATTACGGGCGTGGGCATGACGCTGGCGGCGATGCTGATCGTGTGGTGGTTCGCGGCGGGCGCCTTCAGTGCCGAGTATTTCGAGTTCGTGGACGGGCTTCTGACCTCGATCCTCGGGCATCTGGTGCTGATCGGCTCGCTGGCGGCGCTGTGGTATCACATGCTCAATTCCATCCGCCACCTGATCTGGGACACGGGCCGCATGATGGATGTCGAGACGGTCGAGAAGACCAGCTATGTCGTGTTTGCGGGCACCGTTGTGCTGACGCTTCTGACCATCATCATCGTCTGAGAGGGGCCTGAAACATGGGATTCAAGACTGATTATGCCCGCGTGCATGGCTCTGGCGTGGCTGGCGAGGGGTCGCATCACTGGTGGAGCCAGCGCCTGACGTCGATCGCGCTCATTCCGCTGACGCTGCTGTTCATCTTTCCCTTCGGACGTGCGCTCGGAGGCGGGCATGAGGCTTTTGTCGCGACCTATTCCAATCTGTGGCACGCGCTGGTGGCCGTGCTGTTCATCATCGCGGCCTTTGCCCATCTGCAACAGGGCTTGCAGGTCGTGATCGAGGACTATGTCTCGGGCAAGGCGGCGCGCACGGCGGCTCTGGTGGTCAACACGCTGCTGTGCTGGGCCTTCGGTATCGCCGGAGTGCTGTCGGTTGCCACTGTCCTGTTCAGCGCCTGAAGGAAAGACAATGCCTGCTTACAAGATCGAAGAGCATAGTTACGATGTGGTCGTGGTCGGTGCCGGGGGCGCAGGGCTGCGCGCCACGCTGGGCATGGCCGAACAGGGTCTGCGGACGGCCTGCATCACCAAGGTCTTCCCGACGCGCTCGCATACGGTCGCGGCGCAGGGGGGCATTGCGGCCTCGCTGTCGAACATGGGGCCAGATCACTGGCAGTGGCACATGTATGACACGGTCAAGGGGTCGGACTGGCTGGGCGACACCGATGCGATGGAATATCTCGCACGCGAGGCGCCCAAGGCGGTGTATGAGCTGGAACATTACGGCGTGCCCTTCTCGCGCACCGAGGACGGCCGCATCTACCAGCGCCCCTTTGGCGGCCACACGACCGAGTTCGGCGAGGGCCCGCCGGTGCAGCGCACCTGCGCGGCGGCCGACCGCACGGGGCACGCGATGCTGCATACGCTCTATGGCCAGAGCCTGAAACAGAAGGCCCAATTCTATATCGAGTATTTCGCCACCGACCTGATCATGTCCGAGGATGGCGTGTGTCAGGGCGTGCTGGCATGGAAGCTCGACGATGGCACCCTGCACCTGTTCAGCGCCAAGATGGTTGTGCTGGCCACGGGCGGCTATGGCCGGGCCTATTTCAGCGCGACCAGCGCGCATACCTGCACCGGCGACGGCAACGGCATGGTCGCCCGCGCGGGGCTGCCGCTGCAGGACATGGAATTCGTGCAGTTCCACCCCACCGGCATCTATGGCGCGGGTTGCCTTATTACCGAGGGCGCGCGCGGCGAGGGCGGGTATCTGACCAATTCCGAGGGCGAGCGCTTCATGGAGCGTTATGCCCCCACCTACAAGGACCTTGCCTCGCGCGATGTGGTGTCGCGCTGCATGACGATCGAGATCCGCGAGGGGCGCGGTGTGGGGCCGAACAAGGACCATATCCACCTGAACCTGTCGCACCTGCCGCCCGAGACGCTGAAACTGCGCCTGCCGGGCATTTCCGAGAGCGCGCACGTCTTTGCCGGGGTCGATGTCACCCGCGAGCCGATCCCGGTGCTGCCGACGGTGCATTACAACATGGGCGGGATTCCGACGAATTACTGGGGCGAGGTCCTGAACGCCGATGCGGAACATCCCGACCGCGTGGCCCCCGGCCTGATGGCCGTGGGCGAGGCGGCCTGCGCCTCGGTGCATGGCGCGAACCGGCTGGGGTCGAACTCGCTGATCGACCTTGTGGTGTTCGGTCGGGCCGCCGCCATCCGGGCCGGGCAGGTCGTGGACCCGAAAGCGCCCAACCCGACGCTGAACCAGGCCAGCGTGGACAAGGCCATCGAGCGTTTCGACCGCTTCCGCCAGATGGATGGTGGCGTGCCGACCGCCGAGTTGCGGCTGGAGATGCAGAAGACCATGCAGGAAGATGCGGCCGTGTTCCGCACCGACAAGACACTGGCCGAGGGTTGCCGGAAGATGGCCGAGGTCGCGGGCCGGATGGCGGATCTGAAAGTCACCGACCGTTCGCTGATCTGGAACTCGGACCTGATGGAGACGCTTGAGCTGGACAACCTGATGCCCTGCGCTCTGAGCACCATCGTTTCGGCAGAGGCGCGCAAGGAGAGCCGCGGCGCACATGCGCAGGAGGATCACCCTGACCGCGACGACGCCCACTGGCGCAAGCACACGCTGGCCTGGGTTGACGGGGCGAAAGTCTCGCTCGACTATCGCCCGGTGGTGACCGAGCCGCTGACCAGGGCTGAAGATGGCGGGATCGACCTGAAGAAGATCGCCCCCAAGGCGCGCGTGTATTGAGCATGTCTTCCATCACCGACACGATGCAAGATACCGCAACTGCGCCTGCCGTGACGCGGATATTCAACACACCCGAAGGCGCGGCCGTGATCCAGTTTCAAAGCCTGCCGCCTGCGCTGCCCTTGGGCCATCAGGTGACTGTTATCTGGACAGATAACGGGCGATCGAAGCGTTACACAGGATTGGTGCAACGCGTTGAAACCCAGGTCAACGGGTTTGGCGCTGGCCCTGTTCTGAACGGACGTGTGACCGAGACGGTTTATCTTGATGCGGCACGCTGCATTGCGATGACAGACGCAGATCAGCGTTCATGAGGGCTATGGCGGGCCTCACCGCGCTGCTCGCGCTTGGAGCCTGCGCGGGTGTGCAGGACCAGATCGCGCGCGATGCCGCGCGCGCCACGGTCCGGCCCGTGCTGGCCGAGCGCTTTCCGGGTGTGCCGCTGGAGGCTGCGAGCGACTGCGTGATCGACAATGCCAGCGCGGGCGAGATCACGCGGCTGGCGCTGGCCGCCGGTCAGCCCGTTGTCAGCCCGGAAACCGGCGCGCTGGTGGTCGAGATTGCCACGCGTCCCGAAACGATTAGATGTCTAGCCACGGACGGGCTTGCCCCGTTCCTGAGATGAGGTAGCACCATGGTCCAGTTTTCCCTTCCCAAGAACAGCCAGATGCGCACGGGCAAGACCTGGCCCAAGCCGGAAAGCGGCGGCACCCTGCGCAAGTTCCAGATCTATCGCTGGAACCCCGATGACGGGAAGAACCCGCAGGTGGACACGTATTTCGTCGATCTGGACGATTGCGGCCCGATGGTGCTGGACGCGCTGATCTGGATCAAGACCAAGATCGACCCGACGCTGACCTTCCGGCGGTCGTGCCGCGAGGGCATCTGCGGCTCCTGCGCGATGAATATCGACGGCGGCAACAAGCTGGCCTGCATCTTCGGGATGGACGAGGTCAAGGGGGATGTGAAGATCTACCCGCTGCCGCATATGCCGGTGGTCAAGGATCTGGTCCCCGACCTGACGCATTTCTACGCGCAGCATGCCTCGATCAAGCCCTGGCTGGAGACGAAATCCAATACCCCCGCGAAGGAATGGAAGCAGTCGATCGAGGATCGCGAGAAGCTGGACGGGCTTTATGAATGCGTGATGTGCGCCTGCTGCTCGACCTCCTGCCCCAGCTACTGGTGGAATGGCGACCGTTACCTCGGCCCGGCGGCGCTGCTGCACGCCTATCGCTGGCTGATCGATTCGCGCGACGAGGCCACCGGCGAGCGGCTGGATGACCTGCATGATCCATTCAAGCTGTATCGCTGCCACACGATCATGAACTGCGCCAAGACCTGCCCCAAGGGGCTGAATCCGGCCAAGGCGATTGCCGAGGTCAAGAAGATGATGGTCGAGCGGGTTCTGTGAGGTCCGGGGGCTGGCGAAGGCCCCGCTGCCCGGTGCCCCTGCTCCGGCGGCCTGCATCCTGCGCAAGGCAGGGGGGCTGTCTGCCCCCCGTCGCCATTGGGCTTTGACCAATGGCGCCACGATGGCGGACCCCCCGAGGATATTTCGGCAAGGATGAAGGGGCGAGGGGCGTGACACCCCTGCATCGCCTTCGGCGGAGTTCTGTGGCAGGATGGAGCATGCGCACGGCTTCGGTTGATGTCATCGTCCTGAGACTGCTGCTGGTCCTTGCCCTGACCGCGCTGGGGGCTGTCGGCATCGCCATGGCGCGGACCGAGCCCCGCCCCCTGCCCGTGCGGATTGCCCCCGCGCCGCAGTTCGAGTTGCGCCTGTCTGCGGACGGGCAGGCTTTCGAGCTTGGCGGGCTGGTCGATTTCGGTCTGACCGAAGCGCTGCGCGGGCTGGTGGCCGCGCATCCCGAGGTGCGGCGGCTGACACTGGACAGTCCGGGCGGCTATATCGCCGAGGCGCGCGGCGTGGTCACGGTGCTGCGCGCGCATGGCATCGCCACTCATGTCGAGCGGCATTGTGCCTCGGCCTGCGCGCTGATCTTTGCAGGCGGGTCGGTGCGCACGCTGGCACCGGACGCGCGCATCGGGCTGCATGGCTATGCACTGGCCCGAGACCGGCATTTCGGAATGATCGACCCCGGGCGCGAGATGCAGCGGGATCTGGCGATCTATCGCGCGCAGGGCATCGACGAGGGCTTCGTGCTGCGACTCGCAGCGCTGCCGCAGATGCCGATGTGGTATCCCGACCGGGCCGACCTGCAGGCGGCGGGCATGGTCACGCAGCGTTGAGCCGGGCTTGACCTCGGGGCGCGCGCAGGGCAGATCAGGGATATGGTTCTGATCCTTGGTCTGTTGATCGCGCTTGCGGTGATCCTCATCTGGCAACCCTGGCGGCGGCGCGATTGCCGCTGGCGGCAGGATTCGCGCAGGCTGGCCGACGGGCGGGTGCTGTTCACCTGTGCAAGTTGCGGCGCCGAACTGGCACTGCCGAAGGGTCGTGCACCGCGCGAGTGTCTGGCAGGTAGAGGATGACCCGAGCACCGCAGGATGCCGACGCGCGCCGTGCGGCGTGCCCGGTCATCTGCTATCCGACCGACACGCTGCCTGCGCCGCCGCTGGAGCGGCTTGCGCGGCTGCGCGCCGGGGCCGGCGAGGTCGCGCGTCATGTCATCGCCCCCCGCGAGGCGCGCGCCTTCACTGTGCCCGCGGGGCATTTCTTCCGCATCGCCTGTCCGGAGGGTGCGCAGGTGGGCGATCTGAACCTGTTTGCGGCGGATGACCTGTCGGAGCGGTTCTTCTCGGGGAAGACGCGGGCGCTGCATGGCAGTCATGTCACCACCGGTGCGCGGCTCTGGTCCTGCCTGCCCTTTCTGCGGCCCATGGCGACGATCACGGCCGACAGCCTCGACTGGTATGGGGTCGATGCGGATGGCGGGCGCGTGCATGACGTGATCGGCACGCGCTGCGACCCCTATACCCATCATCTGCTGAGCGGGCAGGAGTATCATCATTGCTGCCACTCCAACCTTGCCCGCGCACTGGCGGCGCATCTGGAGCGCGCACCGCAGGAGGTCGAGCACCATGTGCACGACGTGCTCAATGTCTTCATGTGCACGGGGTTCACGCGCGACACGGGCCAGTATTTCATGAAGGCCAGCCCCGCGCGGGCGGGTGATCATCTGGAATTGTTCGCCGAGATCGACCTGCTGGGCGTGCTCTCGGCCTGTCCGGGGGGCGATTGCGGGGCCGAACATTCGTCGGATGCAGCACGTTGCCACCCGCTGGAGGTCACGGTCCTGCGCCCGCAGGACGGCACGGCGGAGGGCTGGCAGAGCCCGGCACCGAACGGCTATTCGCGCCGCCATGGTGCAGTGTGAGAGGCGTATTGACCAGCGCCCAATTCCCCTACATAGCAGGCGCATGACAGAGCTCTCGCATATCCGCAATTTCTCGATCGTGGCGCATATCGACCACGGCAAATCCACGCTGGCCGATCGGCTGATCCAGATGACGGGGACCGTATCGGACCGCGACATGAAGGAGCAGTTGCTCGACGCGATGGATATCGAACGCGAGCGCGGCATCACCATCAAGGCCAACACCGTGCGCATCGATTATGTCGCGCAGGATGGCGAGCATTATGTCCTGAACCTGATCGACACGCCGGGTCATGTCGATTTCGCCTATGAGGTCAGCCGCTCGATGCGCGCGGTCGAGGGCTCGCTTCTGGTGGTCGATGCCAGCCAGGGCGTGGAGGCGCAGACGCTGGCCAATGTCTATACGGCGCTGGATGCAGGCCATGAGATCGTGCCGGTGCTGAACAAAATCGACCTCCCCGCCGCTGAACCAGAACAGGTGCGCCAGCAGATCGAGGATGTGATCGGGCTGGACGCCTCGGAGGCGGTGCTGATTTCCGCGAAATCGGGCCTGGGCATCCCCGATGTGCTGGAAGCCATCGTCAAGCGCCTGCCCGCGCCCAAGGGCGAGCGCAACGCCCCGCTCAAGGCCATGCTGGTTGACAGCTGGTATGATGCCTATCTGGGCGTCGTGGTGCTGTTTCGCGTCATGGACGGGGTTATCCGCAAGGGCGACAACATCAGGATGATGCAGACCGGCGCGAAATACGGCATCGACAAGCTCGCGGTCCTGAAACCCGCGATGGTGGATGTGGCGGAACTGGGGCCGGGCGAGATCGGGGTGTTCACGGCCAGCATCAAGCAGGTGCGCGACACGCGCGTGGGCGACACCATCACGCATGAGAAGAAGGGCTGCGAGACGCCCCTGCCGGGGTTCAAGCCCTCGGTGCCGGTGGTGTTCTGTGGCCTCTTCCCGGTGGACAGCAACGAGTTCGAGGACCTGCGCGGCGCCATCGAGAAGCTGGCGCTGAATGACGCCTCCTTCACCTATGAGATGGAAAGCTCGGCCGCGCTCGGTTTCGGCTTCCGCTGCGGCTTTCTGGGCCTGTTGCATCTGGAGGTCGTGCGCGACCGGCTGGAGCGCGAATATGATATCGACCTGATCACCACCGCACCGAGCGTGGTCTATCACGTCCATATGCGCGACGGCTCGATGATCGAGCTGCACAACCCCGCCGACCTGCCCGACCTGACCCATGTCGACCATATTCAGGAGCCGCGCATCAAGGCCACGATCCTGGTGCCGGATGACTATCTGGGCGATGTGCTGAAACTCTGTCAGGACCGGCGCGGCATCCAGATGGAACTGACCTATGCGGGCGCGCGCGCGATGGTCGTCTATGACCTGCCGCTGAACGAGGTGGTGTTCGATTTCTACGACCGGCTGAAATCCATCACCAAGGGCTATGCGTCGTTTGATTATGAAATCACCGGCTACCGCGAGGACAAGCTGGTGAAGATGCAGGTGCTGGTCAATGACGAGCCGGTGGACGCGCTGTCGATGATGGTGCACCGCGACCGCGCCGAGGGGCGGGGCCGCGCGATGTGCGAGAAGCTGAAAGACCTGATCCCCCGGCACATGTTCAAGATCCCGATACAGGCGGCGATCGGCGGCAAGGTGATCGCGCGCGAGACCTTGGCGGCCTTGCGCAAGGATGTGACGGCGAAGTGCTATGGCGGCGACGTGACGCGAAAGAAGAAGCTGCTGGAGAAGCAGAAGGCCGGAAAGAAGAAGATGCGCCAGTTCGGGAAAGTGGAGATCCCGCAGCAGGCGTTTATCTCGGCGTTGAAGATGGATGGGTGAGGACCGACTGCATCCGCATGCTGCGACCCGCGCCCGGGAGCGTGGTGCGCAGGAGGCGGAAGTTCTGGAGACAGTTCAAAGTGGCGAGACCTTCCCCGCCAAGCACGGGCGCACAGGCTTTCGTCGCAATTTCCCTGGCCCCTGGGAATGGCGCAACCGAACATTCGACACCAAACAGATCGAAGTGTATGCTGTTGCGGAGGATGGCG
>SKYA01000108.1 GCA_007128135.1 Paracoccaceae bacterium | reverse complement strand
GCGGCGGTTTCGGTATTGGCCGCCTGTCTCCACGGGCAAGCGTCCTTTTGGCCTGTGGGACGCGGCATCAGTGGACGCGGGGGGCCGAACTCGCTAGGACTTGGTGATCATGTCATGTTGGGCGACCGACAGAAAAGCACAGTCACAGCCACATAAGCACAGGCACCGCATGCTCTATTTCCTGAAGGCCGGGCTGGTCCTGCTGGCCACGCCCAAGACCGGCAGCACGGCACTGGAACAGGCGCTCGCCCCTCGGGCCGACATCGTCCTGCAGGGAGATGCACAGATCAAGCATTGCACCTTCCAGCGCTACAAGTGGCGGATGGAGAAATTCATCCAGATCTTCGTCAGGGACCTGCCCGAGACAGCGGCGCTCATCCGCCAGCCCGAAGACTGGCTGAGCAGCTGGTATCGCTTCCGTCATGGCGCCTGGCTGGACGGCACCCCCCGCTCTGCGCGGGGGCTCAGTTTCGATCAGTT
Source organism: Paracoccaceae bacterium (assembly GCA_007128135.1). GTDB lineage: Bacteria > Pseudomonadota > Alphaproteobacteria > Rhodobacterales > Rhodobacteraceae > Roseinatronobacter. The sequence goes on along the minus strand of SKYA01000108.1, from coordinate 2,671 downwards.
CGTCGAGGGATATCTTGCCGAGAAACAGCCCCCCTATGCTGCGGTGGGGCGGCAGGCGCGCTTTCTGACCCATCCGCAGACCGGCGCGAAGGTCGATCACATCTACCGATATGACGCAATGCCCGAATTCCTCGCCTTTCTGGAACATCGCCTGCAGGTGCCGATCAGGCTCGAGACCGTCAATGCCTCGCCCGACTGGCCGGTGACGCTCGCGGCCGAGTTGCGCACAAGGCTGGAATTGCACTATGCCGAGGATTACGCCCTCTATGAGGGCGCACAGAGCCGGTTCATGCCCTGAACACGCTGGAGAAAGGAGCCTGCCATGAGTCTCGAGACCAGAATTGCCGCGGCCCGTGGCGAGGTGCCCGCCGATCTGGTTCTGCGCGGTGCCGAGGTGCTGTGCATGACGACGGGCGCGCGGATTGCGGGCGATGTCGCCATCTCGGAAGGGGTGATCATCGGTCTCGGCGCGGCGTATGAGGGGCGCGAGGTACGGGATCTGAGCGGCCATGTCCTTGTGCCGGGCTTCATCGACACGCATCTGCATATCGAATCCTCGCTGGTCACACCTTTCGAGTTTGATCGCTGCGTGGCCCCACGCGGTGTGACGACGGCGATCTGCGACCCCCATGAGATCGCGAATGTCGCCGGGGCCGAGGGAATCCGCTATTTTCTCGACGCATCGACTCGCACCGTGATGGATATTCGCGTCAATCTTTCCTCCTGTGTGCCCTCCACCCATATGGAGACTGCGGGCGCGGCGCTCGATGCCAGCGACCTTCTGGAGCTGGCCGACCACCCGCAGGTGATCGGCCTTGCCGAATTCATGAATTTTCCCGGTGTGATCCATCGCGACCCCGGCTGCATGGAGAAGCTGCACGCCTTCGCTGGGCGTCATATCGATGGCCACGCGCCGCTTCTGTCGGGGCGTGACCTGAACGCCTATATCTGCGCGGGCATCCGCACCGAGCATGAGGCGACCAGCGCCGCAGAGGCGCGCGAGAAGCTGCAGAAAGGCTTGCGCATCCTGATCCGCGAGGGGTCGGTCAGCAAGGACATGCGCGCGCTCGCGCCGCTGCTCACGCCGCTGACCGCGCCCTACATGTGCCTGTGCACCGATGACCGAAACCCGCTCGACATTGCCGAACACGGTCATCTCGACCACATGATCCGCAGCCTGATCGCCCTGGGCTGCGACCCGCTGGCGGTCTATCGCGCGGCCACGCTCTCGGCGGCCGAAGCGTTCGGGCTGAAGGATCGCGGCCAGATCGCACCGGGCAAGCGCGCCGATATCGTCGCTGTCCGCGATCTGGCGGATTGCCGCGCGGCGCTGGTGCTCTGTCGCGGCAGGGTGGTGGATGAGGCGGCCTTCGATGCGCGCGAGACCATTCCCGCCGTGGCGCGTGATTCGGTCCGGGCGCCGCGTGTTGCTGCCGGGCAGTTCCGCCATGCGGGCAATACCCCCGAGACGCCTGTGATCGGCATTCTGGAGGGCAAGATCATCACCGAGCATCTGCGCGAGCAGATCCTGCCCGAGGGCGGCGACAAGCGCCCCGACCCGACCCGCGACCTCGCCCGCGTGGCCGTGATCGAGCGGCACGGCAGGAACGGCAATATCGCCACGGGCTTCGTGCGCGGCTTCGGGATGCAGCGCGGCGCGATTGCGGCGACGGTTGCGCATGACCATCACAACATCGTTGCCGTCGGCGTCGATTATGAGGATCTGGCCGTTGCGGTGAACCGTCTGTCACGGATCGAGGGCGGGTTCGTGGTGGCCCATGAGGGCGCGGTGCGGGCCGAACTGGCCCTGCCGGTGGCCGGGCTGATGTCGCTTGAGCCTCATGAGGTGGTACATGAAGGGCTGGTGGCCTTGCGCGCGGCGGCCCGGGCGCTGGGCGTGGTGCTGGAAGAGCCCTTCCTGCAGCTTGCCTTCATTGCGCTGCCCGTTATCCCGCATCTGAAGATCACCGATCACGGGATGGTCGATGTGGACCGGTTCGAAGTGATCTGAGCACGGATGGTGGGTGCAGAGCACCCACCCTACGGCACACTGCCCGGTCACCAGGTCAACTCGCCCGCACGGCACAGAGAAAGTGGGGCCACCCCGAAGAGGCGGCCCTTGTGTCCGGTCCGCTATCCGCAAGCGCCTGGCGCTCAGATTTTCTCGGTCAGTTCCGGGACCAGCGTGAAAAGATCACCCACCAGGCCGTAATCGGCCACCTGGAAGATCGGGGCTTCCTCGTCCTTGTTGATCGCGACGATGACTTTGGAGTCCTTCATCCCTGCCAAGTGCTGGATCGCGCCGGAAATGCCGACCGCGATATAAAGGTCCGGGGCAACGACCTTGCCGGTCTGCCCCACTTGCCAGTCATTCGGTGCATAGCCCGAATCGACCGCTGCACGCGAGGCACCGACAGCAGCGCCCAGTTTATCGGCCAGCCCTTCGATGATCTTGAAGTCTTCTTCCGAGCCCACACCGCGCCCGCCCGAGACCACGACCTTCGCCGAGGTCAGTTCAGGACGATCTGACGCCGCCACCTTGTCTTCGACCCATTCCGACAGGCCCGGATTGTCGACCGCGGAAATCGTCTCGACCTGGGCTGACCCGCCCGTGCCCGCCGCCTCGAAGGTCGAGGTCCGGATCGAGACCACTTTCCTGTCATCCGAGGAT
>SKYA01000130.1 GCA_007128135.1 Paracoccaceae bacterium | reverse complement strand
TTCTGCAACCCCTAAAGCGAGCTTTCAAACCATCGGAAAATCGTAAACGGTATCATCCGCTGGTCCTCTCGCGGCGCGTGACAGGACCGTCATCGCGATTGCGAAGCGCCGGCAACCCTGATCAGGCAACATTCTTTTCGTGAACCCGGTGGAACGTGGTATTCTTCCGCCAGCCTGCTCCTCATATCCTGTCTGCACAGAACCGACACACTGGGCAGTCATGGCGCGGTGCTTCTGTTGCAGACATGTGCCGGTAGTCGGAAGTATTTGAAATCTTCAGGTTTATGAAGTCCCGGGATCAGGCTTGGTCCAGGGCGCGATATTCGGATGGAGAAAACATCATGGCAAAGATCATCTTCAAGCTGCTCAAGAGTCTTGACGGAAACATGGTGGACACGGGCGATGACAGGTTCGAAGCGGGTCCGGTACAAAGGGTCACGCAATCCGGGCAGACCAAATTCGCACCCTCGCAGTCGAGGGGTGCACGAGCAACCGGAATGCACCTCTCCGATCAGGTGACCAACAAGGGCACTCACGGCCAGTATCAGGCAGGCGTGGCCGGAACGGGTGCCGGTGTCATGTTCACGGCCTCGCAGACGATGAACCACCACTCGGCCAATCAGGCTGAAGATCGCGGGCTCAGGGCGCTGGAGCCGAGCATTCGCGCGATGCTTCCCTACAATTATGGCGGCGTGATCGTCGTGTCCACGTTCAAGGTCATCAGCCCGGGCCGCATGTTTCGAAATGCCATTGCCGTGGCCTGGGCACCCACGGCGGAATGCGGATTGCGCAGCTATTATCAGCGCGGCACCATTGCCGAAAGGCACACGGATACGCGCATCTATTTTGCAGTGCTTGACGGGCCGCCGGCTGACCCGAAAGAATTGATGGAGAAGGCAAGCAAGATGCCGTTGATGCGCTGAAACCCTCAGGAAGTGCGTGGCGCAAGGGACAGCTGCTTCAGTGGCGGTCGCTGAGGATCATGTCAGCGGCGCGGCCTGCGATCATCATGGTTGGCGCGTTGGTGTTGCCAGAGGTGATGGTCGGCATCACCGAGGCATCCGCTACCCGCAACCCATTGATGCCGATGACGCGCAGCCGGGCATCCGTGACAGCCAGAGGGTCATCCGTCTGTCCCATGCGCGCTGTGCCGACCGGGTGAAAGATGGTTGTGCCGATATCGCCGGCAGCTCGGGCCAGCGCCTCGTCCTCGTCACCGACACCGGGTCCGGGCAAGAATTCCTGTGGCCTGATACGCTCGAGCGCAGGCTGCGCCGAGATGCGCCGGGCCAGCCGCAATGCGGCGGCGGCAACCTGACGGTCGCGCGGTGCAGTCAGGTAATTGAGGGCGATGACGGGCGGGGATTCCGGGTCGGGCGATGTGATCGTTACATGGCCCCGGCTTTCGGGGCGCAGATGGCATACACTGGTCGTGATGGCCGGAAAGCGGTGCAGCGGGTCTCCGAACTTGTCCAGCGAGAGCGGCTGGACGTGGAACTGCAGATCGGCCCGGCCAATATCAGGCCCCGAGCGCGCAAATAGCCCCAGTTGCGACGGGGCCATCGTGAGCGGCCCGCGCCGTCGCAGCACATAATCCAGCCCCATGAGTGCGCGCCTGCCGAGATTCCAGTAGGTCTCGTTCAGGGTGCGCACGCCAGAGACCTTGTAGATCATCCGCAACTGCAGGTGATCCTGCAGGTTTGCCCCGACTCCGGCACGGTCCCTAGCGACCGGAATCCCCAATTCCTGCAATCGCGCCCCCGGTCCGATCCCCGACCGCATCAGGATCTGGGCGCTGCCGATACTCCCTGCCGTCAGGATGATCTCTCCACGCGCCTGCACGCGGCGCAGGCTCCGGCCCTGCCGCCATTCGACAGCGCGGGCGCGCCCGTCCACGATATCTACCCGATGCACAAGGCACCCGGTCTCGACCGTGACATTGGTCCGTGCCATTGCCGGGCGCAGAAAGGCACGCGCGGCAGAAAAACGTGTCCCGCGCTGTTGCGTGACCTCGAAATATCCCGCGCCCTCGTTGTCGCCGCAGTTGAAGTCGCTCACCGGCGGGATGCCCGCCTGTGCCGCCGCGTCGCGATACATGTCGAGCACCCGCCACGACAGGCGTGGCGGCTCTACTCTCAGGCGACCTTCGGCACCATGATGTGCGCTTGCGCCGGCATGGTGGCTTTCCTGCCGCATGAACTCGGGCAGCACATCGTCCCATCCCCAACCCGGCAGACCAAGCTGGCGCCAATGATCGTAATCCGCAGCCTGCCCGCGCATGTAGATCATTGCATTGATCGAGGACGACCCGCCCAGGACGCGCCCGCGCGGATACCCCAGCGAACGGCCATTCAGCCCGGCCTCTGCCTCGGTGCGGAAACACCAGTCCGCGCGCGGATTGCCGATCGCGAACAGGTAGCCGACCGGGATCTTGAGCCAGATCCAGTCGTCATGGCCCCCGGCCTCAAGCACGAGTACGCGCGATCTGCCATCGGCAGACAGGCGGTCTGCCAGCACGCAGCCTGCCGAGCCTGCGCCGATGATGATATAGTCGAACTCTGCTGTCATGACTTGTCTCCCCCGGCATTGTCCGGCGACAGGTTCAACCGAATGAGACGGGCTTGCAAGGGTTCAGAGCAGAGTTGCAAGCCATGAATCCCTGTCCGGACTGTGCTTGCGACCCTTTGCAGTGCAGGGAAGGTGTCATGCCCTCGCGCGTCGCCAGCCGGTGTGTGGACATGGGGCTGGTCAGGTCCCACTGTCTCGGTTCGGATTGTCCTGCGCGGCAGTCTGCTTGCCGTCTCGGACCCTGCGGCAGAGGTCAGCCACCTGCGGCCCGTCGGGAATGCGCTCGAAGCCGACCCGATGGTCACGACGATGTCCGCCCACCTCACCATACCCCGAACGCCCTTGGCCCGCCACCAGTTGCCAGCCATCGTCAAAGGTGAACCTTTGGCTGAGGTGCGAAAACTGTACGGTCCAGAAGCCGCTCAGGTCCGACGGGACGAGGTCCACCTCGGTAATCGCGTAGCAATCGACGCCGCGATAGACCGTGATGCCCGCGATCATCGGCCAATGCGCGATGATCGCGCGCCGGGATGTCAGCGTATACCAGGTGCCGCGGCGTACCATCACCATGGCCAGCGGCCCGATCAGCGCAAGACCCGCCGCGGCGGCGGTGCCACCCAGCGCAAATCCCAGCGGCAGGGGGTCGCCATACCAGATCTGCTCAAGCGTGAAGAACCAGAAGAAGCCCAGCACGAAGAGACCCAGGATGATCGTGCCATTCTCGCCCGCACGCCATGACCAGCCCTGTTGCGGTCGGCCTTGCCATAGAACGACCTCGTCCGGGTCGAGATAGCCCTGCCAGTCGTCTGCGCTGTTGCCTGCCATGATACCACCTGCGACAGAACCGCCCGGTCATGCAACCGGGGGCGATCCGACACTAGAGACTGTGTCAGGCGTTGCATAGCCGGACTGTGATCCCCCGCCTGTCGGCCAGTCCCGAACCGCCGAGGTCGCGATTTGGCAGGCCTGCCAAACCCCTGGGGACCCCTGCCTGGACGGCGCGGTGTCAAGAAACGGCGCATATATCACCATAAATAACCGTCTTTCAAAGCACCCTGCACCAGTCGAAAAGTGAATTCGAATCGGACATGATAACGGCGTTTTCAAGATTGACCCTGGTTTTCACCTCAGAGGGTGGACGCAGTGTCTTCGGCCCGCAGCCCGGCGCGTCTGCCTGTTGCATGGCAGAGCCTGGCACAGGCGAGGGCGGATGGCGCAGCATGCTGGCCCGGCGTACCAGCCGGTTTCGCCACAACCAGGAGGGAGCGGTTCTCATCCTCGGGATCCTGTTCTTCATGGTCTTCCTGCTGGTTGCGGGGCTCGCCATCGACTTTGCCCGCTTCGAGAGCGAGCGCACACGGATGCAGAGCACCGCTGACCGCGCCGCGCTTGCCGCAACGCTGATGACAGAGTCCACACTTGACATCGACCCGGCCTCGCTTGCCCAGGCCTATTTCGACGCCGAAGGGCTGGGGGCCACGGTCGATGGCCGTATCGAGGTGTTCCAGTCGGACGAGGAAGGGCGCACAGTGCGGATCACGCCCAGCCCCATACTGAACACGCTGTTCATGCGCTGGTCGGGCATCGGCTCGCTCGAACTGAACGCGCTGGTGACGGCAACGCATGGGCGCGGCTTCGTTCCGGGCGGTGCCGAGGCGACGCATATGGAACTGGTCCTGGTGCTGGGTGTGTCAGGTTCCATGAAAAGCAAGATCGAAAACCTCAAGATCGCTGCATCTGCCCTTTCCGAGAAGGTTCTGGGTCCGGCAAGTCCGGGAACCGTTGGACTGAGCATCTTCACCTATGCAGACTATGTCATCCCGCCCTTGGGGATGGTCAGTGGCTTTCCCAATGTGTCGGGGTCGGGCCAGTGCATGGAGTTCACGGTCTGGAACGAATTTCTGGGCAGCTATGACCAGCCCATGCTGCGCCACCAATGCAAGACCTCCGAGGACCGCAGGGCGCAACTTTATGTAAGCAGCGCCGCGGAAGCGGTGGCGTTCATCAATCAGATGGAGACCCGGAAAGGCACTTCCATAGACCAGGGTGTCCGCTTTGGGGCGATGACGTTCGACCCGTCGATCCAGCCCATCATCTCGCATCTGATCAGCCTCGGGCATATCGACCCTGTCTTCGAGGGCCGCCCCCTTGGTGTCACCCCCGGCGGCCCTTGCAAAAGGCATGAAGCGGCAGGGCGGGGCGCAGGGGCGGTCGCGCCCGTTCCGTTCCTGTTGTCACGGTCCGTGACGGTCAGGGCCATGCATCTGCGCGGAACTCGGCGCGGGCCCTGCAGGGAAGGGGCGGGTTTTTCCTGCCACGCATTTCGCCTGACTTTACAGCAATCCATGATCAGCCTATCAAGGATCGCAGCCTGCTGGCTCGTTTCGCACGGGCGCCGGAAGACAAGGTCAGAACAATGCATGCGCCGTCGGATACCCTTGCCGCCCGTCCCGAACGTCAAGTCATGGCCGCATGGATCGCGCCCTTCCAGCTTCTGTCCGAGCGGCGCACATTGCTTCGTGCCCTGATCCGGCGGGATCTGGAAACCGCGCTGCGCGGCACGATGCTGGGCTGGCTCTGGGTGATGCTGGTGCCGCTGATCCTGCTTGCGGTCTATACCTTCGCCTTCGGAGTGGTCTTCAGTGCGCAATGGCGCGACCGCGAGCCTGTCCCCTTCCTGTTCCCGATGCTCTATTTCACGGGTCTGCTGCTGTTTTCGCTGTTCACCACCTGCCTGAACCGCGCGCCCGGCCTGATGCGCGAGAATGCCGCCTATATCCGTCAGATCGTGTTTCCGGTGCATATCTTCATTCCGGTCGTGATCGGGTCCGAGATCGTCAAGTTCGGGGTCGGTCTGGTGATCCTGATCCTGGCCTATCTGCCGCTGATGGGGGTGCCGCCGCTTTCGGCGCTGAGCTATCCGGTAACCGTGATCGGGCTGTTTCTGTTCACCGCCGGGGTCTGCTGGGCGGTCGCGGCGGTTGCGGTCTTCCTGCGCGATCTGGGCCAGGCGATGCAGCCGGTATCGATGATCCTGCTGTTCCTGAGCCCGCTTTTCTACCCCCTGTCCACTGTGCCGGCGTCGATCCGGTGGGTTTTCTACCTGAACCCGCTGACCTTTCCGCTGGAATCCACGCGCAATGCACTGTTCTTCGGGGAATGGCCAAGCATGCCGGGGGCCATTGCCTATCTGATCGCGGGATGGGCCTGTGCCGTTGCCGGGCTGGCCCTGTTTCAGCGCCTGCGACCGGGTTTTGCCGATGTCCTCTGATCCCGTTATATCGGTTCGTAACGTCTCGAAGGCTTTTGCAGAGGGTGAATCCGGCCTTGCTGCGCTGGCCCATGCGTTCCGTCCGCGCCCCGTGGCCCATGCCACGCAGGTGCTTCATGACATCTCTTTCGACATTCATCGTGGCGAGGCGGTCGGCATCATCGGGCGCAACGGGGCGGGAAAATCCACCTTGCTGAAGCTCATAAGCGGCGTGATGAACCCCTCTGCCGGTTCGGTGACCCGTACCGGCAAGCTGGCCGCGCTGCTGGAACTGGGCGCAGCCTTTCACCCGGAATTCACCGGCCGCGAGAACGCGCGCTTTGTCTCTGCGGTGCTGGGGGTGCGTGACGCCGATTTCGACAGGATCGTGCAGCCGATTGCAGACTTCGCCGATATCGGCGCGTTCTTCGACCGCAAGGTTCAGGAATATTCCAGCGGGATGTATGCAAGGCTGGCCTTTGCGGTCAATCTGCATTGCGCACCGGATATCTTCATCATCGACGAAGCCCTGTCGGTTGGCGACATCCTGTTCCAGTTCAAGTGCTTCACACAGCTTCACCGTTTCCGTGCAGCGGGCGGGACGCTGCTGATCGTGAGCCATGACGAAACGGCGGTGCGTTCGCTTTGTGACCGTGTCCTTTGGCTGGACCGGGGCAGGCTGGTCGCACAGGGCGCGACTGACCATGTCTGCGGGCTCTATCAGGCAAGCTCGGCCATTGCGCAGGCAACCGCTGACCCCCCGTCCTCTGGCGAGGGGTCGGGCGACAAGCCCGCGCCGCCGGGCGACGACACCGCCCCGGTCGCCAGCAACGCTTTCGACCCCGACATGCTCGACGCTCCGTTGCATCCGGGCAGCATTTCCGATCTGCACTGCTGGCAGGACGAGGCCAGCCCCGGGATGCTGAAGGGCGGGCGCGAGACAAGCGTTTCGTTGCGCTATTGTGGTCCGGACCTGCCCGGCCTGAAGGCCTGTTTCCTGTTGCGCGACAAGATGGCGCAGATCGTGTTCGGGGCCAGCAGAGGACTCGTCCGCAGCCACGAGGACATGATGCCTGTGGCGCGCTTCACCTTTGACCTGCCCTATCTGGTTTCGGGCGAATACGTTATCGAGGCGCTGGTCATGGTCGTGTCCGAGGACGGGCGACAGCTTGTGGACCGCGCCGCCCCTTTTGCAGTTGACGTTCAGACAAGGCATATCTCGCACGGACTTGCCAATCTGCGGATGCGTGCCATCACGCTCGGTCTTGTCCCCGATCCACTCAGCGAGGCGGGATGAACGCCAGCCCGGAGGTGATCTGCGCAACGGGGCTTGGAAAGAGCTACCGTCAGCAGGCAACGCCGCTCATGCGGATGCGCGAACTTTTGCAGGGCACGGGCGACGGCCCGCTGTTCGAGGCGCTCGCGCCGCTGGATTTCAGTGTGCGGCGGGGCGAGTGTTTCGGTGTCATCGGCCGGAACGGATCGGGCAAGTCCACCTTGCTCAAGCTGCTTTGCGGTATCGTGCAGCCGACCACGGGCCGGGTCAGCATCAGCGGGCGGGCGCTGGGGCTGATCGAACTTGGGGCCGGGTTTCATCCTGAGTTCTCGGGGCGCGAGAACGCGCGCATCAACGGGCTTGTGCAGGGTCTGGGCGAGGCGGAGATCACGCGTCGAATGCCCCTGATCGAGGCTTTTGCCGATATCGGCGACTATTTCGACAGGCCGGTGCGAACCTATTCCAGCGGCATGTATGCCCGGCTCGGGTTCTCGGTTTCTGCCCACATAGATGCGGATATACTGATCGTGGACGAGATCCTCGCTGTCGGCGATTCCGCCTTCCAGCACAAATGCGCATCCAGGATCAGGCAATTTCGTGCAGAGGGGGGAACGATTGTTCTGGTTTCGCACAGCGTGGGCGATATTGCAGGGTTGTGTGATCGCGCGCTCTGGCTCGATCGCGGTCAGATGCGCGGCCTCGGGCCTGCACGCGAGATTGCCAATGCCTATCAGCGCCACATGATGGAACAGCACCGCAATGCCGTCACCGAAGGCGGCTCCGTTCCGGCTGCGCACGACGCCATGCCGCTCGAGCAGGCGTCGGAATGGATGGGCCGCATGACCCTGCATCAGGGCGGCTTTGATGCACGGGCGAAGGGCCACGGGCATGGGGGCGCGGTGGTCATCGATGCGGGGTTTCACACTACCGATGGTGCACGCGCAGCGACGTTGCAGGGCGGCGAGAGCGTGGTGCTGAAAATCCGCGCCCGCGCGACGCGCGAGTTGCTTGCGCCGATCTTGGGCTTCATCTTCCGCGATGCGAACGGGCGCAACCTGTTTGGCGACAATACCTATCTGACAACGATCGAGTCCCCCGTGCGCTTTGCGGCAGGGCAGGTGTTCGAGGCCGAATTTCACTTTGCGCTTCCGTTCCTGCCACAGGGGCGCTACGCGCTGGCACCGTCAGTTATCGAGGGCACGCAGGAAGATCATGTGCATCTGCACTGGGTCGAGAATGCCGTCAGGATGAAGGTCATTGAAAGCCCGGTCGAGTTCGGGCTTGTCGGGGTTCCGATGAAGACGATTGAACAGGGCGTGCAATGAAGCAGCAAGAATTCCCGCAGACCGGACTGGGTCAGTCCATCCACCCGCGCGACGCCGGATCCGGCGATGCGAAAACCCGGCTCTTTTTCGACATTTCCAGCGTGCTGGACTATGTACGGGTGCACCACTGTTATTCCGGAATCCAGCGCGTGGTTGCCATGGTCCTGTGCGAGGTGGCGCAGCGGGTCGAGCCGGACAGGCTCTATATCACCTATGTCTCGCATGGCGACGGGCAGCACTATTGCGTGCGGCTTGACGAGATCGGAGTGGAAAAATTCCTGCTGCCGACTGACCTGCGAAAGGTCTTTTTCATCACGACGACGAATCTCCGGTCAGCCTTCGATCTGCCACAAGTGATCAGAGTAATCCGGCATGAATTGCGGTGGTTGTTTCGTACCCGACCCGTGACTCATTTCCCGATGATGCTGGTAAAGAAACTGGCCCAGCTTGTTGCAGGTTTGGCCACAAGGCTGTGGTTTGTGCTGACCAGACAATCGGCCAAGGGTCAGATCACGAAACGCCGATTGTCCGAGGTGGCCGTGGCCGGTGACACGCTGGTTTTGCTCGATTCGACCTGGAGTCCGCTTTTTGGCGAAGCGTTTTCAAGGGCACATGCCGACGGTATGCGCGTCTATTCGCTTGTTCATGACCTGATTCCGCTTATCCATCCTGCAACGACGGATGGGGACATGCCGCGGGTATTCTATCAATGGTTGAAAAATTCAATTGACTACACCGATACCTATCTTGCGAATTCCGACTCGACACGGCGGGATCTGGAGCAGTTTCTGCTGGCCAATCAGGGCCGCAAGCCGATCAGGACCCTGCCGCTCGCGCAGACGGGGCTGCAAATACAGGATGCAGAGGTGCAGTTTCTCGCCCCGTCAGGCGAGAACGCTCCACTTCAGCAATACGCGCTCGCCATGGAACTGCTGTCCAAGAATCCGCTGGTTCGTTCCGTCATCAATGTTCCATTCGTTCTGTGCGTCGGCACCATCGAGATCCGAAAGAACATCTGGCGTTTGCTGATGGCATGGAAGAGCCTGATAGACCAGGGAAGGCTGGATATTCCCAGACTGGTCCTTTCAGGCCGCAAGGGCTGGATGTCACAAGATGTCTATAACCTGCTTTCCGGCACCGGAAATCTCTATGGCTATGTCTCGCTCATCGAGGGCCCTAGCGACGAGGATCTGGTATTTCTCTATCGGAAGTGCCTGTTCACGACCATGCCATCGCTCTACGAGGGGTGGGGTCTGCCTGTGGGCGAGGCGCTGTCCTATGGCAAGACTGCCGTTGTCTCGAACAGTTCCTCGCTGCCGGAAGTGGGACAGGACATGGTCGAGTATTGCGACCCGCTGTCGATCGAAAGCATCGCGGCGGCGGTCCTGCGGCTGGTCGATGACCCTGATCGCCGCCTTGCACTCGAAGCCAGAATTGCCGCCACCAGACTGCGCACATGGGGCGATGTTGCAACCGAACTTCTGCAGATCCTGGATGCGCCATCGCACGTCATTTCTGCCGAGACGGCACCATGACTCACTCTGGTTTTCTGCTGGAGTTGGATGGCCGGGACTGCATCTGGCTTGATTGGTGGAGCGACGCGATCTGTCCCTTGATGACAACAGGTAGCAAGACGGGCAGCTATGCCAATGTGAGGATCAAAACGCCATATGTGCCCCACGCAGAGCGCAAACGACACGGCCCCAGAAATGGCTTGATGAACTTGAGCAAACTGACGAAACTACTATCAAAGCGTCAACTTCCCGCCGGGAACGACCTGATCGGTGGCGCATTCGCCAAAGAGTGAGGTGGAGTAGCAGGACATGACGGACACCAACATGGGTGCTTCGCCCGAAGCGATAGAATTCCACTACGATTTCGGGAATGACTTCTACGCAACCTGGCTCGATGAGACCATGACATATTCCGCAGCGCTCTGGCCCGAAAACCGCGTGCGGGACATGTCGCTGGCGGACGCGCAGCGTGCCAAGCTTGATCATCACATCGATTTCGCAAGGCTTGAACCCGGAGACCGGTTGCTTGACATCGGCTGCGGCTGGGGCGGACTTATGGCGCGGGCAGCAGAGCGAAAATCGCTTGGTTCAGTGCTGGGTCTCACACTATCGCGCGCGCAGCATGACTGGATCGGCGCGAAGATCACCGATCCGCGCATCGAAAGCCGCCTCTGTGCATGGCAGGAGTTCGAGACAGATGAGGCGTTTTCTGCAATCATCTCGATTGGGGCGATGGAGCATTTCGCTCGTCCCGAATTGTCGCGTGCCGACAAGATACGCTGTTATGATGCGTTCTTTCGCTTTTGCAATGATCACCTCAGGGACCGAGGGAGGCTGTCGATCCAGACGATCGCCTGGATGAACATGGCATCCGGCGATGAGCGGCGACATCTGCCCGGTGGCATCTTTCCGGAAAGCAACCTGCCGCAGGTTCTTGAAATCCTCGAGGCCGCCGACACATACTTTCATCTGATTCAGTTCTCCAACCGTCCCGAGGATTACAGTCGTACCTTGCGGGCTTGGATGCGCAACATGCGGTGCAACATGGATCGGTTGACACAAGCGCATGGCACCGAGCATGTGCATCGCTACATTCTGGCTTTCGCGCAGTTTGCCGCCGGATTCGATAACGGGATCCTCGGGCTGACACGGATCGGTTTCGAAAAGCGCGGCCCGAACTGGACGCGCTCGCGCACAAGCTGAAACACCAGCGTTTCGGCGCGCGCGCGATCGACCAGCACGCCTTTCTTGCGCTGGATCGACAGCTGGCGTTCCTGCGCCTGGTCGATGACCCCGAGCATCGCCGCGCGCTGGAAGCGCGCATTGCCCGGGCCGAACTGCGAAGCTGGGCCGATGTCGCCTCCGATCTGCTGCAGATCGTTGACGGCCCGCTCGAGAGCGGATTGACACCGGTCAGCACCGCACAGCCACCTGCCCGGGCGGCTTCGGCATAACATGGATGCCCGCGAATGGGGTCAAGCGGACGGACGCATGTGAAGAGGGGCCGATGATTCCAGATGCGTCCTTCTGGCGCCCGGCCAATATCATGCGCTGGCTGCGAAACCAGGTCATCCGCTTTGTCGGTCTGACGTCCGGGCGGATCCTGCGGGACCCCGCGCGCGCGGGGCGAGGTTGTAGCGTTGCCATGCAGGCCGCCAGCGGCGTGATGGACCGTCGCGTTGTCATCGCGCTGACAACCACGCCCGAGCGCGTCCCGTCCCTTGTTCCCACGCTCCTGAGCCTCGTCGAGCAGACGGTGCAACTCGATCGCATCCTTCTGGCATTGCCGGAGCGGTCTGCGCGCAGCGGACGCACATATGCGCATCCCGAAATGCTTCCGGGGCAGGTCGAGGTCCTGCGCTGCGAGGATACGAACCCATCGATAAAGCTGTTGCCAGCACTTCTGGCCGAACCCGATGCGCTTGTGATTG
>SKYA01000121.1 GCA_007128135.1 Paracoccaceae bacterium | reverse complement strand
GGGTGGGCGCCCTGAGCGGGCGCTTCTTCCGGCACGGCCCGCAACCACAACCGCGCGGGCACTACCTCCACCCGGCTGAACGACTCTCTCAGGCTTCCGGCAAATGCGCCAGCAAGGCGCTCAGATGGTCGGCCTCCGTCGCGGGCTTGTCATTGCGCAGCCGCGAGATGCGCGGAAAGCGCATCGCCACGCCCGACTTGTGGCGCGCCGAGCGGTTTACCCCCTCGAAGGCCACTTCCACGACCCGCGTGGGGGCGACGGCGCGCACCGGACCGAAGCGCTCCAGCGTATTGTTGCGCACGAATCGGTCCAGTTCGCGCAACTCGGCATCGGTAAAGCCGAAATAGGCCTTTCCGACCGGCACCAGCGCGTCCCCCTCCCACAGGCCAAAGGTGAAATCCGAATAATACCCCGAACGCCTGCCATGGCCCCGCTGCGCATAGAGCAGCACCGCATCCACCCGCATCGGCTCGCGCTTCCACTTGAACCAGTGCCCCCTGATCCGCCCGCCCAGATAGGAGCTCGCGCGGTGCTTGATCATCACCCCCTCGATCACGGCTTCGGGCGGATCGGCGCGCAGCGCGGCCAGCGCGTCCCAGTCGTCGAAGGCCAGCAGCGGCGAAAGGTCGATGCGTGCGGGCTCCAGCCCCGCCGCAACCGCCTCGAGTGCGGCGCGCCGGGCAGTGAACGGCTCCGCCCGCCAGTCGTGCCCCTGCCAGAGCAGCAGATCATAGAGCCGCAGCGCCGCCGGATGGCTTTCCAGCAGCTTGCGGCTGACCACCTTGCGCCCCAGCCGCGTCTGCAGATCGCCGAATGGCGCGATCTGGTCTCCGCGCCGAACAAGCAATTCGCCATCGACGGCCCCTTCGAAATCCATCGCCGCAATGACATCGGGAAAGGCTGCCGAGATATCATCGCCCGTGCGCGAATACAGCCGGCGCGTGCCCCCTTCGCTGACCGCCTGAACACGGATACCGTCCCATTTCCACTCGGCAATGAAATCGCGCGGGTCCAGCACGCCCAGCGCCGCGCGCTCCGTGGCCGTGGACAGCATCACGGGCCGGAACGGGGCCAGCGCCGCCGAAACCGGCTTCATGCCCCCCTCGGCCCAGGCGAACAGCGCCACATAGGGCGGGGCCAGCCCGTGCCATATCTCCTCGATCTCTGTCAGATCCAGCCCGCCGAACCCGGCCAGCGCCTGCCGCGCCAGCCGTGCCGAAACCCCGACCCGCAGCGCCCCTGTCGCGAGCTTCAGATACGCATACCGCTGCGAGGGTGGCATCTGGTCCAGCCTTGACGCAATCACCTGCGGCAGGCCCGCCCTGCCTGTCGCCTGCAACTCCGCCACCAGATCGGCCAGCGCCACATCCTGTCCATGGCCCTCACCCGGCCAGATCAGCGCAATGGTCTCGGCCAGATCACCCACGAAATCATGGCTTAGAGCGAAGAGTTCGGCATCCACCCGCGCGGCCACCAGCCCGCGCAACAGCGAGGGCGTCACGGCGCGCAACGCCAGATCGCCCGTCAGCGCGCCCAGCGCCAGCCCGCGCTCGGGGTCAGGGCGGGTGCCGAAATATTGTACCAGATGCGCAAGCTTGCCCTTGCGCTGCGGGGTAAAGGCCAGCCGCTCCAGCAGATGCGCGAACGCGCCGATCATTCCGGCTCGTCCTCATAGCCCACCAGCCGCAGCGGGCGCGCCGCACGCCCCTCCAGCGCGCACCAGCGCAGGATCGCCGCCTCGCGACCATGCGTGACCCATGTCTCGGCGGGGTCAAGCTCGGTGATGGTCTGCGTCAGCGCGGGCCAGTCCACATGGTCCGAGATCACCAGCGGCAATTCCACGCCGCGCTGGCGTGCCCGCGCGCGCACCATCATCCAGCCCGAGGCAAAGCAGATCACCGGGTCGGGAAAGCGCTGCGCCCAGGTCGCGGCAAAGGCAGAGGGCGGCGCAAGAACGATGGCACCGGCAAAATCGCCCTTGCGCCCGCGCGCGACCGTTGCCGGACGCAGATCGCCCAGGGCCACGCCTTCGGCGATGTGATAGTCGCACAGCTTCTGCAAGGCACCATGAATGTAGATCGGCGGATCATACCCTGCCGCACGCAACAGCATGATGAGCCGCTGCGCCTTGCCCAGCGCATAGGCTCCCACCAGATGCGCACGCTCGGGAAAGGCCGCGACCGAATCCAGCAGCCTGCCGATCTCGCGCAGAGGGTCGGGGTGGCGAAACACCGGCAGCGCAAAGGTCGCCTCGGTCACGAGAATGTCGCAGGGCACGGGCTCCCAGGGCGCGCAGGCGGCGTTCGGGCTGCGCGCAAAATCACCGGTGACCGTGACCCGCTGCCCGCGCGTTGTCAGCGCGATCTGCGCCGAGCCCAGCACATGGCCCGCCGGATGAAACCGCACCCGCACGCCACCCACGCGCATCTCGCCCTCTGCCACCTGCCGCGCGCCCGCGAAATCCGCACCATAGCGCAGGGCCATGATGTCGAGCGTCTGGCGCGTTGCCAGCACGGCACCGTGGCCCGCGCGGGCATGGTCGGCGTGGCCATGGGTAATCAGCGCACGCGCAACCGGGCGCACCGGGTCGATGAAGAAATCCCCCTCGGGGCAATACAGCCCCTCGGGACGGGGGATCAGGGGAAGGTTGGTGGTCGGCATGAGGCGCGGCACCGCTGCACGGGTCACCTCTCAGGATAGCGTGCCCCGGCCTGATGCCAAGCCCTGCTCAGGCTGGCGGTTTCGAGGGCGAGCCTTGCGCGAGCGTGACGGCCTGCGAAATCCAGTTGTCGCGGTCGATCCGGCCCCTGAAATTCAGGAAACCATCGACCCAGTTGACCTCGTCGCGGCTCCAGCGCGCGATCTGCCAGAAATGATAGATGCCCAGATCATTGAGCTTGCGCTCCAGCACCGGGCCGATGCCACTGATCTGCTTGAGGTCATCCTTCTCGCCGACCGGTCCCCCCAGCGCCTTGGGCTGCGTCCCCGTGGCCGCATCGGAACTGCCCCCCGGTGCAGTCGCAGCGGCGTCGGCCGGTGCTTGCTCGGGGTCGGCCGGCGCGGCAGGGGCCGGGGCTGGCGCAGCCTCGACCGGAGCCGGTCCCGGGGTTGGCGCAGCAGGCGCAGATGCAGCCGTGCCTGCGGCCACCGCTCCGGTGGCCGCGGGCGCACTGGCCGCAGGCG
>SKYA01000063.1 GCA_007128135.1 Paracoccaceae bacterium | reverse complement strand
GTGCGCGAGGGGGCGCTGTTCGCAGCACTGCCCGGCAGCCGCGTTCACGGCGGGGAGTTCATCCAGTATGCGCTGCGCATGGGCGCCGCCGCCATCCTGACCGACCGTGAGGGGGCCGCTATCGCGCAGGCCGAACTGGCGGGCGCCGGTGCGGCCCTGGTGCTGGCCGAGGACCCGCGCGCAGCCCTCGCCAGCGCGGCAGCGCTCTGGTTCGGCGCGCAGCCCAAAACCATGGTCGCGGTGACCGGCACCAATGGCAAGACCTCGGTTGCCAGTTTCACCCGCCAGATATGGACGCATCTGGGCTATGAGGCGGCAAATCTGGGGACCACGGGCATCGAAGGGGCGTTTTCCGCGCCGCTGGCCCATACCACCCCCGACCCGATCACGCTGCATCGCCTGCTGGCCGAAATGGCAGAGTCAGGCATCACCCATGCCGCGATGGAGGCCTCCTCGCACGGGCTGGACCAGCGGCGGCTGGATGGGGTGCGGCTGAAAGCGGCCGGCTTTACCAATCTCACCCAGGACCATCTCGACTATCACGCCACGATGGCAGCCTATTTCGCGGCCAAGGCGCAGCTTTTCACCCGGTTGCTGCCCGATGACGGGGTTGCGGTCATTAACATGGACGACCCGCACGGGCCGGAGATCCTTGGCACCGCGGCCGAGCGCGGGCAGGGCACGCTGACCGTCGGGCGCCACGAGGATTGCGATATCCGCATCCTCGGTCAGCGCTTCGATGCGGCGGGGCAGGTGCTGCGCTTTTCCTATGCGGGCCGTGTGTATCAGGAGCATCTGCCGCTGATCGGCGGGTTCCAGGCAGAGAATGTGCTGATTTCAGTCGGTCTGGTGGTGGCTTGCGGGGGTGAAATGTCGGAAATCTGCATGCGCCTGCCACGCCTCGAAGGCGTGCGCGGGCGGATGCAGCTTGCCGGCACCCGTGCCAATGGCGCGCCGGTCTTCGTCGATTATGCCCATACGCCTGCGGCCGTCGAGGTCGCGCTCAAGGCGCTGCGGCCGCATGTGATGGGGCGTCTGGTGGTTGTTCTGGGGGCAGGCGGCGACCGCGACCGCGCCAAGCGCCCGCTGATGGGAAAAGCCGCGGCCGAGAATGCCGATATCGTATATGTGACAGACGATAACCCGAGATCCGAAGATCCTTCCCGTATTCGTGTCGAGATTCTGCAAGCCTGTCCAGAGGCGCACGAGGTCGCGGACCGCGCCGAGGCGATCCTGCGCGCAGTCGATACGCTGGGTCCGGGCGACGCGTTGCTGATCGCGGGCAAGGGGCATGAGACCGGCCAGATCGTGGGTGATACGATCTATCCCTTCGATGATGTCGAACAGGCCTCGGTGGCCATCGCGGCGCTTGAGGCCCGCGCATGAGCCTGTGGACCGCATCGGACGGCGCCCGCGCCACCGGCGGGCAGGCAACCGCCGACTGGCAGGCCACGGGGCTCTCCATCGACACGCGCAGCCTGCAACCGGGCGATCTGTTCGTGGCCCTGAAAGCGGCGCGCGACGGGCATGATTTCGTGGCGCAGGCCCTTGCCCGAGGCGCATCTGCCGCACTTGTCAGCCGCCGCCCCGAAGGCCTGCCCGAGGATGCGCCGCTGCTGATCGTGCCCGATGTCATGGCGGCGCTGCGCGCGCTCGGGGCGGCAGGGCGCGCGCGGGCGAAGGCCCGCATCATCGCCGTGACGGGGTCGGTCGGCAAGACCTCGACCAAGGAAATGCTGCGCGAGATGCTTGCGGATTTCGGGCAGGTCCATGCCGCCGAGGCGAGTTTCAACAATCACTGGGGCGTGCCCATCACCCTGGCCCGGCTGGACCCTGAGGCAGATTTCGCCGTGGTCGAGATTGGCATGAACCGCCCCGGCGAGATCGACCCCCTGTCGCGCCTTGCCCGCCCGCATGTGGCGCTGATCACCACAATCGCGCCCGCGCATCTTGAAGCCTTTGACGACATCGACGGCATCGCCCGAGAGAAGGCCAGCATCTTCAACGGGCTGGAGCGCGACTCTCATGCAATTTACCCGTCCGGTCTGCCCACAAGTCCGATCCTCGCCGAGGCGGCCGCGGCCAGCGGCGCCACCTGCCTGCCTTTCGGCGAGACCGCCGAAACACTGCGCCTGCACGAGATCAGCCATACCGAAAGCGCCGTGGTGCTGCGCGCGCAGGTCGGGCAGATGCGGATCGCGGTGCGGTTGCGCGATGCAGGCGCGCATTTCGCCATGAACGCGCTGGGCTGTCTCGGGGTCGCGCATGCGCTGGGGCTGGACCTCGCGCGCGCGGCGCTGGCGCTCGGGCGCTGGCAGCCGCCCGCCGGGCGCGGACTGCGCCAGCAGGTTCTGCTCGACCCGGTCGAGGAACTGTCCTTCACGCTGATCGACGATGCCTTCAATGCCAACCCTGCCTCGCTCGAAGCCGCGCTCGACATGCTCGCCGGGATGACGCCGGGCCAGAGTCAGTCCGGTCGACCGGGGCGGCGCATCGCGATTCTGGGCGACATGCTCGAACTTGGCCCCGCAGAGATGGCGCTGCATTCCGCCATCGCGCAGACCCCCGCCATGGCGGCCGTGGATCTCGTGCATTGCGTGGGCCCCCGCATGGCCGCATTGCATGCGGCCCTGCCCCTGCGCAAGCGCGGGCGGCATGTGGCGCAGTCCGAGGAACTGGCGCAGATCGTGCACAAGCTGGTCGCGCCGGGGGATATCGTGCTGGTGAAGGGTTCGAAATCCAGTCTTGTATCACGCGTTGTCGACGGGCTGCGCAATCTCGACACTGCGACGCGCTAGGGTAAGGGGACCGACATGTTTTTCTGGCTGACCGCATATGCAGACACGCTGCCCGGTTTCAACCTGTTTCGCTTCATCACCTTCCGCGCGGGCGCGGCCTTCTTCACGGCGCTGTTCTTCGGCTTCTTCTTCGGCAAGCCGTTGATCAACCTGCTGCGCCGTCGCCAGGCCAATGGCCAGCCCATCCGCGATGACGGCCCCGAGAGCCATCTGCTGACCAAGACCGGCACGCCCACCATGGGCGGGCTGCTGATCCTGTCGGCGCTGTCGGTTGCGACATTGCTCTGGGCCCGGCTGGACAATCCCTATGTCTGGATCGTGCTGCTGGTCACGCTGGGCTTTGGCGCCATCGGCTTTGCCGATGACCTGGCAAAGGTCTCGCGCGGGAATGTCAGCGGGGTGCCGGGGCGGGTGCGGCTGGCGCTGGGCATCGCGATCGGGCTGCTGGCCAGTCTTGCGGCCATGATGATCCACCCCCCGGCGCTGCAAGGCCAGCTTGCCGTGCCGGTGTTCAAGGAAGTGCTGCTCAACCTGGGCTGGTTCTTCCTGCCCTTCGGCGCCTTCGTCATCGTGGGGGCGGCGAATGCGGTCAACCTGACCGACGGGCTGGACGGGCTGGCCATCATGCCGGTGATGATTGCGGCGACCACGCTGGGCGTGATCGCCTATGCCGTCGGGCGGGTCGATTTCACGGCCTATCTGGATGTGCATTATGTGCCCGGTGTCGGTGAATTGCTGATCTTCACGGCCGCGCTGGCGGGCGGAGGGCTGGGCTTTCTGTGGTATAACGCGCCGCCAGCGGCGGTGTTCATGGGCGACACCGGCTCGCTGGCCCTTGGCGGCGCGCTGGGGGCCATCGCAGTGGCGACCAAGCATGAGATCGTGCTGGCCATCGTTGGTGGCATCTTCGTGGTCGAGACGCTGTCGGTCATCATCCAGGTGCTGTATTTCAAGCGCACCGGCAAGCGCGTCTTCCTGATGGCCCCCATCCACCACCATTTCGAGAAGAAGGGCTGGGCCGAGCCGCAGATCGTGATCCGTTTCTGGATCATCGCGCTGGTGCTGGCGCTGATCGGGCTGGCGACGCTGAAAGTGCGCTGACCTTCAGGTGCGCAACAGCGCGCCGGCAAGGCCGCTCACAAGGCCCAGGCCCACAACACCGGCCCCGGTGAATATCAGTGCTTCGCCGATCCGGTGGTGTGCAAGCTGGCTTGCATATTGCGTTGGTGTCGGGTCCGGATAGGGCAGGGGCGCAAATATCATCAGCCACAGCAGGCCCCAGCAACACTCAGCACCACGCCCGCCAGAATGGTCCGGCGGGCCCCCTCAGCGCAGGCCCGCGCAGAAATCCTGAATGCGCGCGCAGGCTTCCTTCAGCGCCGCGTCCGATGTCGCATAGCTGACCCGGAAACAGGGCGAGGTGCCAAAGGCCGCGCCAAAGACAACGGCCACGCCGGTTTCCTCCAGGAGCGCTGTGGCGAAGGCCTCGTCATTCGCGATCAGCGTGCCCCCTTTCGAGGTCTTGCCGATACAGCCCGCGATCGACGGATAAACATAGAACGCGCCTTCGGGCACCGGACAGACCACGCCCTCGGCGGCATTCAGCATCTCGACCACCAGGTCGCGGCGGCGCTGGAAGGCCCTGTTGTTCTCGGCAATGTAATCCTGCGGGCCGTTCAGTGCCTCGACCGCCGCCCACTGGCTGACCGAACAGGGGTTCGAGGTCGATTGCGACTGGATCTTGCCCATCGCCCTGATCAGTTCGACCGGGCCTGCGGCATAACCGATGCGCCAGCCGGTCATGGCATAGGCCTTGGACACGCCATTGACGGTCAGCGTCCGGTCATACAGCGCCGGTTCCACCTGCGCAGGGGTGCAGAACCTGAAATCGTCGTAAACGAGATGTTCGTACATGTCGTCCGACATGACCCAGACATGGCTGTGGCGCAGCAGCACATCCGTCAGCGCCTTCAGTTCATCCCATGTATAGCCCGCCCCGGTCGGGTTGGAGGGGGAATTGAAGATCAGCCATTTGGTGCGCGGCGTGATCGCGGCTTCCAGTGCCTTGGGCGTCAGCTTGTAGGAAGTTTCGGCGCTCGCCTCGGCAATGACAGGCTCGCCGCCCGCCAGAAGCACCATGTCAGGGTAGCTCACCCAGTAGGGCGCGGGGATCACCACCTCGTCGCCCGCGTTCAGCGTGGCGACCAGCGCATTGTACAGTACCTGCTTGCCGCCCGTGCCGACCGTGACCTGAGCAGGCACATAGTCGAGCCCGTTGTCGCGCCTGAACTTGGCGCAGATCGCCTTTTTCAGCTCGGGGATGCCATCGACCGCGGTGTATTTCGTTTTCCCCGCATCGATTGCCGCTTTTGCCGCGTCCTTGATGTTCTGCGGCGTGTCAAAATCAGGCTCACCGGCGCCAAGCCCGATCACATCGCGCCCCTCCGCCTTCAGTTCGGCGGCCTTGGTCGTGACCGCAATCGTTGGTGAGGGTTTGACGCGGGCGAGCGTGTCGGAGAGGAAGGCCATGGCAGAGACTCCGGTTTGAAACATGTTTGCGACCTGGGCGCGTTGTTCTTATGGTGCGCCCCATGCCCGTTCAAGCCCAATCACGTCCTACAGGGGAAGAGATGACACAGACAGATGACAGCACCGACTGGTATTCGGGAGATCACGCGACCTTCGGCGACCGGCTTACGGCCGCCCGCGAGGCGCAGGATCTGACCCAGGCGCAGCTCGCGCGCAGGCTTGGCGTCAAGCTCAAGACCATCGAGGCGTGGGAGAATGACAGCTCCGAGCCGCGCGCCAACAAGCTGCAGATGGTGGCCGGGCTGCTGAATGTCTCCATCCGCTGGATGCTGACCGGCGAGGGCGAGGGCGTGCAGGAACCGGCCAGCGCCGAGGAGATTGCCGCCGATGCCAAGGACGTGCTGGCCGATCTGCAGGCGATGCGCAGCCAGATGACCCAGCTTGCCACCCGCATGGGCCGCGCCGAGAAGCGGCTGCGCGTGATCCTGCGCGAGACGCTGTGATGGAGCCGGACGCGCGCGAGGCGCGCCTGAAGAAGCTGCGCATGCGGTCCTGGCGGCGCGGCATGAAGGAGATGGACCTGATTCTCGGCCCCTATGCGGACAGCGCGCTGCACGGGTTCGACGAGGCAGAGCTTGACGCCTATGAGCGGCTGCTGGGGGAAAACGACCAGGACCTCTATCTCTGGGTGACCGGCGCACAGCCGGCCCCGGCGCATCTGGCGCCGCTACTTGCCGTGATTGCACAGGCAGCCGGGGTGGTACGGCCGCATTAACGCAATCTTTCCCTCTCGCTGGCATCCTTGCTCCGGATAAAGGCCGAGATGGAGCACATCGTGAGCATTCAGCAGGATCTGGGGGGCGCGCTGAGGGGCGAGTTCCTGAGCCGCTATCTGGACAATCTGGCATTGCTGGAGCGGTTGCACCGGCTCATGCTGGACGTGATCAAGGATGAATTCGAACGCCTGGGCGCGGCGGATATCAACCCGGTGCAGGCGCTATTGCTGTTCAATGTCGGCGACAATGAGGTGACCGCAGGCGAGTTGAAGACGCGCGGCTATTACCAGGGCTCGAACGTGTCCTACAATCTCAAGAAACTGGTCGAACTTGGCTACATGCACCACAAGCGCTGCGCCATGGACCGGCGGTCCGTGCGCGTGCGGCTGACGCCCGCAGGTCAGGAGTTGCGCGCGCGCGTGGCCGATCTGTTCCGACGCCATGCCGAGGAGATGCAGCACAAGGGGGTGGTCGAATTCGCCTCGCTCGACATGGTCGCGCGCACGCTCAAGCGGGTCGAGCATTTCTGGAGCGAGCAGATCCGGTATATCTACTGATTGCCTGAAGCTGCGCCGCTCTAGCATGAATTTGGTTAGAGCTAGGCGGCTAAGTCAGAAGGATTGCGGCAAGCCGCGCCTGCGGCTTGCATTGGTTCTTCGCCCGCAGGATACTCAGTCAGTACGTCATGTCAGGGCATGGATTGATGTGAAACGACTGTTTTGGTTGATCTGCCTGCTTTTGATGGGCAAGGCTCTGGTCGCGGAGGAAATGTGGGTTTGTCGAGGGTATCTATACTCAGATGGGTCAAATGGCCCCCCCTTTGTTCTGAGGGGAGATGGACGAAGCTACGCATATACCGTTGACGTGTCTTTGGTCATTGAGCACGTCGCCAACAACAAGGTCGTCGGCTTTGAAATCTATGTGAATACCGGCAAGAACACCAATCGCAACGCCTACTACCTTCGACGACAAAGTGATCGGCTGATAATCCGCAAGCAACACTGGGAACTCGAACGATCTGAAACTGACTGCGTCAGGCAATAGACGACTGATCTCAGTCTTTCGACAAGTCGGGTGTTTCCGAAAACGAGTTCTTCAGCGTCACTTTCAGATGTTCATGACATCGCAATGCGCGAAAAATGGTGGGCGACCCTGGAATCGAACCAGGCGTGGGTCTCCCCGGCGGAGTTACAGTCCGCTGCCGCACCTTGCAGCTCGTCGCCCTCTGGCGGACCGAATACCCAAGCGATCTGGGGGCGTCAAGGCCGGAAAACGGGTGACCGGGGATTATCGCGCGGCGCTGTCGGGCGCCCGCGTGGACGCAGGGTTTTCGCCCTTGCACCTTGCCCGGCGATGCGCATGCTGGCAGGCTTGGACAGCAGTCAGCAGGGGTCCGGCAGATGAAGAAGCCCACCTGGGTGATCGACAAGGAAAAGGCGCGCAGGGCCGAGCGGTCCGAGACGCTCTGGCTGTTCGGCCTGCATGCCGTGCGCGACGCGCTGGTGAACCCTGCGCGCGACAGGCGCCGTCTGGTCGTCACGCGCAACGCGGCCGACAAGCTGTCCGAGGCGATCGTGGCCTCGGGGCTGGCACCCGAAATCGTCGATCCGCGCAAGTTCGATGTGCCCATCGACCCCGCGTCGGTCCATCAGGGGGCCGCGCTGGAGGTGCGCCCGCTGGACTGGGGTGAGACGCGCGCGCTTTGTGCGCCCGGGGACGGGGCAGGGCTGGTGGTGCTGCTGGACCGGGTGAGCGACCCGCAGAATGTGGGCGCGATCCTGCGCTCGGCCGAGGTGTTCGGCGCGCGCGCTGTCATCGCCACCCAGCGCCACGCCGCCCCCGAGACCGGCGCGCTTGCCAAGACCGCCAGCGGGGCGCTGGAGCGTCAGCCCTATCTGCGCGTGCGCAATCTGGCCGAGGAGATGGAACTGCTGCAATCGCTCGGGTATCTGCTGATCGGGCTTGACGGTGGTGCGGCGCAGGATCTCGATCACGCGCTGGGCTCGGTGCCGCCGGGACCGGTCGGGCTTGTGCTGGGGGCCGAGGGTCCGGGGCTGCGCGAGCGCACGCGCGACAACTGCGACCTGCTTGCGCGGATCCCGGCGGCAGGCGGGTTCGGGTCGCTCAATGTCTCGAACGCGGCGGCGGTGGCGCTCTATGCCGCGCGGCGTGGGCAGAGGGCCGCGCGCGGATGAGCCCCGGCGCGATCTCGGATTTCGGCGTCCTGCCCGATGGCCGGCGGGTCGCGCGGGTCACGTTGCGCTCGGGGGGGATGGAGGTCGGTGTGCTGAGCCTCGGCGCGATCCTGCAATCGTGCCGCATCGGTGACGGGCCTTCGCTGGTGGCGGGTTTCGCGACGCTCGCGCCCTATCTGGGTGACATGCGTTATTGCGGCGCGGTTGTCGGACCGGTGGCCGGGCGGATCCGTGGCGCCGAGGCGATGATTGGCGACAGCCTGTGGCGATTTGTGCCCAATGAGGGGCGGCAGTTGCTGCATGGCGGGGCGGACGGGCTGCACGGGCGGGTCTGGCAGATCGTTGATTGCGGGCCTGCGCATGTCACGCTGCGGCTGGAGCTTGCGCATTGTGAGGGGGGCTTTCCGGGCGCGCGCCGCTTCGAGGCGCGCTACCGGCTGGAGGGCAGGCACCTGTCGCTCGATCTGGTCAGCCGGACCGACCGCCCGACGCTGGCAAATCTTGCCCCCCATGCCTACTGGAACCTGCGCGGGCAGGGCGGGCTTGCGGGCCATGTGCTGCGCGTCGCTGCGGATGAGATGCTGGTGCCGGGGCCGGATTGCTGCCCGCCCGGGCCGCCCGAGCCCGTGGCCGGGTGGCTGGACCTGCGGCGGGGCCAGCCGCTGGGCCAGCGGCCGGATCAGGGCTATGACCATTGCTTCTGCGTTGCACGCGCGCGAGGGCCGCTGCGGACGGTCGCATGGCTGAGCCTGCCGGACGAGCCGCGCGCGCCCTTGCTGGAGATGGCCACCACCGAGCCGGGGCTGCAGGTCTATGATGCCGCGCGACACCCCGGGCGGCCCTTTTTCGGTGTCGCGCTGGAAAGCCAGTGCTGGCCCGATGCCCCGCGCCATGCGGCGTTCCCGTCGATTCTGCTGCGCCCGGAGGATGGCGCGCTGGTGCAGCGCACGATCTGGACCGTGCATGATGACAAGGAGGTGCGCGCATGAGAATGATTGCCATATTGCTGCTGGGCGTATTGCTTGCCGGCTGCGCGTCGGTCTCGCGCGAGGAATGCCTTGCGGGCGACTGGGGGGCCATCGGGCAGCGGGACGGGGCGCGCGGACAGGTGCCCGAGACCATCCTCGCGCGTCATGAACGGGCCTGCGCGCGGGTCGATGTCACGCCGGATCGGGCCGCCTGGGCGCAGGGCCATGCGCGGGGGCTGGCGCAATACTGCACGCCGCGCAGCGGGCTGGAGGAAGGGCGCGCGGGCCGCAGCTATCGCGGGGTCTGTCCCGCGACCAGCGAGGCGGGGTTCCTGCGCGGGCATGACCTGGGCCGCGCGGCCCATCGCCAGGAGATGCGCCTGCGCGAGATCGACAGCGAGATCAGCCGTCTGGAGGCGCACATTGCCGCCCTGCTGGCCGCGCAGGACGGGCAGGCCGACGGCGGTGCCCAGGCCGAAATCGCGGCCAGTCGCAGCCAGATTTCCTTTCTGCGGCTGGAACGTTTGCAGGCCCATGCCGAACTGTCGCGGCTCGAACGCGAGATTCGCGCCTTCAGGGCAGCACGATGAGCCCGCGCTCGCCCTCGACCACGCGGCGCAGCACCAGCGGATAGAGCCTGTGCTCGATCGGCAGGACGCGGGCGGCCAGCGTCGCGGGCGTGTCGCCGGGCAGGATGGGCACGCGCGCCTGCCCCAGGATCGGGCCGTCATCCAGTTCGGGTGTGACCTCGTGGACAGTGCAACCGGCCTCGGTGTCGCCTGCGGCAATGGCGCGGGCATGAGTATCGAGGCCACGATATTTCGGTAGCAGCGACGGGTGGATGTTCAGAATCCGCCCGGCATAGGCGTTGACGAATCCGGCGGTCAGGACGCGCATGAAGCCTGCCAGCGCGATCAGGTCGGCGCGCGCATCGTCGAGAGCCGCGCGCAGGGCGGTCTCGAACCCGGCACGGTCGCTGCCAAAGGGACGGTGATCGACCACGGCGGTGGGGATGCCCATCGCCTGCGCGCGCGCCAGACCGCCTGCCTCGGGACGGTTCGAAAGCACCAGACAGGGCCGCGCGGGATGGTCATCGCGCATCGAGCGTGCCAGCGCCATCATGTTCGAGCCTGACCCCGAGATCAGGATCGCGACCCGCCTGTGGCTCATGCCAGCGCGCCGCTGTAGCGCATGCCCGCGCCTGCGCGCACATGGCCGAGAGTATGGACCCGCTCGCCCGCCTGCGCGAGCAGCGCGCGCAGGCTCTCGGCGGCATCGGGCGCGACCGCCAGCACCATGCCGATGCCTGCGTTGAAGGTCTTGAGCATCTCGGCCTCGTCCAGCCCGCCTGCGCGCATCAGCCAGTCGAACACGGGCGGCAGGCTCCAGGCGGCAAGCTCGATCTCGGCGCCCAGCCCTTCGGGCAGGACGCGCGGCAGGTTCTCGGTCAGCCCGCCACCGGTGATATGGGCGGCCGCATGCACGCCGCCTGCGCGGACCGCCGCCAGCACCGGGCGGACATAGATCCGCGTCGGCGCCAGCAATTCGGCGCCCAGCGTGCCCGCCCCGAAGGGCGCGGGCGCGTCCCAGCCCAGTCCGGCGCGCTCGACGATCCTGCGCACCAACGAATAGCCGTTGGAATGCACCCCGTCCGAGGCAAGCCCCAGCAGCACATCGCCATCCGCAACACCCGAGGGCAGGGCAGCGCCGCGCTCCAGCGCGCCCACGGCAAACCCTGCCAGATCGAAATCCTGCGCGGCATACATGCCCGGCATCTCGGCTGTTTCGCCGCCGATCAGGGCGCAGCCAGAGCGCCGGCAGCCTTCGGCAATGCCGGTGATGATGCGCGTCGCGGCGGGCACATCCAGCTTGCCGGTCGCGAAATAGTCCAGAAAGAACAGCGGCTCCGCGCCCTGACAGACCAGGTCATTGACACACATTGCCACTAGGTCGATGCCGATCGTTTCGAGATGGCCGGTGTCGATGGCGATGCGCAGCTTGGTGCCCACGCCATCGGTGGCGGCCACGAGGATCGGGTCGCGATAGCCTGCGGCCCCGAGGTCGAACAGCGCCCCGAAACCGCCCAGCCCCGACATGACGCCTGCGCGGGCGGTTGCCTTTGCCGCGGGCTTGATCGCTTCGACCAGCGCATTGCCCGCGTCGATATCGACGCCCGCCTGCGCATAGCTCAACCCGGTCTTGTCACTGGCCATAGGCTGCGCTCCTTGCCTGCCATGCTCCTGCCGCGCGATAGCCGATTGCCGCCCGGGGGGCAACCTGTGTCACGGGCCGGCGTCCGACGCGGCCGACTGAACCCGCGTCATCTGACCAGTGAGAGTCGGCGCGACGTGAGGGGTCCCTGTTCCTGTCCAGGCAATTCGATGGCTGTCTGGCTCTTCAAGTTGCCATCCGGGCAGCCGCTGAACACGTTCGAGCTGTTGAACTTCACATGAAGGCCGGCCTCACCATAGACGAATTGTCCGCCGACGTTGCTGGAACCGGTCTCGATCTGGGCTTCGGAGATCATCAGGACACCAGCGAGCGGGTTGCCCGAGCCGAATCGCATCCGCTGGCGCGACATCAGATAGGCGCTGAAGACGCCCGTATCGCAAAACCCGAATTGTCCGATTGTG
>SKYA01000187.1 GCA_007128135.1 Paracoccaceae bacterium | reverse complement strand
CCCATTGGAGGATGGCGCACCATGTTGGCGATATGGCGCACCTCGCGCACCGCATGGGCGCGCCGTTCGGCAGACAATGCGGCCGTAACGCCAGTCCGGGACACCAGCCCCGTCGTCAGGAACCGTTCGATCTCGTTGACGGAAGAAATACTGACAATGCCTGACTTCCTGCTCAGGAAGTTGGATTTTCGCCGAAGCAACGTGTCCATCAGCGATTTGACCTTGGCGGCAGAGGACGCCTCTTCCGCAGCGAAGGTC
The DNA here is from genome assembly GCA_007128135.1 of Paracoccaceae bacterium. Taxonomy (GTDB): domain Bacteria; phylum Pseudomonadota; class Alphaproteobacteria; order Rhodobacterales; family Rhodobacteraceae; genus Roseinatronobacter. The sequence continues at coordinate 2,954 of SKYA01000187.1, read as the reverse complement.
TCGGTCAGAACCCTCTCGAGAATATCGTCATATTCCGGAGAGGTCAGCACGTAGGCAATGGGGCCGTAGACCACGACTGTTGAGAGTGCATGTTCCTCGATCTGGCGAAGACGCTCGAAAAAGGCGACGCCATTCGAGATGAATTCGATCTCTACGCCCAGCAACTCGATCAGCGGAACGCCCAGCAGCTTGCCCAGCCGCGCAATCGTCTCGATCTTGACGACCTCGCCCTGCTCATAGCGGTAGACCGCCGCCCGACTGACCCCCAGTCGCCGGGCAACGTCGTCGATGCTTCGGTTTGTGCCGATGCGATAGGCCCGAAGGCGGTCGCCGATCTCAGGATAGCGTTTGCCGCTTGTTCTGGTCATTCCGCCCTCTACTGGTGTCTCATTTTGCGAGAAACCGAAAATTTATTATCATGTTTTCAAAATTCTTGAAGCTTTTGTTTTGCATTCGCCTGGAGAAAGATGACTGCAACCGCAGAAACCACCGGACACTGACAATGCTTTTTTCCCGAAGCCTGGATGTCGATGGATCGTCGGTCTGGTACGACAGCACGCCGCCGGCATCGCAGCCGATCATCTTTGTCCATGGCGGTTTTGGCAGCTCTTCGGACCTGTGGCACCTGACAATGCAAAATCTGCCCCGCGGCGCGGCCGGATATGCAATCAACAACTTTCTGCGCTCTGACCCACCACCCAATGGCTACAGTGTCAGCAGCTTCGCGGACAGGCTTGCTCATTTCGCGGATGCGCTGGCGCTTGACTTGCCGGTTATCGTAGGGCACTCGATGGGCGGCGTTGTCTGTCAGCTCGCGGCCATCCGGTATCCCGACAGGTTCGGCGGCATGGTCCTTGTCGGCACCGGACCCAGCATGCGCAACCACCGCGTCGGTCAGCAGCTTCTCGACAGGTTGCGGACAGATGGTTTCACCCTGGACCTGATGCGCGAGGTCAGCGCCTACTGGTTTCATCAGTCTCCGCCAGGCGGGTTCTTTGACGCATATGTCGCGCGCGCGATGATGGCCCCGCTCAATGCGATGATCGATGTACAGGCCTCTCTGCTCGAGACTGACCTTGTGAAAGAGCTTGGACGGATCACCTGTCCGACACTGATTGTCCATGGCGCACATGATGTCGGGCGGCCTATCGAACATGCGAACGCGCTGCAAAGCGGAATTGCGGGCAGTCGTCTGCATGTCTGCACGGAAAGCGGCCACTCGCCCATGCTTGAAACGCCCGGGGACTTCGATGCCGCTTTCCACGATTTCCTCAAGTCACTGCAATCATCCCCGAGAAACGCGCACAGCGGATCCGCAACTGAAAGGACATGACATGACATCATTGACTCGTTTTGCAGCCGGTTTCGCCCTCACTGTGGCTGGCATTCCGTTTGCAGCGAACGCCCAGACGACGATCAACGTCATCGGAGGCTTCTCGAACCAGTATCAGAATTCACAGATCGAGAAGCCCTTTTTCGAAGGGCTGGCAGACGTAACCGAAGGCGCGTTTGAAACCCGTTTCCGGTCAATCGACGAACTGGGGCTGAGAGGCTATGACGCGTTCCGGCAGTTGCAGTCCGGGGCCTTCCAGATCATGGCCATCTCGCCCGGTTATGTGTCGGGCGACGACCCTTTCGTGCTGGGGCTCGACCTGCCCGGCATCATGCCCCAGCTCGAGACCGCCCGTGCCGCGATAGAGGCATATCGCGCGCCGCTGGCAGCCCGCATCCGTGACAGGTTCGATGGCGAGTTGTTGGCTATCTGGCCCTATCCGGCGCAGATGCTGTTCTGCCGGGGCGAGCTTGCCGGCCTCGAGGATCTGGCAGGCAAAAAGGTGCGCATCTTCTCGTCGGCACTAAGCGACCTTGTGGAATATTTCGGCGGGACCGGGGTGACACTGGCCTTTTCCGAGGTCTATCCCAGCCTGCAACGCGGCGTGATCGACTGTGCCATAACAGCATCGCTTTCGGGAAATGAAGCGAAGTGGTTTGAGGTGACCGACACCCTTTATACCCTGCCGATGAGTTGGGCGATCCAGTTGCATGTGGCGAACGGCTCTTTCTGGGACGGGCTGTCGGACCCGGACCGCGCCCTGCTGGCAGCGGAGGTGGCGAAGATGGAGGCCGACATGTGGTCTGTCGCTGCAATGGCGACCGCGGATGGCGTGAACTGCAACACTGGCGCTCAGCCTTGCGAGATCGGAACCGAGGCCGCAATGACCCTGTCGGTCTTCGATGCCGAGGCCGAAGCCCTGCTGATCGACGCGGTCAGCCAGGTCGTGCTGCCTGGCTGGGGCGCCGAGTGCAACGCGGCATACGACGCCTGCACCGCGATCTGGAACGACTCCATCGGCGCGGTCACCGGATATACCATCGACTAGACCGCGAGGAGGAGGGCAGGACATGAACCGCGGCATTGCGAAAATCGTCGATGCGATGACAATTCTGGCAGGGGGCGCGTTTCTCGCCCTTGCCTTCCTGACCGTGGTCGAGGTCCTGATGCGCAAGGGGTTCAACACCTCGCTGATGGGCGTCGACGAGATCGGGGGCTATGTCTACGCCATCGGATCGGCGGTCGGGTTCATTGCGGCGCTGACGGCAAATTCGCATGTGCGCGTCGACCTTGTCCTGTCGCGTCTGTCAGCCTTGCCAAGGCTGATCCTGCACGTTTTCTCCTACCTGACGCTCGGTGCGTTCGCCGCGTTGCTGACATGGCGCGCCGGAGCGCAGGTTCTGCGGTCCTGGGAACTGGGCGCGATGGCGCCAACGCCCCTGCGCACACCGCTGGTGATCCCGCAGGGAATATGGGCCGGACTGCTTGCAGTTTTCACCCTGCTGATCCTGTCGAAACTGGTGGTCGCGATCCGGCTGATCTTCGCCTCCCCGAGGGGCATCGACAAGGCGGCCGAACATCTCGACATCTCGCCCGTATCCGAGGAGGCGCGGGCGGAACT